>NZ_CP015217.1:3380000-3742707 GCF_001729245.1 Leptospira tipperaryensis | reverse complement strand
TACAAATAAATTTCCTCTGACCGTGGAATCTTTGATGCCTGTCGGCGGAGTTATCTTCAGCGATGGAATCGAATCGGACTATCTGAAATTTAACTCAGGTATGATCGCTACGATCGGGGTTTCGAAAGAGAATGCCACGTTGGTTCTAAAAGGCTAAGGGAATTTGGGTAGAATTTTCAATAGGGCCGGAATTAGAAATGCCATTTCGGTATTCAAACGAATCGAATTAAAAAATAGTTGCCTTAGTAACTAACGGAGGCATCTTTTACTATATGGTTTTAGTAAAAGATGCCTATGGGTTTTTAATCGTCCGATCCAATCGTTTGTTTCGATTGCATTTTCAAAGACTTTGCCAACGGAACGACATCGATATCAGTCAGGAACAATGGTTTCTGCTAAATAAAATCGCTCATAGCGAAGGATTGACTCAGGGTGATTTGACCGACGATCTCTTCGGAGATAAACCGAACATCTCAAGAATGGTGGAGAAGATGGAACAAAAAGGTTGGATCAGAAGAGTAAACGATTCGACCGATAATCGAATTTTACGTCTCCATCTTACGAAGAAAGGAAGCGCAACTCACGAAAGGATGGTGAGTATAGTAGGGGAAGAACGAAATAAAATATACGCAGGTTTAAGTTCCAAGGATTTCAAGGACTTCGAGAGAATCATCGGAATCTTGGAGAAGAACCTCCTTGCGAATTTATAGTTCCATTTTTATGATTAAACAAAAAGTAGAAAAAATATTCAATCATCGACTTCTCCTCTGGATGATATCGTTCTGTTCTTGTTTGTTGGGCTGCGGTTTCGCGTCCCCTTTGTCAAATAGAGCCGTCCGTTCATCCGAAGTTTACAGCACGTCGGAGTTCGGATTTTCTCAAGGAATCGTTACATACTCCCCAAGAACCATTTATCTTTCGGGGATCGTCGCCTGGGATCAGAAAAGACGACTTCCGGAACCTGACAATTTTGAAACGCAGACGACTCTGATTTTTGAAAATCTAAAACTCTTGCTCAAATCGGAAGGCGCAAGCTTGGACGATGTTCTTCGTCTTGAGGTCTTTATCGTAGGGATCGATCCGGTGAAACTGAGCGCCTACTCAAAGATTGCAGCGAAGAATTTTAATTCAGGACATAAGCCGGCTTCGACCGTGGTCGGGGTAGAGGCGCTCGCGAGAAAAGAGCTTATGATTGAAATTCAAGCGACTGCTTCGATTCGGTAAATTTTTATGAAAAATAGTTGCCATGGAAACTATATGGGTTAGCTAATGGTAAAGTTTATCAAAAAGGTTGCTATGGCAACATGTTTTGAGTAAGTTTATTTGAAGGAGAATGTATGAAGGTTGTAAAGTTTTTAATCACCTTTTTTGTGACGACGGCGCTTTTTGCTAATAACGAGGAAACGTCCTTAAAAACGTTGATTCAGGAGTTCGTAACAGCGGGCGACGAGAGAAACGTAAATAAATTGGAGAATATTTTGCATAAGGACTTTCGTCTTTACGCTTTTGTCGGAAACGCAAATCAGCCCTGGGAAATGAATCGGGAAGGATATCTTGGCGCTTTGAAAGAAGGAAAAATCGGCGGAAAACCGAGGACGTTAAAGATCACTGCTCTAAAGAGCGAAGGAAATCTTGCCTATGCAACGTTGTCCATGAAATCCAGTGAAATGACTTTTGTGGTAAATCAACAATGGATCAAAACCGATTCCGGTTGGAGACTTTTGCAAGATCTTGCAAACGCTCAAATCCTGAAAAAATAATCAAAGGATTTGCAGACGAACTTCATTTTGGGTCGGAGAATTATCGATGACCCATTATTTTAGTTTTTTATTATATACTTACGGTTTATTTTTATTTGAAGACTTGAATTTCCTTTTTTGAGAGGTTTATACTCAGCAATTTGCTTGCATCTCCTTTTTTCTTTAATGTTTATGAAGAAGAATCTATATTTTCTTTTTTCCTTTCAATCCAATACTGGATTCAAAGGAATTGTTTCTTCCAAATCCGATATTCTTCCTTCATACAATGTCCGCAGGGACGGAATCTATTTTTTTCGGCTTCCTGTTTTGAATTGAAAAAGACTCGATTTTCTTTCTTCATTCTTTTTCCGGAACTGCAATGAAGTTTTCCGTAAATTCTCAATCTAAGATTACCTCCGAATAGAATATTACGATTTCTGATTTCCTTTATCAGATTTTTTTCATCGATTTCTATATGAAGAATCATCCCATTAGCTCGTTGCGTCGTGAAATATGATTCCCAGAGTATAGCGTTCGCCGGAATCAATTTCACTCACGCCGTGTTTCATTTGAACTCGATAATAACCTTTGCTTCCCAACATCGGCCTGAAGTTCGTCGTGAAAAAAATCATATCTCCCTGTTTCGGTTTTAAGACGATCGCTTTGGATTGAGCTCTTGGAACGGTTTGTGTCATCACAAACTCTCCTCCTTCGTAGTCTTGATCGGGTTGATTGAGAAAGATAGCCGCTTGTATCGGAAAGTAAACTTCTCCGTAAAGGTCTTGGTGTAAAGTATTGAATCCGCCGACTCCATATTTTAAGATCAACGCAGTTGGCTTTGTCTGTTTGTTTTCACGGCAGAGTTTTTGGAGTTCTGAAAATTTTTCGGGAAACTTTTTTTCGATCTGCAATAAATCCATCCAAGAGTTTGCTATTGGCGCCAGGTAAGAATAGATGTTTTCTCGTAAGGTTTGTATGGAATCCGGCAAAGGGTAATCGAAATATTTATATTCTCCCAATCCGAATCTATATCTTTCCATGATAACGGTTTTGCGATACAATTCGGATTGATCGTAAAGTCGAATTAAGCTTTTACAATCGGAAGCGGAAATAAATTTTGAAACGACCGCGAATCCTTTTTCATTTAGTTTTTGTGCAACGTTGGACCAGTCTACTCTTTCGATCTTAGAATGGATCCCAACTCCCGGAAGGGATTTGAGAACGTGTGCCTTGTTTTTCATTGGAAAATTATAGTTCATCGATCGAGCTTCTGAAACCCGATTCTTGCTAAAAAAGTAAGAAAGGAATTTTTAAAAGAGGTCCATTTTCGCGAGTGCAGGCAAAATATTTTAGATTTTTCAAAATTTTTGAATTGATAAAATAGAACATATCGTTAATATCGGATATATAGATATGAAAAAAAATCAAGGATTGGATTCCGAAGTTCAAGAATTCTTATCCGCTTTAGCCAGCGAGACTCGCCAAAGTTTGCTTTTATCCTTTACCGATGGTAAAGAAAAAACTGTGGGAGAATTGGTCGAAGTTTCCGGTTTAGGACAATCTACGATTTCCGCACATTTGAATCAGTTGAAAAAGGGCGGGATTTTGATTCGGCGGAAATCGGGAAAGGAAGTCTATTATAAGCCGAACCGCGAAAAGATTTTGGAACACTTAACGAAACTGACCGGATATCTCCGCGGTTGTTGTTGATTTTTTTATTATTCATATCGTTAAATTCAGATATTTGGGAGTGTAGTTAAATGTTGAATCTAAAAACCGTTGTTAAACGACTTGGTTTTCCGATTTTATTTTTTGCGTTTGTTTGGATTCTTTTTCAGAACCCGGGAAACGTTTGGATCGGATATGGGTTTCTTTCCTTTTTTGCCTTTTTGGGAGTTCTTTTGGAACGATTTATCCCCTTTGAAAAAAAGTGGAACTTGAAAGATTCGGATTTAGGATCGGATGTGGTTTTCTTTTTAATCCAACCGATCTTAGCGCCTTTGACGGGAAGCCTTATCACTTTAATTACGATCCAACTTATGAATTACTATGGGATCGTTTCTCCCAATATGCAAAGTAAGTCTTTGTCATTCCAAGTCATTCTCGGAATGTTTTTGTCCGGTCTCATTCCTTATTGGCTTCATCGATTCGCACACGTTGGAGACGGTTTTCTTTGGAGAGCGCATTCCATTCACCATTCTCCAAAAAGATTGTATTGGATGAATGCCTTTCGTTCTCATCCGATTAACACGATCTGGAATACGGCGGGTTTATTGTTACCTTCTGTTTTTTTGGGGATGAGCGCGGAAGCGGTGCTAATCGTCGGTTTGTTGAATAACTTTGTATCGATCTTTAACCACATGAATATCGATTTTCGTTTGGGATTTCTAAATAAAATCATTAATATGAATGAATTGCATCGTTGGCATCATTCTCAAATTCCATCCGAAGGTAATAACAATTATAGCTCCGGAGCGCTTTCAATTTGGGATCAAGTTTTTGGATCTTACTTTTTTCCGAAGAGAAAAATGGATTCTCAATCCGTTGGTCTATTCAATCCGGAGTCGTATCCTTCAAGATCCTTAATCAAACAATTTTTGTTTCCGATCTGTAAATGTTCTTAAATCCTTTTTTAAATTCGAGGTGGGGTTCGGGTTTGACCTGCCTCGGACTAAAAAATCTTTCTTTACGATTCTTTTAAAAAGGATGCAATCGTTTTCAAATCGTCTGTTGTTAGAATCATTCAAGAATTATGATTTCATTTTTAAAAAGAAAGTTAGACGTCATTCAAAAGATCGGAGATATTTCGACCATTTTTGCCATAACAAGTATGGGCATTCTATTGGCTTGTTTGTTTATTCCTATCCTTAGTGACTATTTTAAAGAACATTCTGAATTTTTTGTGCCGATAGTTTCTTTGACGATTTTAAGCGGGGGAGTTTGGTTCGCCACAAAATTTGGTTTGCCTGTAATGATTACGGGAAGGGCTAAACAATCGGTGATTCCTGGGATCTACGAAACTGAAATCCCGTCCTTTCTTGCTAGAATCTTGGGTTTTGGTTATTTTATATTGGGGAGTTTCGGCTTTCTTCTCGGATTGATTCTTCTTCTGTTCAGTATCTTTCAAATATTCTAATATAGAGCGAAAAGAAAGGATTAAGCGGTTCTTTCGCTCTTTTAAATGAAGTCAAAATTTCGAGTTCATCTCTACAATTCGTTCACGTCCACCAAAAGAAAGTTAGGCGTAACCTGACGAAGTTTTCTCTTCGGATACGATCCTTTATCCAAAGCGACTTTCTTTTTCCAAATCATTCCATCGACTGCGTTCGAAGTATTCTTGACTTGATCGTAAAAATAGGCAGCTGATTTTTTGTTACCGAGTGCCGATTGAGTTCTGGCCAACCAGAGTTGGGCTTGCGCTTTTCGACAGGAACCCGATTCTAACTTCGAAGATTCTTCCAAAAGATCGGAAGCTTCCTTCCATTGTCCCGTTTCCAATTTGAGAATCGCTTGGAGAAACGAGATCGTGGGATCTTTTTTGGTAAGTTGTTTCGCCTTTTCCAAATGATCTAAGATTTCGATCACTCCGCCGAGTTTCGGATTGTCGTTGATCAACATCGCTTCTTTGTAGTGTTGAATCGCGGAACGGTTCTTAGATTGTGAAGTTTTCTTTTTCGATTTTGAATTTTCTTTTGGATCTATAATTTTGTATCCGGGTGTTTCAGACCAAACGATCGGAATTTCTAAATAAGGTCCGTCTCCCGTGGGAGCGCAGCCGGTGGACACATAAATTTTTTGAGCTTCCGGACTCATCACGACTGACTTTACCGAAGTGATCTGACGAATCGTTGATCCCATGATTCTCGATTCCCCGCTGTTCGGATCGATCGTGTCGCTTAACAATTCTTGCAGATCTTCCACGGTAGTTCCTCTCGAAGTTTGATCGGCGAGAATCTGTTGTGCTCTTTTATAACGGCTCAGGCTATGATTGTAAAATACGGGAGAAGCCAAGATCTCTCCCTCTTGTAATTTCGGACTTAGATAGTGATTGGTATTTACAAAAGATTCGGATCCAGGATGAGAATAGACTACGTCCATAGTTCCGAAGTTGGTTTCTATGATCGCTGCCTTTGGTCCTTTTTCTCGATAATTGGTTATAATCGCTCCCCAAGTAGAATCGATCTTATGTTTGCGTGCGATTTCAACCGCCTCATGAATGTTAGACGCTTCCGAGATAATCTTGTGTCCGAAGTCGATTACGCCTAATCCGCTAAAGCCGACCTTTTTATGAAACCTAGTATGAAAAGAAAGAGTGAGACCGGATTCGTTGAATGCTGTGATGCCCGGAGCGTCGGCTCCTCTGCAAGTCACGTAACCATAACGAAGTCCTCTTGCAGGATTGCAAAATACTACGATCGGTCTGAGATCCCATACGTCGACTCCCGGAAAATCAAAGTTCCGGGCGTGATACAACATTCTATCCTTACTCTGATTTCCCCACACGACCGCGCTCGTACACGCCGGAACCAATTGTGTTTTTCCATATTCTCCGATATGAGCGAGTTCGGGTAACATCTGAATCATTCCTAAAAGTCCGACGGAGTTTTGAAACGCGTCCATCGTAAAAAGATCCTTTTCGATCTTCGGACTTTGACCCGTTGCTTGAAGCGCCGCGATTGTCCGTTTAGAAAAATCAAGAGGCCTGTGTTTTCTCATTTGATTTTGTGCGAGTTTAAGACAAATGGATAAGAATCCTTTGGTAAGAACGTTGCGTCGATTTCTCGGTAAACTTCCTAAAAGTAGATTGCGAGCCATAACCGGATAATAATCAAAGATCGGTTCGTATTGTCCGATGCTCTTCATAATTTCTCCGAATTGACGTCCCATTTCTTCTTGGGTTCCTTTCAATTGTAATACGGCAAGTGGATGTGTTTGACGGTTCATGAAGTCGAGAATATCACAAGAAAGAATCGGAGTCGACCTTACCGATCGGTCGGGCTGTTCGATCTTATCGGATAGGTCCTTTTGGAAAGCGAAGATCGGAACTGGATTTTAAAATGAGGAGTCGAACTACATTATGGAATTTTTGAATTCGAGTTTGACCTACTTCGTTTATTTCGGAGCGGGCAACGCCTTCTTTTATTCAATCTTAGAATTTGTAAAGAAGACCGAGGTCAATACAACTCTCGTTGCGATTCTTTGTCTCACCGGAAGTATTTTGCTTCGATACTCTTGGTATTTTGAACCGGAGATTCTTGCGATCCCTTACGTATTTTTTCTTTTGTTTACGAGTATCACTTTGGTCGGTCCGCTCGTTTATGTTTATGTAAAATCACATCTTCAAAAAATTTCGGATGGAAACGTTGTTTTAAAAAAAATCGTTTTTCAGTATTGGTTTCATTTTGTTCCGGCGCTTTTGTTTTTTCTATTCGAGATTTTATATTTTTTTCAAGAATCGGATAAGCTCAGGGAACTTATCGTTCAAAGTTCTTTACGATTTCAATGGGATTGGATTCATCTCGCGACTTTTATCGCGTGTATTCAAGTTTCATTCTATTCTATTTTATGTCTTCGAGTCTATCGTCAAATATCGAGCAAATACGAGATCTATGAATTGAAGTTGGTCTGGGCGATTCTTCTTTTACCCGTTTTTGCGAACGTACTGATCGGAACCGGTTTCTTTTTCAAAGATGAAATTCTTTTTAAAACAGGAGCCGGTTGTATCAGTGGAATCATTCTTTTGTTATTTGTTCTTCGCGAAAATCATCCGGGATTCTTCAATGAGATGAGCGTCGCGATTCAGAATTCGAAGTATCAGAATACGATTCTTCTTTCGGAGGAGATCGAACAGGCGAACGTTCGATTGAACGATCTTATGGAAAAAAAATCTTTTTATCGAGACGGAGAATTACGTTTGGTCGATCTCGCGGCGGGTTTGGGCTTGAGTTTACATCAGACTTCTCGTTATCTCAACGAAGTTCACCGGATGAGTTTTTACGAACTCATAAATCATTATCGAGTAAAGGAAGCTTGCAAACTTTTGATCGAAGAACCTCACAAGGGAGTTTTGGATATCGGCTTTGAAGTCGGTTTTAATTCGAAGTCGGCGTTCAACTCTCAATTTTTGAAAGCAACCGGATTTTCACCGGCGCTTTATCGTAAGAATCAACTTCAGGAAAAGAAGAACCGCGAATAAAAAATCTGCCCATCCGAGACAGATTGTTTTTTAAAAAAGACTTTCCGATTTTTCTAAGGAAGAAATGTCTTCGAGACAACGTTCTCCTTGAAGTCGATTGTTACGGGAATGAATTTGTTTGGAAACGGGATACGCTCTCATCTTTTCGGAAGGAAACGTTTGAAAGAATCGGGAAATGGATTCTTTCGTGTTTATTTTTTCATCGAGCCAAGCTTCGTAACTCTCAGGCGGAAGTAATACGGGCATTCTCTTTTTATCATGATAGAGCGCAAAGAGTTCGTTCGCCGGAGTTGTGATGATGGAAAAAGTCTGAAGCGATTCTTGAGTTTGCGGATCTTTCCAACGAGAATAGATTCCCGCCATGCCGAACGGTTCGTCGTCTTTCATTCGGATCGCGTAGGGTTGTTTGTTTCCGGATGGTCCTTTCGATTCGTAAATCGCGTCGCAGGGTATGATACAACGACTGTGGAGGATCGATTCCCGAAAGGATTTGAGTTCGAAGATGGTTTCGGATTTTGCATTGAACGTAGTGAATTCGAATGCATTTTTTAAACTGGAAGACCAAGAAGGAACCAGCCAGAACATCGCGTCTTCTACCGTATAATCGATTCCGGGTTTTAAGATGATCAATGCGCCTTCCGTAAAGGAAACGTTATATCGATCGGGTGCTTCGTTTATTGATTTTGCAAAGCGAAATGAGTTTGCCTTGGACCATCGGGAGGATTGCGCAAATTTGTTACACATAGGGATTCGATCGGATTCTTTCCAAGAATCACCGACGGTTTGGTTCCGTCAAGATAGGAAAGAAAGTTATCGGAACGAGTTTTGTTTTGATCATTTCTTAAAGTTTCTAAAAATTTTGAATGAGTCGCGTTTTTACAATTCTTTCCATCGATTTTATGTTATAAAGAATTCTCAATTTGTTCAGAGGAAAAGATGAATCCAAAATTAGTGCTCAAGAAAAATATTTCCATTCAAGCCCCTATCTCTAAAGTCTGGAGCGCGATGATCGATCCGGAAGTGATCAAGCTTTATCTTTACGGAACACAGGCGATTTCCGATTGGAAGGTCGGAAGTCCGATCGTTTTTACGGGAATTTGGGAAAATCAAACCTATCGGGATCACGGAACGATTTTGAAGTTTGAAAAAGAAAAGGTTTTTCAGTATAACTATTGGAGCACTTTCTCGGGGATTCCCGATATTCCGGAAAATTATTCCGTGATCACGATGGAGTTGAGCGTGGACGGAACTTCGACGACTCTTTCGTTAACACAGGAAAATTTTCCTACGGAAACTTCCTTTGAACATTCGAATTCGGGATGGGATCATTCTCTGAAAATCCTAAAAGATCATCTGGAGAAATGATTTTTGCCTTTGTAGTATTTTTGGTTTTGTCATAGTTCCCACAAAACAAGGAATGCTTTTCTGAAATTTTCTTTGCATTCGGACTTCCAGTTCGCTTCCAATTCGAATGGCGAGCATTTTGAGTGGTTTCTTTTCCGTGGGTGTTCCTTTTTTTGGAGTGAGACCAACGCGGCAGAGATGTGAAGCGTGCGAAGCAGTCGTCTCGTAAGAGACGACCGTAGGCGTTAGCCGAAGCGCGGAACAAGCTCGTTCCTGCGACTGTTAAAATCCGATCCCGTCTTTTTCGGACAATTCGAGCAGGAGCCGCCCGAAAAAAATTAAGAGACGGTTTCGATCTTGGAAAGAATTTCTCGAATTTTTTCTTCGCTTCCTTTCGGAGTTAGAATCAGAAGAACATCACCTTCTTCTAATTTAGTTTTTCCTGTTGGAACTATATGACCGTCGCCCCGATAGATCAACGTGATCAAAGAATTTTCGGGAAAGTTTAAGGAATAGACAAACTTTCCTACGACGCTCGATCCGTAAGGAACGATAAATTCCAAAAGATTGGAATCGCTCTGCTCCCGATTTTCAAATTCAAACGGATAAGAGGCCCTCTGTTCCAATGGCGCGTCGAGTCCCAGCCATTTTACAACCTGGGGCACGCTCGTTCCCTGAAATAGAAGCGAAATCAAAACGGTAAAGAATACGAGGTGAAAGATTTTTTCCGAACCTTCCACTCCTTGCGCGAATGGAAACGTCGCCAAGATAATCGGAGCGGCGCCTCGAAGTCCGATCCAAGAGACTAGAAGTTTTTCTCTTATATTGTATCCCGATCGAAAGAGTGAGATAAAAACGGCCATCGGTCTTGCGAAGAATACAAGAAAGAGCGAGAATAGAATTCCAGTTCCGAACAGAGGAGGTATTCTACTCGGATATACAAGCAAGCCTAACGTTAAGAACATGATGATCTGCATCAACCAAGCGATTCCATCTAAGAATCTGAGATTACTTCGTTTGTGTACGAAGGATTGATTTCCTAACACAAGCCCCGCGATGTAAACGGTTAAGAACGGGTTCCCTCCGATCAATTCCGTCGCGGAATATACAAAGAGCACCGAAGCGGCGATCAAGACGGGATACAATCCTTCGTATTCCAACTTGATCCGATTGAGTCCTTTGAAGATCAGATATCCGAAGAGAAGACCGGCTCCGGTTCCGATCGAAAACTGCATGAAGATATGAAGCGCCAATTCTCCGGCTTGCGGAGGATTGGGCCCCAAAAGACTCAAGATGCTCACCGTTAAAAGAACGGCTAACGGATCGTTGCTTCCCGATTCGAGTTCTAAAAGAGAGGTCAGTCCTTTTTTCATCCCCGTATTTCTGGTTCGAAGTACGTTGAATACCGCGGCCGCATCCGTGGAAGAAACAACTGCGCCCAATAAGAATCCGATGATCGGTGAAAATCCGAGAACATAAACCGAAAAGAAACCCATCGCCGCGGCTGTGATCAAAACTCCCAAATTCCCGAGAAGAATTCCTTTCCAGAGAACCGGTTTGATCTTTAGCCATTCGGTTTCCAATCCTCCGGAAAAGAGGATGTAGGCGAGCGCTATCGAACCGACCTGTCTTGCAAGGAGAGGATTGTCAAAGTCGATTCCTCCGGGACCGTCCGATCCGGCGGCCATTCCGATCATGAGAAAGAGAAGAAGAGAGGGGAGTCCGAACTTAGAAGAAATGCGTAAAAGACCGATACTGAGAATGATCAGACCGGATAAGACAAGAGTGGTGACTTCAAATTCCATTCAATACCGTAAGTGTAAGATTCCATTTTTATGGATCGTAGACAAGAAATAGAATTTTTCTCATCCTTTTTTCAACGTTTAAAGATACGACTCGAGAAGAGCCTCTTTCAGGTTGTTCCTTAGACCCAAGAAGTTCTCGAATTCGCACCTTCTCCTTCTCTCAGTGCTTTTTTGCCAAGATCTCCGAATTCGTACAAGGAATTTTCTCTCGTAATTTCAGCTTCCAAAATCTCAATTGTACACTTGGGTTCGAGAAAAACTTCTTTGGAAGAATCGGATCTTCCTGTATTCTATGGATTCTTTTCTTAGGAGTTCTCGCAAAGGTGGATTTTACCTCGGAAGAGATGTTTTCATTTTGAAAAACGGATTCTTATCGTATTATGAATCGATTAAATTAATTTTTAAAAAAATGAAAATGAAAGTAGGATCGATCCTTAATCCTTATAGAATAAAAAAAATCTCAATTTAGATTTTTGCATAAAGGAGTTTTGAGTTTATGTATATTCCAAAAGCGTTTGAAGAAACAGACGAAAACAAATTGATCTCCTTTATCCGAGAAAATCCGTTCGGAATTGTTACCTCCGGTTCGGATGCTTCTTTGGAAGCGAGTCATCTCGTATTTCATCCCGAGAAGAATGAATCCGGAAAACTTTTTCTTTTTGGGCACTTCGCTCGCGCCAACGATCACTGGAAAAAAATCAAAGGACCGGTTTTGGTCGTCTTTCCGGGGGCCCATTGTTACGTTTCTCCAGCCTGGACCGGGGAAGCGCATGTTGTTCCGACTTGGAATTACGCTGCCGTTCATGTAGCGGGGAATCTAAGTTTTTTGGATGATCTTCAAACTCAGGAGAGAATTACCCAACTCGTCGCTTCTTACGAAATCAAACCTTCGCCGGACTGGAAATTGGATTTCGAAGATCCTTACTTTTTAAGGACGATCAAAGGTCTCGTTGCATTTCAAATCGAAGTCACGAAGTTGGAAGGAAAGTTTAAACTGAGTCAGAATAAATCCGTCGAATTTCAGACCCGAGTGGCGGATAAACTCGAAAAAATGCCGGACGAGAATTCCAAAACTATTGGTCGTTGGATGCGGGAGAATTTGAAGAATTCGAACTCACCTTGACAGAAAAATCGACCAACTCGCATCGTTAACAAATGGAACCACTCAGCTCCAGGGAACGATTGATCCAAACTACGGCCCAACTTTTACAAGAGAAGGGATATCACGGGACGGGGTTGAAAGACATTTTAAAGTTAAGCGACACACCGAGCGGTTCTTTGTATCACCATTTTCCAAATGGAAAGGAAGAATTGACTGCCGCGGCGATTTCGAGCGCGGGAGAAAGGCTCGAAAAACAGATCGAAGCCGCCGTCGCACATCACACGGATCTTTTTGGAGTGCTTCAGGAATTTACCGATCACCTCGCGCAGGAATTGGAAGAATCCGGATTTCAAAAAGGTTGTCCGATCGCGACGGTCGTCCTCGAAGTTGCCGCGGAGAATGATCGAATTCAGAAGGTTTGTTCGGAGACATATTTCAAGTGGCAAAACCTTCTCCAAAACGTTCTTCTGAAATCGGGATTGGAAGAAACTCGAGTAGAATCCGTAGCAACCTTGCTTTTGGCGGCCGTCGAAGGCGCCTTGGTGCTTTGTCGGGCTCATCGTAGCATTGCGCCCTTACACGCCGTTCGGAAGCAATTGGAAGTGGTTCTGAATACATTGATTCCTATTTGAGAGAATTTTCTTGACTGATTTTACTTTTAGAATCCAGTTGGTAGAGCGATCTATCTAGTTAATTTTGAGGAGAAAGAATGAATCTATTTATCACAGGCGCTTCCGGTTTTGTAGGAGAGGCCGCAACTCGCATTCTATCTAAAAATCATTCCGTAAAGGCGATGTCCCGTTCGGAAAAGACCGACGCTGTGATTCGAAAAGCGGGGGGTGAACCGATCCGTTCTGAGTTGAATTCCGTGAAGCCGGATTCTTTGAAAGGGATCGACGTCGTGATTCACAGCGCCGCGTATGTGGAGCAATGGGGACCTTTCGAAGATTTTTGGAAAGTCAATGTGGAAGGAACGGTGCAACTTCTGGAGGCGGCTAAAAAAGCAGGCGTCAAAAAATTTATCTTCATCGGAACCGAGGCCGCTCTCTTTTACGGACAAGCGATGATTGATATCGACGAATCGTATCCTTATCCGGAAAAAAATTCTCCCTTTCCTTATTCTCGCACAAAGGCAGAAGCTGAAAAACTCGTTCTCAAAGCCAACTCTTCGGAGATGCAAACTCTTTCTCTTCGACCTCGTTTGATCTGGGGTCCCGGTGATAAAACCGTACTTCCCGTTCTTTTAAAGATGATCAACGACGGTAGTTTTTCTTGGATCGATCAAGGAAACGCACTTACGAACACTACCCATATTTATAATTTAGTTCACGCGATCGACCTTTCTCTTTCGAAAGGACAAGGTGGAAAAGCTTATTTTATTACCGACGATGAAACATTCAAATTTCGTAATTTTCTAAGTTCTCTTCTTTTGACTCAGAAGATCGTTCCACCAAATCGTTCCATCCCGGGCTGGCTTGCTCGTTCTCTCGCGAGAATCATAGAAGGAGTTTGGAAACTTTTTAGAATTCAAAACGAGCCGCCTCTTACCCGTTTTAGCGCGAGTATCATGTCGAGAGACTGCACGATCAAAATCGACAACGCGAAAAAGGATCTTGGTTACAAACCTCTTCTTACCGTTCGGGATGGTTTGGCGGAAATGCCTGTTCTCGGAGTTTGAATTCTCTTCTTTGTCGTTGTTCCGACAAAGGGGTTCTTCTGAAATTCTTCTTGCAGCGGACTTGAAGTCCGATTTCAGATATCCTGGGACTTTTGTTTTTTCTTTTGGAGGAAACTTTCTTCAAGAGTTCGGAGTTCCGTCCAAAAATTCTCTTCGTAAACCGGAGAGAACAAACTCTTTTTTATCCTCAGTTTTTTACGAAAAAGAAAATTCTTCGGGATTTGGAGACGTGATTCAATTTATCGAATGAAGTTTCCTTTTTCATTCGAATCTCAAGAAAGAAAGGCCTTTTCGAAAGGAATACTTTCTCAAAAAAACTTCCTCATTTGAAGAGAATCAATCGATGTTTTGTTCGGTTTAAAGTCTGAGATTTTGATAGAAGACCCTAAATTGGAAAATCTGCGATCCTAAAGGAATGGGACCGAGTTTGTAAAATTTTTTCCACTTTGATAAGAATCCTTCGGTCATAAGCCTTATAAAACAAAATCGATTTTTTTGAAAAATTCCGATTTCGGATTAAAAAAATCCAGGGATTTCCCGTTTCAAACGACTTCGATTTCGAGGAATCAAGAAAAACTTTGGCTTCATTGGAACAATTCTACCGCAGAGAAAGAAGGAAGATTCTCGCTTGGATACGGTACCGCGTCGCGGATCCGGAAGAAGCGGAAGACCTGCTTCAAGAATCTTTCGTATCCGCTCTCGGTGAAATGAACGCCGCCGGCGAGATAGAGAACGTTATCGCTTACACGTACGCAGTTTTGAGAAATAAGGTCAAGGATTGGTATCGAAAACGAAAATCCGGACAGTATCGTCAATCCGCGTTAGGTGAAGAATTTTTGTTGGACTCTTATCTCCCCGATACGGCTCCCAATCCGGAAAAAGAATTTTATAGAACTCTGCTCTTGGAAGAATTAGCGATCGCGATCGATGAACTTCCCGCGGATCAGAAATTTGCCTTTGTTCAAAATTCTTTTGAAGGAAAGACGTTCCAAGAACTTTCATTGGAAACGGGAATTCCCGAAGGAACTCTTTCGGCTCGAAAGACTTACGCAAAAGAATTCTTAAATCGAAGGCTCAAAGATTTAAAATCCTTATTCCTCGAAAATTTTTAAAGGATAGAATTTTATATGGAATCAGAAATGAAACATCACCATTGCAGAAAAGGTTTCTTTTTAGGAAGAATCCTTTTTATACCGATCATCGTTTTCGGTATCGGAGCTCTCGTTTGGCAGCTCTGGAATTGGCTTATGCCCGCGATTTTCGGTTTGACTACGATCGATTATTGGCAGGCTTGCGGGCTTCTCGTATTGTCTCACCTCTTGATCAAACCTGGATTCGGATGGCACAGGGGAGGAGGACATGGAAGGGGAAGACGTTGGAAACAAAGAGTTCGCCGTCGTATGGAAGGAAGAGGATCGAAAGAGGAAAGATAAGATGTTGAAGTTACAATACTTGGATCATATCGGAATCTCCTCCGAAAATCCGGAAACGAGCGTCGCTTTTTACAGGACGCTTTTCGGAATGAGTCTCGAGGACTCAGATCAAAAGAATATTAAAACATTAAAATTAGATAATATTTCTCTGGTGATATCGAGTCTAAAAAAAGGAGAGGAGAATACGTCAAGACATCTCTTGGATCATATCGCTTTTCGAGTAGATCCGGATTCTTTTGACCGAGCCAAGGACGAACTTCATCGATTGGAAATGGAAGTTTCTGAAATAGTGGATCACGGTTTGGTTCGTTCGATTTACTTCAAGGATCCCGATGGATATCTCGTGGAATTGATATGTTGAGTTTCGACGTATTTCTCTAATAAAATTGAAACGGAAATATGTCCTCTCATTCTATCGTTTGATTTTCTCAACGAGGTTTCTTTTTACTTTACAATTTGCAGAACTCTCTTAAATAAGTCGGGATTCTTCCGTACCGTTAACACCTAACGGTACGAACGGAAATTAAGGAAAAATTTCGTCGATTCATCCAACGCCCGTCTTCCCCATGCCGAATCTAAGAAACACAATCCCTCCACCCCTCGCTTTAGAATTTATCAAGACGATTCGCCTTCTTGCCTTATCCGGAAAAAAGAATTTTCGAAAGTATTTGATCGATCCGTTGATGTATGCGGGTTGGGAGCGAGAAAAATCGCATTCTGCTCAAACCTCGGGCAAGATCATCGACAAGATACAATCCGATTCTCAAGATCCGGCTTACGTACATACGATCGGATTACACTGCAAACGTTTGGTTTCGCATTCCTTGGGTGAGAATTTGTCAGCAGTCGGAGACAGTTGTATTTTCTTTTTAGAAAAGATTCAAGAACAAGAAGCGGTTGCGGAAAGCAAAGAGTCTTTGGAATTTTTTTCGGTCATAGAAAAACCTCTCGCGGAATTCAGGGAACTCAATCGATCCAAAAGTGAAAAACTCTTTGAAGATTCGATCAAAAATTTTTCTCCCGAAGAATTGAAGAGCGTTTTAGAACCCGTAAAACTTGATACACACCGACAGAAAGTTTATTTGAACACGGAAGTGCATCGTCTCTACAATATGATTCTTACGGCGACGAAGTCGAACGATCTTCCCAAATGTAAAAAATTATTATCTTCGTATATTATAAAATTCAGCGATTCCGAGGAATACAATTTGCCCGAGGTGGAGAATCTGATTGGCGCTTTGGAAAAACGAGATCAGTTTTTTAAAGAAAATCTTAGGGATTCCTTGGCGATCGAACTCTACTATCTGATTACAAAAGGAATTCTCGAGGGAAATCTCAAAAAGGCGATTCAAGGAATCAGGAAATACGCGCATATTTTCGAAGGCGATCCGAACTCAAAATATTATTACGAAATCGACGGATTGGAACGAAGACTCTACGCCATCATACGTGAAAAAGATATAATGAAAGATATTAAAAAGGGAATTTAAAATGGCGACACTTACTATTCAGGAAAAAAAAGAAGGGAATCTTTTGATTCTTCAGATTCAAGGTGAGATTGACGCAAAGACGGCGCCGGATCTCAAGCTCAAATTGGAGTCTTCGATCGGAAACGGTTCCATTCAGATCGTCTGCGATTTCTCGGGAGTTTCTTATATCGCTTCGGCAGGGATCGGAGTTTTGAACTCGATTCTTAAATTCCTAAAAGAGAAATCCGGAGAATTAGTTTTTTCGAATATAAAAAAAGAAGTAAGGGATACGATGGACCTTATGTATTTTACGAAAAAGATCCGGACTTTTGAGACCGTAAAGGACGCGTTAGCCGGATTCTGAGCCGCGCGATGAATGCGAAAAAAGAAAAAATCCACATCTTCCCGAACGATCTTTCCGAACTCGTCAAAGTGCGCGAAGAGGTTCGAAACTTTCTTGGAAACGAATGTGGCGATTTGATTCGAGGAAGGCTCGTATTCGCCCTTGACGAGGCGATTACGAACGTGATCGAACACGGCTTTCCCGATAACAATCCATCGAACGTCGAACTCAAAATGCGTAAGAATCAAAATTCTTGGCGGTTTACGATTACGGATGAAGGAATTCCATTCGACCCTACATTAAAAAAAAGTGATACTTGGAAGGAGCTTTTTGAAACCGGAGCCGACGGCGGTTTCGGTTTACGTTCCCTCAAAAAAATCATGACGGTTCGTTATAGACGTCTCAAACGTCCGGAACGAAATCGACTCACCTTAATTCATTCGAGGAAAGACAATGATTCGAAGTAAAGTCCTTCGGAAATTCCTTCCGGGCATCCGAGCTAAGTTATCTTTTTTTACGGCGATTCTTGTCGTCTCCATTCTCGCGATCACTTCCGTCATCTATTACAATCAACAGAAGAATGCCTTGGAAGAAAAGATGAACTCGGAACTCAAGGCTCCTCTCGAATACGTGAATAGCGCGGTTTTGGATCTCGAAAACCTGAGTCACAGTTTGATTTTGATCGAAGAATTTAAGATTCGAGTCAAAGAAAAAAAACAACAACTTAGTAAGTTCAAAAGAAAGGTTCTTCAAAAAGAAGGCGGACTTTTCGGAGCTCTCAAATCTTTCGGCGCGTCCATAGGTTTAAAAGTAAAATACAATTATTATCATAAATCGGTGGATACTTATTTCACTCGTTATCTTTCCGAAAAGGAAATTCAAGAATTTGAAAACAAGGTAAAGGGAGAATTGAGAAAAGAAAACGGGGCTCCTATCGATTCTAAACTTTATGAAAAGATGTTGAGTCTGGCCAAACAAACCGCGTCCGCAAGAATAAACGTAGAATCCGCGAACGCAAGGATTGAAGAAATCGAAGAAGAGTTGAAGAATTTGGAAACCGAAATCTCAGCTTCCGAATCCGATTCTAAAAAGAAGAATACTTTAATTTCCGAAAAAGAAATCCTTTTGAAAGAAAGTAAAACCCTGAGCAAGGATATTCCAGGTTTAGAAAATAAATCCGCGTTAGGTGAAACAGCTCTTACAAAAACGCTTCAGAATTTTTTTAGAGGCGCTTACAAGGATAAAATTGCCTCCTTGGGTCTTCTTCCGGATAAGGTTCGAATTCTCGCCTATGACGCTTCCGGAAAACAAACTCTGGACACCGGTTTGTTGTTCCCTCAGTCTTCTGGGACCGGAAAAAAGTTACTGAGCCTGAGAGAGTTTGAGGAAAGCCGCGCCGGTTTATTCCAAAATCAAGATATACTAAAGGTAATTCAAGAATATGGAGAACCCGAAAACTACGAGGTCGGCGGAAGACAATACGAAGTCTCGTATCGTTCCGTATTTCGAAATCCGGGAACCGCAGAAAGATCCAAAATTCTTGCAAACGAGATTTCCGAAAATTTAAGCGGCTGGAAAGAATATTTAGAGGAAGATAAAAAATTCTCCCTAAACCTAGGAGAACTTTCTCAAACATTGAAGGGGCGTCTTTCCGAGCTGAGAAAAACGGGAAAGACAAAACCTTCCTCCGATTCCGAATTTAAGAATTTATATTCTCAGTATAAAAAGATCTTAAAACGCAGAGAAACTAAATTAGAAGAATTGAATCCTTATAAAAAGGCTCAGAAAAAATGGGAAGAAGATTGGAAATCGGAAAAAAATTCCTTGAGTGTCCAATCAAAATCATTAAACGAAGAGCTTCTTCTCTGGCGCAAAAAGGAAGTAATGCCGGCAAAGGCCGATGAAACTAAAATTTCGCCGGAAGAGATTCAGGAAAGGATCCGTTCTTTGGAAGCCAAAGCCGAGGAAGTGCGAGAATCCTTGGAACGTTTGGAAGCGAACAAAGACGATTGGAGTCAGCTCGCTCTTTTTCAAGTTCCGGATACGATTGCAGGACTGCGAGAAGCTGCTCTGGATGAATTTGCGTTTCTTCCCTATCGTTCCGATTCCAATTCGATGAGAAGATATTGGAAAGACGAAGAGGAAAGAAAACTTACGAAGAAAAAATGGACTCTTCTCCGAGAATGGATTTTGAGCGGAAACTCGGAAACCGAACTTCCCAAGTCCAAACTTCCGATTTTAGATTCAGGAATTTTAATCCGAAGTAGGAGCGAAGCAGAAGAGTGGATGTGGGCTCTGGATTCCACTCCGTTGTTAAGCGACATCGAAGGGGAAACAAAGGGACTCGGTTACGATCTTCTCCTCAAAAATCACCTAGGATACAATATCGTTCTTCTAGATCGAACCGAAGGTTTACGTAAGATCCGTCAGAACCGCGAAGAACTTCTGCGTTATACGGCTTTGATCGGCGGTTTTGCCGTTTTACTCGCGTATCTTCTCGCATGGGTCGCGGCGAAACGAATCAAAGTGATCATAAATAAAACTGAAGAAGTCGGGAAAGGAAATCTCAACGTAGAATTTCCTTCGGCAGGTTATGACGAAATTGGAATTCTCAGCGAATCCCTCAATCAAATGACCCACGGTCTAAAAGACAGAGAAGAGATGAAAGGCGAACTTCTTGCGGCTGAGGAAATCCAGAAACGTCTTCTTCCCGATAAACTTCCGAGTAACCTCGGAAACGCAGTTGAGTTTGGAGCTTTTTACAAAGCGATGGCCGGAGTCGGCGGTGATTATTATGATTTTATCGAGCTCAGTAAAACCGAAGTCGCACTTTGTGTCGGCGACGTCTCCAATCACGGAGTCGGTCCTGCGATCGTCATGTCCTTGTTCCGCGCTCAGGTTCGTTCGATTCTTAGAAAAGGAGAAAGGGATCTTCGAAAAATTCTTCTCGAATTGAACGAATATCTTTATTCGGATACTCCCGATCATATTTTCGTTACTTTTTTTATCGCGATCTACGACCAGAGTTCGGCTAAGATGCGTTACATTTCCGCGGGCCACGTCAAACCTCTGTTATACGATTCTTCCGAAAAAAAATTAAGAGAACTTCCCGGAGGAGGTCTTCCGATTGGAATGGATGAGAATTCTTTTTTTGAAACCACGATCGAACCCAAAACGTTTCAGATGGATCAGGGCGATATCTTCTTTCAATACACGGACGGCCTTGACGAAGCCAGAAACCCGCAAGGAACTATGTATGGAAAGGAACGTTTGTTTAAAGTTCTCGCCGCAAACGCAAATCAAACACCGGCTCAGGTGATTCAGGCGGTCGTTGACGACTTGGATGCTTATACCGGAAAGAGCATCGGAAGTTCCGGCTTTTCGGAACTCTCCGACGACATTGCGATGATATCTATGAAACGGAAAAGTTAACTAACCGTATTCTTTTTCCATTCCGGATAACGTGCACCTTTTGCGATTCCCTTAGGCGCGATAGAATCGATTTCTATTAGGTCTTCCTTGGTAAGAGTCACTTTTAAGGCGCCGAAGTTTTCTTCGAGATAAGGAATTCTTTTAGTGCCGGGAATCGGAACGATACCGTCGCCTTGCGCTATCACCCACGCCAAGGCCAACTGCGACGGCTTGCATTCTTTTAGTTTCGCGAGGGCTTCGATCTTTCGGACGAGCTCCAGATTCTTCGTAAAGTTTTCACCTTGAAAACGCGGGGACATTCTACGATAGTCGTCTGCGTCGAAATCTTCATACTTCTTGATCTGTCCCGTTAAAAAACCTCGACCTAACGGACTGTAGGCAACAAAGCCGATTCCTAATTCTTTACAAGTACCGAGTATGTCGTCTTCCGGTTCTCTGCTCCAAAGAGAGTATTCGTTTTGTAATGCGGAGATAGGATGAACTGCATTCGCTCTTCTTAATATATCCGAGTTCACTTCGGAAAGGCCGACGTATCGAATCTTACCTTGTTCCACCAAACGGCTCATCGCACCGACGGTTTCTTCGATCGGAGTGTTCGGATCCATACGATGCATATAATACAAATCGATCGTCTCGACTTTCAGACGTTTTAAACTCGCTTCGCAAGAGGATTGAACATACTTAGGCGTTCCATTGTAACCTCGAACCGTCGGATCGGATGGATCTCTTACGATCCCGAACTTTGTCGCTAAAGTAATTTCCGATCGAATTCCTTTGAGAGCGAGACTCAGTAATTCTTCGTTGAGATAAGGGCCATACATATCGGCCGTATCCCAAAAAGTAATTCCGAGATCGTGAGCTCTTCCGAGAGTCTTTAAAGATTCGGAATCGTCCCTTGTTCCATAAAATTCACTCATACCCATACAGCCTAAGCCGATCCTGGATGTTTTCAAACCTTGTGTTCCTAATGAAGTCATCTTTGTTAGACATTCCTTGTGGATATTTTTATCTTGAGAAATCTTAAATGTAATTTTTTACAATTTTAAGGTAAGAATAGAATCTGGTTGTAAAACGAAATTCTATTCTTATACTGTGTTGAAATTCCAAAACCGTCAAGGAATAGTTTCATGATTCGAAAATGGATTTGTACGTTTATCCTATTTGCCCTGTTAGGCGCTTCCGCTTTGAACGCACAGGTAGCCGCTCCGCCAGAAATAAAAACTTCCAAAACAATCGAGCCGACAAAACAAGATCTTGCGAAAAGAAGAAACATGCTGGAATGGCATCAGATCTCGGGTTTTATCACTCTGGGTCTTTGGTTGGCGACGAACTTGGAAGGAGAAAAAGCAAAGGATAGTCTTTATCGAAAATCGGACGAGTTCGCGCAGGTTTTACTTCTTACACATCCTGAATACGCCGTCAACGATCCTCTCTATACGGTGGCCGCGTTTCAAGGTTTGAATCAAAATAGCATCGCCGCGGATTATTTTTTACTCAAAGATCCGGCAAACAACCTTCCGCTTTACTTAGCCTTAAAGTCGCAAGAAGAATGGGAGGCGAAGAATTCGGGTTCCTTTCATAAACAACTGGCATATGCAACATTTGGAATGTATGCTTTGACCGCTGGACTTGCTTACTTCGCTCCGAAAAGAATCGTAGATTCTGAGGATTCGGACGTGAACATTTACAGCCCGATCTTCGCACACAAGGCTTTGATTCCGATTCATTTGGCGGCGATGTTGCTCTTACCTTCGCTCGGTCAAAGAATCGAAAAGCACGGCCCGGAAGCGGCGAGAGACATGCAACAAGTCGGGTGGGCCGGTTTCGGAGCGCTCTCTCTTTCTTTGCTCGTAATCACATTCTAAGGAAACTAAAAAAATGAAATATCTCAATCGTATCCTATTCTTCTCCTTGATTTTATTTTCTCTTCCCAACTTCGCGTCCGAAGTATTAAAAAAAGAAATTACGTTTTTTGCAATTCATCCTATGAAAGAAGTGCACGGAGTTTGTAAGGAAGTTCAAATCGATTCTCCCAAAATTCAAGCCGCGGGAACCGGATACAAACTCCTCGCTCCGTTTCAGATCAAGGTCCCCGTCTTGAAACTTCATTCCGGAGACGAGAGTAGAGATTCGCATATTATGGAAATATTAGGTTATCCTGATACTCCTGAAATTCTTGTCGTAATCGAATCCGTTTCTCAAACGGGAGAATCGTATTCGATCAAAGGAAAACTAACGATCCACGGAACCACACAATCCTTCGAATCTTCAGCAAAAGTGGAATCGAAGGACGCCGGCCAAATCCGGGTCGCGGGGACGGTCTATATCAAGTTTTCCGATTTTAAATTGGAAAGACCTTCTTTACTTTTTGTAAAGGCCAAAGAAGAAATCGAAATCGGATTCGATTTTCTGATTAAAATTTAAAAATGATATGTAATCATTCTTTGCAGCGACAAAAACGGCGCTTTCATTTCACTCAAGCGCCGATCCGGTTTTGGAAAATTCTTAAGTAAAGAATTAGGAATTATTTCTTGACAGACAAATTCTTTCGGACTCAATTCAGTCCGTCGTCTATTTTTGGAACGAAGTGAGCATATCATGTCTTCTCTAATCTTTACGCTCGTATTGTTTTACTTTCTTGGAATGTATTTGATCAACTACGTGGTTACAAAAAAAGAAATATGATTTTAGGTCACTACGCGTCCGCGCTCATTCCTTATAGTAAATTTAAAAAGTATCCGTTCTGGATTCTTCTCCTTTGCGCGAACATCCCCGAGTTTCTATGGTTGTTTTTAGCCTTTGTTGGAATCGAACCTACGATTCCCACCTCTTTGTTGGACGCAACGTTTCAGAATCTGCAAGTGCACATGACGTACAGTCACAATTTGATTCCCGCTTTTTTTCAGGGTGGAATTGTTTCGGCGATCGTTTTTGCCGTTTATAAGAATGGGGCCTTTTCGTTCTGGTGCGGATTTTTGACCGTATTTCACGTGTTATGCGATTTGATCGTAGGATTTGAACATCAGCTTTTGAGTCCGAATTCTATGGTTGTTTCTTTGAATTCGTATCTTTACTTTCCGCACGTTGCGATTCTCATCGAGTTTGTTTTCAGTCTTGTTTGTATCTTTTGGTTTGTGCAGACCGAAAAGAAGAGCGGATCGCCGGTTTCTAAACGAAAACTCGTTTGGTTGATTCTTATCTTCGGGGTTGGAATCTTAATGTGGTTACCCAATGCCACGATTCCTTTGAGAGCCTTGTTGCCGTTTTAACGATTCGATTCGTTGATAATTTATTTTTTATTTTAGTTTGATTTGACTAAAAAGGAACGGACGAGAGGATTCCTTCCGGAGCATTCGTTTGGAACCATTCCTCATATTCGTATTATTTTTATTCGGTCTTTATACTTTTTTTCAATCGAAGGGTTTAAAAAGAGAGGTTGAAGAATTAGAATCCAGAATTCGTATCTTAGAATTATCTCTCAAAAAAGAAAAACAACCCGAGACAAAAGCGAGCTTCGCAGAAGAACCCGCGGTCAAAGCAAAGCCCGTTGCTCCGATTGTAGAATCCGCGCCTATCCAGTCCAAAGAAGCGACTTCCGAAAAAATCGTAGTCAAGACCGAAGCGAAAGTTCCTACGCCGGCGAAGACGATTCCAACGGAAACAAAATCTACGCCTGCAGTTGCAAAACCACAACAACCAATTTTGCCTAAGGTGCCGAAAGAACCGGGGCTTCTTGTTCAATTCTGGAAAAAAATCGAAAAACCTCTTTCCGAAAATTGGACCGGAATCTTGGGCGCGGTCATTCTTGTCGCGGGAATCAGCTTTCTTGGAATCTACGCGTTATTCATCCTTTCGGCATTCTTTCGTTGTCTTCTCGTTTTGAGTTTTGCCGGAGTTCTCTTTGGGCTTTCTTTATGGTTGGGAAAAAAATCCGAGTTTAAAACGGTTTCACTCGCTCTGAGAAGCGGCGCGGCCGCGGTCTTTCTTTTTGTTTCTTTGGGAAGCGGTTATATCGAAACTCTAAAGTGGTTGGAAAATTCTTACATTGCCTTGTTTGTTCTGGCTTCGGGAATTCTAATCAATCTTTTTACGGGTTATCGATCTAAGAATGAAACATTCGCTTCTTTGCATACGATTTTAGGACTGGTTGCGGTTTCAATTCCTCAAGCTTCCGGATTTACGTTAGGTGTAACGGCTTTGATTTGTTTGCCGGGAGTTGTCTGGAACTATTCCGAAAAAAGACAGTTGCATTTACTCGTAGTAAGTACAGGTTTTTTTGCGGCCCATCTATTTTGGAATCATCAGATTTATTCCGTTTCCAAACCCGTAGGTATAGAAGTTGTATTTCCGATTCTTTGTATTCTTCCCGTGTTTTGCGGCGCGTTACTCGTTCATTATCGGGAAACTCTCTACGGAAAGAAAGAATTCGAATTGTTTCCTTTGGTCAGTCATCTTCTCAACTGGTCTTATTTAGGAATCAGTCTAATTCAGTATTCTCAAAAATCGAAATACAGTACTATTCTTTTGTTTTTGGCGGCGGGAATCGTTTGGTTTCTTTCCTCGAACGCAAAACGAAAAGAAATCTCTTGGCTGTTTTTAACCGATCGATTGGTTTCTCAGTCTTTGATCGTTCTTGCGATCTTTTCGCTTCATCTATGGAGTTTGGGAAATCTTTCGATCCTTGCGATCTTGGCGTTGGAGATTCTGATCTTCTCCTGGATTTGTTTTAAAGAAAACAACCGATTTTTGGAAAGAGTTTCTCTTTCTCTGACAACACTTGTATTCGGAATTCTGATTTTCTTTTCCTATAAGGAATTCTTTCAATCTCCGACTCCGGGTGTTGTGATTCAGGAAGCCCTCGCATCTCAGATTGGATACGGTTTGTTGATCCTCGCTTTGATCGGTTTTATCGGAATTCTGGAAAGAAAGTTTCCGATCGTTAAGGAAGAATTGTCTCTCACTTCTTTACTCATGACCGCCATGGGATTGTTAGCCGGTGGAGGTTTGTTTTCTCTTTATCTCTTTTTCTCCAAAGAAACATACGGGATTTGGATTCCGGCGATTTTGTTAAGCGTCATTCTGATTTTGAGAGAAAGACTTTCTTCGGGAAGACTTCTTTTTACGGTTTGGATTCTCACACCTTTGGTCACGTTGACTCTTTGGAAATCGATCACCTCTTCCACGGATGAAAACGCCGAAAGAATTTTGATCGTATCACTTCCGTGGCTTCTTCCGTTTCTAGTTTATCTCAAGAATTGTAAGATCGCAGAGAATAAGACAAAAATCTATTGGCCCGGAATTTTCGGTTTTACTGCTCATCTCGTATTTACTTTTTATTTTTATCTCAATCTGAAAAGTTCCCTTCTCTTCGGATCGTTTGTGATTCTTCTTTCTCTTTTGTATCTTGAGCTGGGGAAATGGTCTCGCAAGAATGAAAAGGAAAAGCCGCCGGAACAGCAGAAACTCTTTCACTCCTTCTATATTCTCGCGTTCGTATTAGCAGGTCTATTTTTATTCCGACATTTCACTGTGGAGTTCCAGGCTTCTTCGATTCTATTCGGTATTCCTGCGCGTTTCTGGATTGAGATTCTCGCCGCTTCTCTATTTCTCTATTGGGTTTTATTCCCGGAAGAAGAGTTCTCTTCCGTGTCCTGGCTTGCGTCCGCACAACCTCTTTTCTGGGAACTGTTGATCGCGATCGTCGTGATCGGAATTTATACCGAAACACCGGGAAGGATTCTTTCCTTTGCGATGGCACTAACGACCTTAATTCTATTTTTCTTATCTAAAATCAAATCGCTCAAGACTGAAAGATTTGCGTTGTATGTTTATCTTTTCTTTATCTGGACGAACGTGGAAATTTTCCTTGGTGGAGAATCTACGATCTTTGTGACTCAGAATGGATTTCCTTGGGAACAAAGAGGATTTCAGATCGCTTCGATATTTGTTCAGCTTGGTTCCATCTTTTTTATCTTTCCAAAATTGAGTTTGGAAGAATTGGAATCTTGCTTTATCGGATGGACTCGGATTTGGAAAACACCTCTTCGATTCTTTCAAAAATTCTATAACTTATTGCCCGGTTATTTGGGAATTTTCGGAGTCGTAATCGGCGTTTATGTTTACACAAAAGATATTCTTTCGCCGATTTCAAATCTGATCGTCGGACCGGCTTGGGCTCTCCTATCCGTTTTATTTTTAGAATTGGGTCAGTTTTTTAGCAGAAGGACCAGTTCCCAATCGGTCGGAATTTTATCGGACTTTCTCAAACGTGCTTCTTGGTTTGGTCTGATCGCTTTTTCAGGACATTATGTTTACGTGGATTTGCAATCTTCGTATCTGTTTATCGGATATTTATCGGCGGCCCACTGGATCGCTCTCCTCGGTCTTCTTGTGTGGGTTTACTGGGCGACTTCGAATATTAAAGAAACTGAATCCGTTTCTTTTTGGAAGATCGTCGTTCCTTTGTTAGCCGAAGGATGTCTTTTGTTTGTGGGATTGATATCGTATTCTACCTTAAACGAATCTTGGGTGAGTGTTGCCTTTTCGCTCGCGGCCCTTTTCGTTTTGGAGATCGGAATTAGAAAGTCGGAAAGTCTTTCCAGATTTCGTTGGTATGGAATTCTATTTCATCTCGTTGCCTGCTTTTATCTCACGTTTATCGTTTCCGCCGAAGACAATCCGGTCGCTCAGTGGTATCAGGCAAAGTGGATTCCCGGAGTATCGACGATTCTCCTTTTATTCTTATTTGTTTATAGGGCCTACAGAGGCTATGGAAAGGAAGGAATTTCATTTCCAACGGGGCTTGGCTTTTTAAAAGGAATTTCGGAAAAAACCGGAGCATATTTAAACGCAGTAGTATATTATCCTTTCTTTATAGGAATCTTTTTGTTCTTGTACTGGTCTTTTTCGAGCGCGGTCCTTACGCTTCTTTGGTCGACGCTCGCGTTCTTGATTTTCCTCCTCGGATTGTTTTTGAAAGAATCCTGGTTTCGATATCTTTCCCTCGGGTTATTGTTGTTCTGCGTGGGAAGATTGGTGATTCACGATTTGTCTTCGGCCGGAACGATTCTCAAGGCCGTGGTCTTTTTGGGAGTGGGAAGTATATTGCTTTTAATGAATATGATTTATAATAAATACCGGGATCGGTTTTAAATGAAACGATTGATTTTTTTTATAGGAATTTTGGCGTTTGGCGGAGTTCTCATGGTTTTGTTGTATCGGGAACAGATTCAAACCGAAAGGACTTCCACGTTAGCTCCCTTTTATCAGATTCTCGGGAAACCGATACGTACGATGAACCGAGCTCTGACCAAAGTGTTGTCCGTGGATTCTTTGGATGAAAAAGAATACGGAGACGCGATTCGTGAACGTTTTTCCGAACTCAAGAACGTAGGCGATAAAGATTACGATTATCTAAATCAATTGATAGTTTCTCTAACAATCTATAAACAGAAACCTTTTGATTACAGCGTTTATATCATGGAAGAAGAATCCCCGAATGCGTTTGCGCTTCCGGGAGGAGTTATCTTTGTAACAAGAGGGCTTCTGACAACTCTCAAATCGGAACACGAATTGATTTCCGTTCTTTCCCATGAAATCGGACATATCGAAAAATCGCATTGTATGGACGGGATTCGATTTGAGCTTTTGACAAAAAAAATCGGAACGGATACGTTAGGCAAGCTCGCAGACTTTGCTTTTCAAGTAATGACGAGGCACGCATACAACAAAACTCAAGAAGACGAAGCCGACGAATACGCATTCGATTTGATTTTGAACACTACGTATGATCCCAACGGGGTGGGGCTCGCTTTTTTGAGACTGGAAAAATACGATCCTGAAACCGGTTCTAAAAAAGCAAAGTTGTTCAGCGAATACTTTCAATCTCATCCGCATATGGATTTGAGAAGAGAAAAATTTTCCGAAAAGGCAAATCTCTGGTGGGAAAATCATCCGGAGGAACGGAAATACAAAGGAGTTCGAAACTTAAAATCCAGAATCACCTTCGAAAAAAAAGACTACGAAGAAGAATGGACTGAAGGTAGAAAATCCTGAAAAAAATTGCCGAAGGATCAAAACTTCCAGTGAGCATGATTCGTTGTAATATTTGTAATCAACTTTATAAAGAGAATCAGATCGTTTCTTCGATCGGAATTCGGAAAGAAATCGAATCCATCCTAAAGGAAAAAAATCCGGAGTGGAACGAAAATTCTTTCGTATGTGCGAACGACTATAACCAAGCTCGAGTAACGTATGTAAAAAGAATCATGGAAGAAGAGATCGGAAGTATCCATTCTCTCGAACAGGAAGTGGTCAACAGCGTCGCCGAAAGCAATTTGATCAGCGCGAATAATAACGATTCTTACGTTGAAAAGTTGAGTATAGGAGACCGAATATCGGATAAGGTCGCTAAGTTCGGTGGAAGCTGGAGTTTTATCATCACTTTTTTTCTCATCATGCTCGGATGGATCTTGGGGAACGCAGCGTTTTTGATCCGTTCTCCTTTTGATCCGTATCCGTTTATCTTGTTAAACTTGGTTTTGTCTTGTTTGGCCGCTATTCAAGCTCCGATCATCATGATGAGCCAGAATCGACAGGAAACCAAAGATAGAATCCGATCCGAAAACGATTACAAAGTAAACTTAAAAGCGGAGATCGAAATTCGCACCTTACACGAGAAAGTCGATCATCTTCTTTTGGATCAATGGTCCAAGATGATTCAAGTGCAGGAGATTCAGATGGAAATCCTCAGCGAGATCAGCTCACAATTGAAAAATAAAAAGTAATTTTGCGATCATGGATAGAATAAAATGACAAACAATGATTCTTCAATTTCAAACGGCGGTCTTTTTGCAAAAAAAAGTCTGATCCACTTTTATATCAATACCGCAATCACTCTTCTCGCGGGGAATATGTTCAACTATACATTGATAATTTATTCCCTGGACTTGACTCAGTCACAGACATTCGCCGGTTCTATCTTTTTTGCAAACGTATCTCCTACGATCCTGTTTAGTTTTTTCGTAGGTGCGATCTTGGATCGATATTCTCGATTAAAAATACTTTATATTTTTCAGACCAACTTTATTCTTTCCGGAATCATTCTGGGAACGCTCATTCTATTAGGAAAAATGAATTATGATCTGCGATACATTCTGATTCTTTTTTCCATCTACAACGGCTTGGCGTTGACTTTCGTCATTCCCGGTAGATTGACTTTGCTCGGCAATTTGGTGGATTCAAAGGACACAGCTAAGGCTACGATGATGCTCAATATTCTTATCATCATAGGCTTCGGTTTGGCTCCGATGTTTGTCGGGTTGATAAAACAAAAATACGAGTGGTATGTTTTATTCTTTTTTATTTCCGGGCTGTACTCGATCGGTTATTTGTTTTTAGTTTTCGTAAAAATAAAAGAAACGGTCCATCTTGAAAAAGAAACGATCTGGTTCGGACTCAAGAGAGGATTTGTTTTCTTACGTTCCGAATCGCTCTCGATAGAATTGCTCATTCTCACGATGTTTGCCATTTTCATGGTGGGGCCGATGCAGGTGGTTCTTCCTCAATTTGCGAAAAACATACTATTCTTAAATGAAAGGGAGCGAGGTTTGTATATGGGAATGCTCGGTCTCGGGTTATTGATCGGAGGAATCGGAGCGAGGTTACTGCATAATCGTTTTCATCGAGGATATACGATGCTCGGGGCGACCTTTCTTTCCGGACTCACGGTATTGGCCGTCGCAAATTTTCCTTTCACGATCGTTTCGGCGTTTCTTTTACTTTTTGTGGGGGTTCTCGGCGGATTGTTAAGCGCATTGATTCCATCCACCTTGCAGATCATAACGCCGGATAACGTGCGTGGAAGAGTGATGAGTTTCTACAGTCTTGTCTTTCAAGCGACGCCGGCTCTTTCCGGACTTTTAACGGGAAAGCTCGCGGATACTTACGGTCAGCCTTGGTCCATCGGATTTTCAGGTGGGTTTATTATCGTCTGCGCGATTTTCTGCGCGTTTTCGTTTGCAAAACTGCGCGCCTTTCGTTAGACGAAAGGCGCGATTTCGGATTAACTTTCAATCAAGGAAGAATGATATCCTTCCGGAGTTTCGTATCCCATGATGTCAAGGATCGTCGCGGCTACGTTTGCCAAACCGGGATCTTTGATTTTGGAATTTAACTTAAGTTTATTTTCGGGATCTAAAACCGAAAAGGGAACGGAGTTAAGAGTATGACTCGTTTTAGGAACCGGATGTCCGCTTGCGTCCTTTTCCACGTTTCCCTTTTTATCGAGCTGATACATCTCGTCCGCATTTCCGTGGTCGGCGGTAATCATCAAAACAATATTCTGTTTTCCGCATGTCTTCCAGAGCCTTTCCACACAGCCGTCTAAAAATTCCATAGCCTCTACGGTTGCAGGATAATTTCCAGTGTGTCCCACCATATCTCCGTTTGCATAGTTGACTCGATAAAAATCCTGTTTGTTTTCGGTAAGTGCCTTTTCCAAAGCCTCGGTGATCAAAAGGGCTTTCATTTCCGGACTCTGATCAAAAGGAATCACGTCGGAGTGGATCTCCTTGTATTCTTCCGTCTTTGGGTCAAAATACCCGCTTTTGTTTCCGTTCCAGAAATAAGTGACGTGCCCGTATTTTTGTGTTTCGGATAACGCGTATTGTGAGACTCCGGAGTTCGCCATATATTCTCCCAAGGTTCTGTCGATCGCGGGAGGAGCTACTAAGAATCGTTCCGGAAGTTTTAAATCTCCGTCGTACTGCATGATTCCAGCGTAGACGATATTGGGAAGCGGACCGCGGTCGAACTTGGAAAATTCTTTTTGAGTGAAGGCGAGTGAGATTTCGATCGCACGATCTCCTCTAAAATTCGTGAAGACGACGGAATCTCCGTCTAAAATTTTTCCGACCGGATTTCCGTTTTCTGCGATTACAAAAGAAGGAAGATACTGATCGATCACTTTTGGATCTTCAGTACGAAAGGTTTCAATCGCTTCCTTTGCCGAAGAAAAATTTCTGCCTTCTCCTTTTGTGTGAATGGCCCAACCTCTTTCCACCATGGACCAGTCAGCTTCATAACGATCCATCGTGATCGTCATACGGCCTCCGCCGGAAGCGATTTTGATATCGGTTCCATTCTTTCTAAAAGAATCCAACCATCCCTCAAAAGGATTCAAATAATCTAATGCAGATTTTTCAGGAACGTCTCTTCCATCCAAAAGAATATGTAGCCGGATTTTGGAAACCTTCTCCGCGATCGCTTGTGAAATCAGAGCTTTTGTATGATCGATATGAGAATGGACGTTCCCGTCCGAAAAAAGACCTAACAGGTGTAAGGTGGATTGATTCTTTTTTACATTCTCGATTACTTCTTTCCAAGCTTGCCCTTGAAAGATCGATCCGGTTGCGATCGAATTGGAAACCAGTTTTGCGCCTTGATCGAAAATTCTTCCGGAACCCAGGACGTTGTGACCGACTTCGGAATTTCCCATGTCTTCATCGGAAGGCATTCCTACTGCCTTTCCATGCGCTTGAATGTGAAGCGTTGGGAATTGGGTCCAGACACGATTTAAAAAGGGAAGATTGGCGCCTGCGATTGCATTTCCGAATTCTGCGCCGCGAGGAGAATAACCGACTCCGTCTAATATAACGAGTAGAGCCTTTCTAGACCGAAAGGTATATTTCTTGGAAAGCTTCATGTTAGATTCATGGAAACAGCTGGCTATCAATGGAGTCAAGAGAATCAAATACGAAAAAAACTTGGAAATTTGCTTCCCTTTGGTAGTTCAAAAGAAAAAATGAAGTTGAATCAATCGAAAAGCCTTCCGAAAATTCTTAAAATTATTTTAATAGTCTAACACTGGAGAGGCGATGTCGAAACCGGTTTTAAATCAAGCGTTGGTTGCCGCAAACTCAACGCAGTTAGCTTTTTTAAAAGTTAAGAAAATCAACGAAGTGGTTAGTTACTATCTGAATGATAGGCTGACCCATTCCGTATACAAAGCTGTTGTCTCTCAAACTAGTTATAAGAATGCAAGATCACAAAATCTTTTTCAAGTAGATTCGAAGGTTCCGGAAGCGGCTGAGCTCACTCCTGCCGAAGTTTTATTTCATCTCAAAAGATTATTGGAAGACGGAGTTGCGCTTCAATTTGCATACTTTTGTATCGACCCCGCCACTTCGGAATTAAAATTAAAACCTTGTTACGTTGCTTATCCGGATGCGGAACTCGGAGATCTGACTCGTCTTTATCTTTCTCTCATCGATCTTTCTATCAATTCCATTCTCACCTATTTGGAAAGTAAACCTCCACTGAGTAAGGAAATTCTTTGGGGGGATTTGGAGGCCGATACAAAAGGTGAGAATGTCGAAAAATTGAAACTTTTTTTCAATCCGGATTCTTACTTTAAACCGCCTTATCTAAACATTCAGCTCAATCCGGAATATGCAAAAGATATGATATCGGAAATAACCGACGGATTGATCAAAAAAGGTAGAATCCGGGAAATTCCCGAATACGGTAATTTGATCGTTAAGGTCAAAGAACTTCAGAGTTTATTCGAACTCGTGGACGAATATCATCAGAAAAAGATTTTTCCAAAATACAAATGGGCGATCGCGGATGAATTTGCGAGAATCGCCCACGAAGAACGCATTCATAAAAACGATTCTTCCTTAGCGCCTACGGCGTCTTTCGGAAAAAGAAGGGCCGAGGCGATCGCAAAAGCTCTCATATCCGATCCCGAAAAAAAACAAAAACAACACTTTATGGGAGTAGAGTTGATTCAAGCGCTGAGTGAAGAGATCGAAACTTCTCTGAGCCATTCGTATCACGATCAGATTCGAACCCACTTTCATGAGATGAGCGATCATCTTTCCAAACACGGAGGAAGATGGGACAAGCTGGTATTATTTATTCCCGATGAAGAATTTAGGTCCTTTCCCGGAGAACTTAAAAGACTTCTTACGGAGGATCTTAATATCGCTTATTCTCCTTGGGAAACAAAGGGAATCACGATGCATTCCTTTTTGAGAAGGGAACCGGAAACGATCAAGTCCATCATAAAAAGTTTAGCGTTAGTGAGTTCCGTGGAAGCATGGAAGGTTTTGAGCATCCGCAATCTCATAGAACAAAATGAAGATTCGATTCGGATCATATTCAAGGACGGGGATTTTGTAAAGAACTACGGAAAAGTTCTTAGAAAAGGATATGTGGAATACTTTCCTTGGTATTTTCCGATTTTAGATTTTTTCGGAATCGCAAAAATTCTCCAAGACATTTTCTTTCAAGCCGCGAAGGACAAAATCCGATCAGAACAATCTTTGTTGCGTACAAAAAATCGCGACTCCGCTATGAAGGCCGAACAAGCAAAGATTCAAGAAAGATTAAAAGATGAAGATAGAATTCGTTTGTTAGAACAGAGATCGAAACTTTCGGAAACGCTCAACCGATTCTACTTTGAAAAAAATGTTCCGCCGGTTTTAAAGGACGTACTTTTTGAGATTTCGGGATACTCGCCCGAACTCGTGCAGCAGATCGTAGATCGTGAAAAATTCGTTCTCATTCCCGATCCGGCCGGCGACAAATTGGATTCTATACTCATCTATCCCGGAGATGATTCGTTCCGTTCTCGTGCGAGAGAAGTTCATAAGGTATTAAGCGAAAGAAAAAAAATTCTTGAACACAAGGTGAGAAACAAAGAAGAAGATTTGATTCTTGAGAAAATTTCCAAAGTAATTAAATACGTAGATTCTTGGTTTGACTCGAAGCCGGAACAAACGACTTCTTCGACGAAAAGCCTAAAGGTTGGGGTTGGGCCTTCCGATGAAAAAGAAGATCCTTATGAAAATTTTCGAAAAGAAATTACCAAAGTCAAAGGGAAAGAAAAAATCTCAGCTTAAAACGTATTCCAATTTTATAAGATAGGTCTCTTTTTTAAAAGAAAGGTTCTCATTCTTAGGCCCTCCTATTCTAAGATAAAATTTATATCCAAATTCTCGTTCTATCTTTTCAAAGGTTTGTTTACAAAATTTTCTCTAAAATCAAGATATTAAATTATGCGTTGTTTTATTGGGTTTTGCTTTTTGGGAATTTTTTGGTTTTTACTTTCTTGTAGTAAGGCGGAAAAAGTTGAGATGGATTCGTCAAAGGGCGGAGTGGGAATGTTTGTGAATATTCTTCCCGTGATATTTCCGGTTTCAGAAAATCCTTTTGATCTTACGATTCTTCCCCAAAGTTTAAACGAAGGCCAGTCGGTTTCGATTACGCTTACCTTGAAAACGCGAAAGGAAAGTAACGAGGAATATCGATTTGCCTGGGCCGATACCGCTGGAAGCCCGACTGTTTCTCCTGCAACTTTTATCTACGCAAGTGGAGTGAATTCAACCGATCTTACTTTGAATCCGATCGATAACGATTGTTTAGAAGATACGATGATTTTGAATGCGACTCGGGTTTCCGATTCTAAAGTTTTTTCTTTGAGTTTTAAAGTAGTCGAAGCGGATAAATGTATTTTTCTCGCGAGCAATTCTACAACCCCCGGTGCGAGTGGTCCCGGATTTACAGGAAACTTGGGAGGAATTGCGGGCGCCGATGCAAAGTGCCAGGCGGAAAAACCGGCGGACCTTCCGGGAAATGCTTCCGAATACAAGGCTCTTTTAGGGATCACCGCGACAAGAAATCCTACGCAGGCTCCGAGTACTCCTGCAACGGATTGGCCTTTAAAAATCGGAGTTCGTTATTTTTCATACAGTGCGTCTGCTCCCGAAGGCGCGTTGATCGGCACAACCGTCAGCAATGGAATCGGATCTGGAAGCGGAATCTTTTCTTTTCCACTCAATTCGAGCATCGATCATCTATCGGACGGTTCTGCGTTGAATTTTTGGACGGGGCTGGGAAGCAGCTTTGATCCTATCGGAGGATCTTACAATTGTTCTTCTTACACCGATGGAACTAGCGGTTACGGTTATTACGGTTTGAGAGGGAATACAAGTTCTTCCTCAGTTTCCAGCTATTACTTTGCTTGTTCCAGTCCGGCCCGTTTGATCTGCATCCGACAATAATCGCCTAACAAAGAATCCCGATTCCGTTTTCACGATGGGACAGAAAAATAATTTCTGTCCTTTTATCGATTTATAAATCTTTCCAACTCGATCTTCCTATGATAAAGTGATCTCTGTCTTTCTCAAAAATAAGGGAAGTAGGGAGTTTATAAATGAGATTTTTCTTTCAGGCTCTATTCCTCTGCATTCTTTTGTTCCGTTGCACTCAAGCGGAAAGAATCAATTTTGATGCGAGTAAGGGAAGTGGATTGGTTATTAATCTTTTACCCACGATTCTAAATGCAAACGCGACCCCTTTCAATTCTACTTTGATCCCGACTTCCTTGAACGAAGGAGTTTCAACCTCAGTTTCCTTTACTTTGACAAATTCTCCGAGTGATTCGACGAGTTATCAATTTGTTTGGGAAGATACTACGGGTGCAACTCCCACCTTAAGCCCTTCTTCCTTTACGTTTTCGGGTTCGAACTCGGCCGTTTCCGTCAGTTTGCTTCCGATCGATAACAACTGCTTAGAAGATAATATGGTTTTGAAGGTCACTCGCACGAGCGATAACCAAGTGTTTCGATTTACATTTGCCGTGATTGAAGCGGATAAATGTACCTTCGTAACTAGTTCCACTTATACCGGAAACTTTAACGGATTTCAAAATGCGGATGCAAACTGCGCGGCGGAAAAGCCGGCGGGACTTCCGGGGACTTCTACCGATTATAAAGCAATGATTTCGGGAAGTACGACCGTTTCTTCCGTTGTTTATCAAAGACAAGCGACCTTAGTCTCTAACTGTAATATGTCGACCACGCCGGGATGTACGAGTACTACAAATTGGGTTTTGAAGGCAAAGACAAGATATTATAGAGCGGATGCGACGACTTTGATTTTTACAACGCATGCAAGTGTTCCCGCGTTTAACTTTGTTTCTCAGTCGTTTACAAATTCCATTGCGGGAACTACGGGAAAAATTTGGACCGGACTTTCTTCGGATTGGACTTCTTCCGGAACTTCTTGTTTGGCAACGTTCGGTTCTTGGACTTATTTTTCGGGAAACTCTTCCTATGGAGATCTGAATTCAGTTACGGGAACTGCGGTCTCAGGAGGAAGCTTATCTTGTTCTACGCCGTCCGCTTTCTTCTGTGTTCGGCAATAAAGAGAATTAGAATTTGACTGTATAGGCAGCGGTAGGAGTAATCTCGGTGATTCCGGTGATCGGACTCTTTACAACGGAAGCGCTGAATTTCCATCCTTCCGGATTTGGATCGGATAATAAAGCCTGCATCTTTTCGTAGTCTTTTGCAAATAAGAATGTATGGATCAATTGTAAGCCGTATACCGCACCTAGGAGCCACTGAGCCTGATTATACTGACCCGTCGCTTGACTATAAGAGCTGAAGTAGGGATTGGTTGCTGTTGCGGTTACTAATACACGAGTTATGAGCGCAGTCGTTCTTACGGCTTCATCGGCTGTAACCGGATTTAAGGTTGGATCTATGAAGGCAGCGGCTGTAATTGCGATAGAATTCGATTTATAATTTGCTTCTTCCGCGGCAGCATGTTGTCTGCAATTATTTGCATAGATAGCCGCTCCAGCAAACAACGCGAAGCTGATCATCGCCCATTTTTTCTGCCCGGTTCTCCACTGTCCCCAGCCAGGAAGGACCGCAGATCTCGCGGTAATCGTCCATTTGTTATCTTTCCACGTTGACGAAGTCGGAGTTTCTTCCGTTTTTATCTCCGGTTGTTTCGTCGTTGTGACTTTTTTTATATCGTCTTTCTTTGGATCTTTTAGATTGATTTCCGAAATTTCAGCTTTGGAAATTGTTTGTACTTTTCCATTTACTTCAATTTGAACCTCTGTCCGAGATTGGTTTACAATTTTTCCCTGAATCGTTTTTCCATTCTTAAGTATGACCGTACTCGCTGAAATTGGTAAAGAAATTGCAAATACGAGAAATACAGCGAAGATTAGTATCTTTTTGAATGTTCGAGACATATAGTTATAATTCCGTTTGTTATTCATCAAATTTTAGTCGTCATCTTTTCTACAAGAAATTATCTTTTTGCTTGAAAAAACAAGTAGTAATCAGAGATCTTATATAACTGTGGCACATACATCCGAGTTAGAAAAGCTCTACAACCACAACAAAGATGATTTATTTCATTACATAAAAAAATCGTTTTATGACGAAAATTCTGCGCAAGATATCTTGCACGATTCGTTCTTAAACTTTTTTCGATATTATGAGAATAAAGACATCCCTGATCCAACATCCTGCCGGATGATCTTATTCCGTATTGCAAGGAACTTGATCATCAATCATGCAAAATCTTATTATCAAAGAAATGTATCCCTAGTCGGTGAAGATACAGGCAATAATTTTGCTTCAAAATCCCCAAGTCCGGAATTTTCCGTAATAGAGAAAATCGATCAATCGGATGTCAAGAATACGATGGATTCTCTCTTGGAAGCGATATCTCCAGAATATAAAGAGGCTTTGCTTCTTCGATATCAGCAGGATTTAAAATTAGATGAGATTTCAAAAATCCTCGGAATGAGCATTTCCGGGGTTTCTCGACTGATCGAGAGAGCTGAGAAAGCCCTGGCCCAAGAAGGGAAAAAAAGGGGTTTTCAAGCTGGAAACTATATATAGTATATAGAAATCCTACCGTCTTATAGTTTGAAATAATTAGAATTCTTTTCAATGGTGATAAAAAAAATTCGGAAATGGAAAAAATAGCTCAAATAGCCCCTCTTAGTTTGTTTAACAAACAGGAAGCGGGACGGAATTGAATCGCAGAACCCCGGGCAGAATGAATATGGAAAATAAGACACACACTCCCGAATTTGAAGGATACGCGCGACTCCTTAGTGAAAAGGAATCCCTATCTCAACTCCCGGCTTTCGATCCTAATTGGATCGGAATGAAGCCCCGCTTTACCGTGGAGGACAAAATAATGAGTGTTCCGACTGAGACAAAAATTCTTCAATTTCCAAAGACAGCCTGGCTTGCCGCGGCCGCAGTATTATTATTAACTGTTGGAGGCGCATGGTTTAGCCTTCGAACTCCAAAAGCTGAAACTGAAGTGGTGGTGCAGGGAACTCCTCTGAGAGCCGCAGTGGTTTTTGTAAAAGGGGAAGCTTCCGTAGTTAGGGATGTAGAAACGAAACTACATCAGGGCGACCTATTGAACGAATCCGACGTCATTCTTACGAAAGCCGGAGGAGCCGTGGATATCGGTTTAACCGATTCCAGTGTAATCCGTGTAAAAGAAAAGAGTAAGCTGATTCTAAAAGAACTGAGAGAAAACAACGGATCTCAGATTCGTATGAATTTAGCGGCCGGTAGATTGTTAAACGTAGTTGAGAAAGAAAGAAAAGGAAGCAACTACTACGTAGAAACACCTTCCGCAGTCGCCGCAGTGAGAGGAACTTCTTTCGAAGTGAACGCTTCCGAAAGCGAATCTGTCGTCTTCGTAGCAGAAGGTTCCGTAGAAGTAACTTCTCTGAATGTTTCTAAGAAAGTTTTTATCTTAGATGCGAGTAAGCTCGTAACCGTAAACAAAGACGGGGAAGTAGAATCGATTGATCTTTCTAAACTGAATTCTACTCGTCCTGAATACAAAGATATGAAAAAGAATCTTGGGACTTTGGATAGAGAACTTCTTTCCGATGCTCAAAATCTGAAAACGGCTAAAACCGAAGAAGAATTGAGCAAGATTTACGATCTGAGCATCGAACACATCATCATGAAAGACGGAAGAGAATTGAGAGGAGTTGTGGTTTCTCAAAAAAGAGGGAAGCTCGTCGTTCAAACTCTCAAAGGTTCTTACATCTTGGATGAAGAGGCTGTAGATAAGATTAAATATTGATCGAATTCTAATAAGAATTCTTTCTAAAAAACCGGTCGAAGATTTCCTTCCGTCGGTTTTTTTATTTTTGAATGAGTCGATTCTAAAAGAGCGGTATTGAGATTCTTCTTATTCTATTTGTCTTATGGGTAAATGAGAATATTCGGATATTCTAAAATTCTTATTAAAACTCAAGATGGTCTGAGATCCAAGAATCGAGAGACCAGGAACCTCCTCCGAAAAGAATCAATGCGATTCCCATGCAGACTGCGAGGATATGATATTCGAATCCTTCTCCTCCCTGATTTCCAAACCAGTTCATAAAAAATCCGATGTCTCGGTGCGTCCAACCCGCTACCGCTAAGGTGCAGGTGATTCCAAAAGCGGCCAAGCGTGTAAAGAACCCGAGGACAAGTGCGATAGAGCCGAAAAATTCCGAGACGATCGCTAAGAGAGCGAGAGCCGCCGGGAATTCGGCCGTGTTTACGAAAAAATCCATGGAGGCCTCCAAGCCGACTCCGCCAAACCAACCTAAGAGTTTTTGCGCACCGTGGGGAAAAATACAAATGGCGAGACCGGCCCGGAGAAAAAGCGGAGAGAGAGAATCTCGAGTGGAAAAGAAACTTTGTAGCATGTCGGTCTCCGAATTTCATCCTTTTTGAATTTTAAAAGAGAGAATGGAAATCAAAAATTAAGAATCAAAGTGTCCGATTTGGATCCGGAGTTCCGACCTTGGCTGATTTTAACGATGATTCTTCCGTTTCCGATCGATCGGAACGATTCGTGCAGAACAGGAAGGAGTTCCTACATTCTTATTCTGAGCACAGAGAATTCTTTTCAGGCCATTGTAATTCGAAGACACGGAACTTTTCTTTCTCCGACTTTCTCTTCTTTTGTAGGAACTCCTAAAAAATCTTTTCTTTCCTTCAATGGGAGAAGGCTTTTCAAAAACTATGTCGCATGAATATATGGGGGTTTGTTTTTAAAAGAAGGAGTTCCTACTTTTCCTCAAGAACGGCCGAAGTTTCCACTTCTCATTGGAAGTTTCAGAAACGCGTCAAGATTTCAAAACCTTCACTCTGAGAACTTTCCTCCGGAGTTCCGACCTTCCCTTTCTTTCTATGAAATCCGATGATTCTAACCTAAAAGCGGTTGTCGAAACGACCTAATCCGAAAAATCTGGCATAAGATTATTTGGCGGGAAACCTATGTCTGAAGAAACACAAGAAAAGAAAAACAAAAAGATCAACAAGATGACTGTAGCCGAGATCAATGCTGCAATCCAAGCTTCCAAAGAGAAGATGAACGGAAATTCCAGCAAATATATTCTGCATTTGAATGCTAGACTGGAAGAGCTCGCAGTGAAAGGTAAGAAATAATTTTATTCCTTTTTCCGGTCCGTCGAAGATCGACGGATTCCGGCTCTGCTCTCTTTTTTCTACCTTTCTAAATCTCTCGATCCTTGCTCCAATTCATCGACATAAAACACCAGTATGCGTCCTCGGTTCTTTTTGAGGGATTCTCTTGGCATATCAAGCCGGGAGCGCGCGTCTGTCTTGTCGGTCCAAATGGTTCCGGTAAATCCACTCTCTTTAGAATTGCAGAAGGGAAATTTGTTCCCGACGATGGGACCGTATCCAAATCTAAGAATACTGAAATTTCCGTATTTCAGCAGCTTCCCGATTTCGATCCGGAAGCATCGGTGATCGATACTGCATTAGGAAAACATAAACACTATCGGGAATATTCCGAACGTCTCAAAGAGATCAATCATAAGTTCGAGATCATTTCCCACGATTCTCCGGAGTTTGCTTCTCTTCTCGACGAGCAAAGTTCTCTGGAAGAATACGCATTTACTTACGGAGTTCACGAGTTGGAGTCGAAGGCGCGCAAGGTTTTGGGCGGACTCGGATTTTCCAACGAACAAATGGCGATGAAGGTAAGGGAATTTTCTCCCGGATATCAACACCGTTTGGGACTTTCGATTACTCTTCTCAATCCGGGCAACTTACTCTTGTTAGATGAGCCGACCAATCACTTGGACAACGAATCGAAAGAATGGCTCGCGGATTATCTCAACTCAACCGGACAATCCTTTGTCTTGGTCACTCACGATCCGGAATTCTTAAATGCGACTTGTGATACGATCGCGGAGCTTTCTCCTTCCGGAGTGATCGAGTTTAGAGGAACCTTAGAAGAATACTTCGAACACAAGAACGAACTTCAGGAAAAACTCCAAACTCAATTTGAAAAAGAAGAATCCTATCTCAAGAAAAGAATGGAATGGATCGATCGTTTCCGAGCTCAGGCTACAAAAGCGAGACAGGTTCAATCCGCGCTCAAGAGGCTTGAAAAAAGGGATCGAATCGACGCCCCTCAGGAATCTTTTTGGAATTCCAAATCGGACTATAAATTCAATTTCATCTCTTCCGGAAGAATTACCGCGCGAATGGAAGACGGCGCGTTTTCTTATTCCGGAAAACCTCCTTTTATATTCAGCGACGCTAATTTTGAAATTTCAGCGGGAGATAAGATTGCGGTCGTCGGCCCCAACGGCGCCGGGAAATCCACTTTCCTACGATGTTTATTAGAAATTCATAAATTAACTTCCGGTAAAATTTATTACGGACCGAAGACGAAGATCGGATACTTTTCACAGAATCATCACGAGGAACTGGATTCTTCTAAGAATCTTCTTCAAACCGTGATGACGACTTATCCCGATCTTTCGGAACAACAGGCTCGCAGTTTACTCGGATACTTTTCTTTTTCGGAAGACAGCGTTTATAAACAGACAGGTCTTCTTTCCGGAGGAGAGCAGAGTCGACTTCGTCTGGCGCTTCTCGTCCGCCATCCGGCTAATTCCATCTTTTTAGACGAGCCGACCAACCATTTGGATTTGGTCGTCCGGGACAATCTCAGAAGAGCCCTTATGGATTACGAAGGTTCGCTTCTTATCATCTCTCACGATCCCGAATTCTTAAAGGATCTTTGTAACAGAACGATTTCCGTGGATAAGGGACAGATTCGCGATTTTAATTGCACTTTCTCGGATTATCTAAAATACAATCTGAAAGAAACGGTTTCTTCCGGTTCTCAGAACGGGAATTCCTCTTCCCTCAAAAAAGAGGAACCTTCTCAAACTCGTTCTAAGAAGAATGCGGATAAGAATCGTATTAAAAAAATTCAAAAAGATCTGGAACAAATCGAAGCTAAAATTGAACTTTTGGAAAAGTCCAAAAAGAATTTGGAAGAAGTTTTGGCTGATCCAGGCTTTTTTAAGAATCGAAGTTATCAGTTGGAATTGGATAATTTAAACGAAACAAAAAACGAGATCTCACGTTTTACCCAAGACTGGGAATCTCTTCAATTAGAGTTAGAAGAACTTTCCGGATCGGTCTAATGAATGACTTCCGTCCACTGAATCGTTTTAGAAACGCCGGTCATTTTTGATTCAATTTTATCTTCGCTAACTAAGGAACCGTTTTCAATGACACCGAAAGAATTAAAAAAAAGATTAGATCTCAGAAAAGACGGGAAAGATTCCTTCTATCTTCTCGACGTCAGAAATCCGAACGAAGTGGAAATTTGCGCGATCGAAGGGACGGATCTTTTGATTCCAGTCGGCGAACTTTCCGGTCGTTTGTCTGAAATCAATCCTTGGAAAGAATCCGACAAAGAGGTGATCGTTTATTGCCGTTCCGGCGGACGTTCGGCGATGGCCTGTGGAATTTTGAAACAATCCGGGTTTGCAAAGGTGCATAACGTGGAAGGTGGAATTCTTCTCTATTCGGACGAAGTGGATTCTTCTCTCGCCAAATATTAAAAGACTTTCTCTTTACGATGCGGAAGCGATTGACGCGGAGTCAATAAATTGGAATTGGAATCATTTTTTTTAGCAGACAATTTGCAATTTATTGACTAAAGCGGAAAGCGCGGTCCTGCAATTCGGTGGATGATTGGGAAGAACGAAACGACTTCAGGATCCGCCCAAAGGATTTGTCCCCTTCGCAATGTCTCAGCTTTTGAAATAGGATTTTTACAAAAAGAATTCTTAGATCATTCGCCTAAGAGAATTTTTCGGAAGTAGAGAAAACCTTCGGCCAATGGATCGTCTTTTCCGCCGCGTCTTCTTTTGAGCATATTCGTAAGATCTAATACCATCAGACCGTACATCCAAGCCCACATCATTCTCGCGAGAGCGGGATATTCCTTTTTGGAAAGTTTGAATTCGTGACTCACACAACCGTTACGGATGGTTTCTAAAAATACACGATAGCTGGTTGGCAAACTCGGGAACGCTTTTCTGTGCATGTGCCCGTGAACGGTGTTGAACATCACCTTGTGAAGTTCTTTGTTGTTCAGAGAAAAATCCCAATAAGCTCGTGCGATTCCGGCGAGCTTCTCAAAAGAATTTTTTCCGTTTCTCTGGGCGTTTCTCAAAAGCTGTGTGAGTTCCGTTTCCCCTTTGGCGATGAGAACTTGTATGATCTCTTCTTGGCTCTTAAAATGGGAGTAAGGGCTCGCGACGCTGCAGTCTAATTTTTCGGCGATCTTTCTCATCGAAAGACCGTCGATTCCTTCTTCCAAGAGAATTTCCATCGCCACCTGGACGATGTTTTCTCGATTGAGGCTGTTTCTGGATCTTCTCTTGTGTCGAACTGCAATTGTCATCTTGGATTCTAAACTCTATCAAGCCGCTTTGGAAACCGGAACTCTTCCTTTCGTCGTCCAAACGTCTCGTTTTATATTTATGATCCCAACTTTATGCAACCCCTTCATGATCTGAAAGCAAAAATCGATTTCCCACCATTTATATGCGAAGTTTGGAGAAGTTGGATGTCCATGGTGATTGTTCTGATACAATTCTCCCATTGTCAAAATATCGATAGGAAGCATATTCTTTGACTCATCTTGGGTTTTAGAATGATTTATATATCCGTATTTATGTCCGCCCCAGTTCACGATTGCGCCGTGAATCGGTCCCATGAGCCAGTGGATCGGTAGGAGAAGATACCAACCCCACTGTCCATCGGGAACGAAGGCCATATAATAGAATGCGTAAAGAGAACCAAAGCCGATCCGGAACCACCAGTTCTGACCGAGCATATCGATCGCATTCCAGCGAGGAATGAAATCACGGGTGAATTCCGATTTTGGAGCAACACGATCATAGGCGAAATCATCGTAGATATGTTTGGTTTTCATCATCATTTCAAACGGGTTTTTAGAATGATGGGGAGAATGTGGATCTTCTTCCGTATCGCTGTAAGAATGGTGCATTCTATGCAGAACCGCATAACCGTAAGGATTCAGATAAGAAGGGCCTTGGAGAACCATTGTCAAAAGGTGAAAGTTTTTTTCCCAAAAAGGATTCATCGTAAACATCGCGTGGGCCGCGTATCTGTGTAGGAAGAAGGTTTGGACAAAAACCGAACCGAACCAATGTGCAAAAAATAAAATTAAAATGGGGACCATGGCGGGCCTCCTTTGTTTTTTCTCTTCAACGAACAATGTTCATTATGGTCAGAATAAACGAACGTTGTTAATTATGTAAAGAGAAAAACGAAAAGAATTCCTACTTTCCAAAAATGGGTTTTTTTGGGGATTTGGATAAAAAAGATTAAAATGGGTAGAATCACCTGATTTCGGGGGCTTTTTCTATTTTTTAGGTGGCATCGGTGGTAGCAAAAAAAGCGGTTAAAAAGAAATCGGTAGGAACTCCCTCTTCAAAATCCGGGAAAAAAGGGGTTTCGGCTTCCAAGTCCGGAAAAACTCCTGTGACTCGCGTTAAACTCAATGAAACGCTCCCCGAACTCAGCGGTTTGCTCCCTGCGGGTCGCGTTTCAGGTCGGAACTCCGTTGGCGTTTCAGCATCGAACGGGAAAAAAAATCCTCCGATAGGATCTCGTATGACTGATTCTTCCGCTTCTACAAAAGGGAAACACTTTCCAGCTCCTTGGGATTTGAACGGAGAAGGTTTTCTTTTTCCTCTTTGGGCGAAAAAAGATTACAACCGAGAAATGGGATTCTTTTCCGGAGAAGATTCCAAACAATATACCGGCGGCTTGGGTTCCTTGATGCTCGTGAACTATGAAACGAGTGATGTAGGACCTTATTACGAACTTCTTTATATTCCCGGTAATTTTCACTACAAGGATCAATCTTATAAAAGGATCACAAGAATCTTTGTCTCAAGTCAGAAATCTGTAGAAGAGGGAATTCTCAACTGGGCGATTCCGAAAGAAAGAGCCGACTTTACCTGGATTCGGGAAGGAAATCTTACAAAAATTTCCGCGTTTCGAAACGGGAAGGAATTCTTCCGAGTCACGATCGCGACCAAAGGATTTTCATTTCCGGTTTCTACAAAAATTCTTCCTTATACACTTTTACAAAAAGCTCCGGAAGGTTATTTGAGCACCCAGTTTGTCGGGAAAGGGAGGGGAAGAATCGCAACGATCCGGGAAATCTGGAGCGACGAAGCGGTATTTCCCGATGTCATAAAGGGCGGGGTTTTTAAAACTGGAATTCATTCCGATCCGTTTGCTTTGGTTTTTCCAGTAGCTGACAAGGTCGACTAACGTATTTTTGAAAATCGAAAAAACATTCAATCATTAGAATATTAGAGTTATTAGGAGTAGTCATGGAAGATGCAGTCATTCTGGACGGGATCAGAACCCCGTTTGGTAATTTTGGGGGAACTCTCAAGGACCTCAGTGCGGTGGATTTGGGAGTTTTGGCTTCTAAAGCAATCCTTGAAAAAACCGGAGTTTCTCCGGAAGCAATTGGAGAATCCATTTTTGGAAACGTAATTCCTACCGGAAAGGAAGCGATCTATCTCGCTCGTCATATCGGTTTAAAAACCGGCCTTCCTCTGGGAGTTCCCGCTTTGACTTTAAATCGTCTTTGCGGTTCCGGAATGGAAGCGATCATCCAAGCCGCTAAAAAGATCTATCTCGGAGACGCAGACGCGGTTCTCGCAGGCGGCGTGGAATCGATGAGCAATGCTCCTTACGTCGTGCGCAACGCGCGCTGGGGAGTTCGTTATGGTTCTGCGGAATTCGAGGATACTCTGGAACAAGGTCTTACGGATCAGTATGTAGGTTTGATCATGGGTCAGACCGCCGAAAATCTCGCGGACCAATATAAAATTTCCAGACAAGAACAAGACGAATGGGCGGCCATCTCACAAACTCGCGCTGAAAAAGCGACTGCGGAAGGAAGACTCAAAGACGAAATTCTTCCCGTAACCGTCGGCGGAAAAAAACCGATCACATTGGATAAAGATGAATTTATCAAGGGCGCTGCTGGCGCTGAAAAACTCGCTTCCTTGAAAGCGGTATTTCGCGACGGTGGAACCGTGACCGCAGGGAACGCATCCGGCTTAAACGACGGTGGCGCTGCTACGATCATCACTTCCGCTTCTTACGCCCAAAAGATCGGTAAAAAACCTCTCGCGATCATTCGCGGTTATGGTCACGCGGGTTGTGATCCTGCAAAGATGGGAATCGGTCCTGCGCTTGCGATTCCTGCGGCTCTAAAAAAAGCGGGCTTGAAACTTTCAGACATGAGTCTCGTGGAAGTCAACGAAGCTTTTGCCGCTCAATATCTTGCAGTTCAAAAAGAATTGGGTCTCAATCCTGAAATTACAAACGTGAACGGCGGCGCCGTAGCGATCGGACATCCGCTCGGAGCTTCCGGAGCCAGAGTTACAATCACTCTTGCTTACGAACTTAAGAGAAGAAAGGCGAAGTATGGCGTTGCTTCTCTTTGTATCGGCGGTGGTCAAGGGATCGCGCTCATTTTGGAAAATCCGGAAGCATAAAAACTTTTTGATTTCGTCGTTTGAAAAGCCCGGATTCATCCGGGCTTTTTTATCTTATAATAATTTTAGAATATATTTCTTACTACTATGAATCAACGATTTCAACCTTGGTCAAGTCTTCACTATCTACTTTTGTTTTTCACCGGAGTTACGATCTTTCTTCTTCTGTGGGTCGCGAGAAAAGATCCTTCCGGAAACGTAAGTAAGAAGATAGGTCAGGCTTTGGCTTGGATCTTGATTCTAAATTATATCGTTTACGTAATGTATCGAATCGATTCCGGTCATTGGGAAATACGTTACGACCTTCCGATGGAATTCTGTAACTGGGCCATGATCGTGACTTCGATCGCGCTCCTGACTCACAATCGAACGTTTGCAGAACTCTCTTACTTCTGGGTGATGAGCGGCTCGATCAACGGAGTGATTACTCCGGATCTACAAGTAACCTTTCCTCATATTTATTTTTTCATCTTCTTCATCGCACATTCGGGACTTGTGATCGCTTCTCTTTATATCGTCTTTGGTCTGAGATTGGAGCCGCGGCCTTGGGCCGTTCTTAGGACATTCTTATATTCTCAGATTTTCTTTGCTTCCGCGTTTGCGATCGATTATCTCTTGGACGGAAACTACGGATATATGATGGCAAAACCTTCCGCCGGTTCCGCTTTGGATCTTCTCGGAGAATGGCCTTACTATTTGATTCAAATGCAGATGATCGGCCTCGGTTTTTTCTTCGTTCTTTATATGCCTTTTTATTTTAAGAATCGGAAAATTAATTTTTCTGAATATTAGAGAGGAGGTTGATGTTACGGTTTGGTAAAAATTCAAGTCACAAAGAATATTCTATTTTTGATAAACGAAACTTTATGAGGCATTTGCAATTTTTTGCAGTAGCGGTTCTTTTGAGTTTTAGTTGGGACGTTTTTTGCGAATGTTCGATGTGTTATGAAATTCTTTATGTTGAAGTAACGGATACGTCCGGTAGAAAGGAAAAGTTTTTCTTGGATCTACCTCCGGAAATAGAAAATTCCAACGGAAATCTCCCTTCGATACGCTTGAATAACTCGGGTCACTTTGGGCAGCTTAAGATTGAAAAAATAGGGAAGAGAACAAAACAGATTTCTTTGTATAAGAAGATTGAGAAATCCATAGATGCGAATGGGGATAAATCCTACTGTAGTAAACAGAAGCGTAATACAATCAAGATCAACTCAATCCGTAGGATAATGATTATCCGGCATATCCAGAACGTATATTCACCGATTGTTTATTGTAAGAATACGAGTGTGAGACTTTAGGTCTCACTATAATTTTTTTTTGAGAAGTCGAGTTGAATCCGATTTCATTCAAAAAATTTCAGAGTATTTATCTATTTGGGCAATAATTGCCCGAATGGAGAAATCGTTGATTCTTTGAAAAGTGTGATCGCAGGAGTTCCCACACTTTCCGAAAAGCATATCGGTTAGAGATAGAATTTCTTTGTAATAGTTCCTACATTTTTAAAACGAGAGGGCTTCGAGCGTCCCTGTTCGACTTTTTTTATCGGGCTTTAAAAACGATTGGATTCCGATCGGAGAAGGTGTTAGAGTTCCCACAAGGAATCTGTTGGAAAAAGGAGACACTTTCTTTCAAACGAAGAATGCATCTAAATTCGCTTTCGACCTTACATTCAAGCATCTGCGCAGGTTTTCATCTTTCGTACCTTCTTGACGGTAAAGGATTCTCTTCGAATCCTGCATTACAGAGCTCTTAATTCCAGGTTCCAATACCGATTTCGAGGCTGTACCGGATTTTCCGGCTATCGGCGATTCAGGCGGGATGCCAGGAACCATCGGACGAGTTCAAATTCGACCAAGGTGTGCTATTAAAATGGAATTTGCCCTTTCCAGCGAACAGAAAGATTTACGTGATCTCGCGCGAAAATTCGCAAAAGAAGAAATGCGTCCTCGCGCGGAGCATCATGACCATACGGGAGAATATCCCATGGAAGTGCTCAAGAAGGCTTGGGAAATCGGCCTGATGAACATCCACATTGAACCTCAGTTCAATGGTTCTGGAATGGCGGAATTAGACGACGTTATCATTGGAGAAGAATTATTCTGGGGATGTTCCGCTATGGCGACCGCCATTCTCGCGAACAACCTCGCCCTCGCTCCCGTTCTCTTAGGCGCGAGTGATAAGATCAAAAAAGAATTCGTTCAACCTATGACGGAAGAATTCAAACTCGCGGCTTACGCTGTCACCGAACCCGGTGCCGGATCGGACGTCGCGGCGATTCGTACTTCGGCAAAAAAAGTCGGAGACGAATACATCATCAACGGTTCTAAGATGTGGATTACCAACGCGGGTTATGCGGATTGGTTTTTTGTTCTTACCAAAACGGATCCAGCTGCGGGACATAAAGGAATCACAGGCTTTATCGTAGATGCAAAATCTCCCGGAATCATCATGGGAAAGAAAGAAATCAACATGGGTCAAAAATGCTCCGATACCCGTGGAATCACTTTCGAAGACGTAAAGGTTCCCGCTTGGCAAATGGTCGGTCGCGAAGGCGAAGGTTTTAAGATTGCGATGGGCGCGTTTGACCACACTCGTCCCGGAGTTGCGATCGGAGCCGTCGGCGTCGCTCGCGCTGCGATGGAGCACTCGATTCAATACGCAAACACCCGCAATACTTTTGGACGTCCGATCATGGACAACCAAGGAATTTCCTTTATGATCGCGGAAATGGCGCGCGATATCGAAGCGGGTCGTCTGCTTTGCTACCAAGCGGCTTGGATGATCGACAACAAGTTTAGAAATACTTACCAAGCTTCCATCGCTAAAATGTTTTGCGCTGATATGTGTATGAGAATTTGTACCGACGCGGTTCAAGTTCTTGGCGGGTACGGTTTTAATACGGAATATCCCGTCGAAAAACTGATGCGCGACGCAAAGATTTTTCAAATTTACGAAGGAACTTCTCAAATTCAAAGAATGATCGTTTCTCGTTTCCTCGCTGATGGAAAGGGAATCGAGGGGCCGAATTTCTGAAAGAATTCTCTCTCACATTCGAGGAGTTTTCCAAACTCGCAGAACGGGGAAACCTGATTCCGGTCTTCAAACAGATCTTTCTGGATATGGAGACTCCGGTTTCTCTATTTGCAAAATGGGGTTGCGAATCTTCAAAAAATTCCTTCCTCCTCGAATCGGTGGAAGGCGGAGAAAAACTCGGGAGAAATTCTTTTTTAGGAAAATCTCCTTCTCGTCTTTTGCAAGGGAAGAATGGACTTTTTTACGTTTCCATTGGAAACGATCCTGAGACTGAAATCATCACATACGATCCTCTGGTTCTTCTGGAGAATCTACTCGGAGACGACGTCTACGTTCAAGACTATCGTCTTCCTCCTTTTGCCGGGGGAGCCGTCGGATTCTTATCCTTTTCCGCGGTTCGTTATTACGAATCGATTCCGGATACAAAACCAGACGACGAAAACGCACCAGATTGTTATTTCGCGATCTACGACGAACTTCTCGTAGTCGATCATATCGATCACGTTTTAAGAATCGTCGTCAACGCGAGAATCGGAGAACATTCCAATCTCAAAGACTGTTACGACGCGGTTTTAAAAAAGATTAATGATATCGAAGGCGAAATCAGAAACGGCCTCGTCCCGGAAGAAATTAAAAATCCAAAGATAGTTTCCGGAGCCCTTCAATTAAAACCGAATATTCCGGATGAGGAATATAAGAAAAATGTGGAACGCGCCAAAGAATACATCCAGGCCGGAGATATTTTTCAAGTAGTTCCTTCTCGTAAGGTTCAGTTTAAACCCGAAGTTTCGCCGTTCCAAATCTACCGTGGTTTACGAACCGTAAACCCAAGCCCTTATATGTATTATCTCCGACTCGGAGAAATCACGATCGTCGGAAGTTCACCCGAGATCATGGTTCGATACGCGGGAAATCAGACCTTCCTTCGTCCGATCGCCGGAACTCGTCCCCGCGGAAAGAACGCGAGCGAGGATAAATTTTTAGAAGACAATCTTCTTTCCGATCCGAAAGAAATCGCTGAACACATCATGCTCGTTGATCTGGGAAGAAACGATCTTGGTCGTGTTTGTAAACCGGGAAGCGTTCGCGTAAGCGATTTTAAAGTGATCGAAAAATATTCTCACGTTATGCACATCGTAAGTCAGTGTTCGGGAGAATTGGACGAGGAAAAAACGGTCTATGATCTGATTCGAGCGACCCTCCCCGCGGGAACGGTTTCGGGAGCGCCCAAGATCCGAGCGATGGAGATCATCGACGAACTCGAAACCACGAGACGTGCGATCTATTCGGGGGCCCTCGGTTATATTTCCTTTTCCGGAGAAAGCGATCTCGCGATCATCATTCGTACGATCGTATTTTACGGAGAAACCGCGTTTCTCCAAGCGGGAGGCGGAGTCGTATACGATTCGGTCGCCGAGTTGGAATTGGAAGAAACCAAAAATAAAATGGCCGCTCTCTTAAAGGCAGTTGAGTTTGCGAGAAACGGACTCAAAGGAGAATGGAAATAATGCTTCTCCTCATCGATAATTACGATTCTTTCACATACAATCTCTATCAGTATTTTTGCCAGATCGGAAATCACGTCGAAGTGTTTCGTAACGATAGAATTTCGTTAAACGAAATCAACGAACTCGCACCGAAAGGAATCATTCTTTCTCCCGGTCCGGGACGTCCCGAAGATTCCAAGGTTTGTCTGGACGTCATCCGAGAACTCGGAGGAAAGGTTCCAATCTTCGGAGTTTGCCTCGGACACCAAGCGATCGGTCTCGTTCACGGCGGAAAGATTGTTTCCGCTCCTTCGATCATGCACGGAAAGGTTTCTCTCATAGAACACGACGGAAGAGATATCTATAGAGGAATTCCATCTCCTTTCGTAGCGACGCGTTATCATTCTCTTGTGATTCAGCCGGAAAGTATGCCCGCAGAATTGGAAGTCGCCTCCAGGACCCAGGATGGAGTGATCATGGGAGTTCGTCACAAAACTAAAAAACATCTCTACGGAGTTCAATTTCATCCGGAATCCATTATGACCAGCGCGGGCTTGGATCTGGTCAGAAACTTTTCCTCGATCGTTCAGGAGCTATGAAGCTTTTTTTCAGGCTTTTGTCTTATTCTGTACGTTACAAGTACCGATTCTCCTTAGGGATCGTATTTGCACTTTTGACCGCGATCCTCAACGCCGTTTCACTCACCGCATTCATTCCTCTTTTTGATTCCTTAGGAAACGACAAACAAACTCGGTTTCAGTTGCAGCTAACGTTACCGGAGCAGAGAATTCTTCTCAAAGAAAAGGTTTTCGGAGACGAATCCCTGGACGGACTTGAAAGGACCAAACTTCTTCTGATCGACGTAAAGGAATGGATCAACGGAAGAACCAAAGGTCTCGAACCGAAAGAAGTCGTTTGGGCGATCTGTATCATCGTGATGCCGCTCTATCTTTTAAAGTTGATCACATATCTTTTATCCGTATTCTGCATCGCGACCGCGGGATACAAAGCCGTTCGGGACATTCGACAGGAATTGTTTGAAAAGAATCAGCTCCTTCCTCTTACATACTTCTTCAAAGAAAAAACCGGGATGATGATGAGTAGAATCATCAACGACGTGGAAGTCGTGGCCGCCGTGATCTCGAGCAACTTCCGCGACGCGACGATCAACTTCTTCTACGTGATTACTCACTTAATGGTTTTATTGTATTTGAATACGGAACTGCTCATCGTCGCCTGTCTCACGGTGCCAGTGATCATTCTTCCCGTAACTCTTTTTACGAGAAAGATCACGAAGTCCACGATGCGTTCTCAGGAAAAGATGGCGGATCTCAACGCGAACATCCAAGAGATGATTTCCGGAATCAAGGTGATCCGCGTTTTTAACACGGAAAGTTACGAGCAGGGAAAATTCGGAAAGATCAATCACAACGTTTATCGCAGAAACTTCAAAGGTCAATTTTATCTTCAGATCGCGCCTTCTCTCGTCGAGTTGACTTCTTCGATCGTGGTTCTCGGCTTTTTTGCCGCGGGTGCGAGTCTTATCTACAACGGAAGATTTACTCAGGGCGAATTTATGGCGTTTCTCCTAACGTTGCTTTTTCTTTTGAGGCCGTTGACCCAACTTTCGCAGATGGTCGGAAAGATCACGCAGGCGATCGCTTCCGGAAAAAGAATTTTTGAAATCATAGATTTGGAAACGGAAGATCACAGCGAAGAAAGTAAGATCTCCGCGCCTCCTCTCGAAACGAGCATCGAATTTAAGAATTTATTCTTTTCTTATCCGGGAACAAACGCGGCCGTTTTAAAAGACATTCATCTCAAAGTAAAAAAGGGAGAAACGATCGCGCTCATCGGAGCGAGCGGTTGCGGGAAGTCGACGTTGATGGACTTACTTCCTCGATTCTTTGATCCTACTTCCGGTTCGATCGAATTTGACGGAACCGATATACGAGATATCAGCCTCGGTGATCTTCGTAAAAAGATAGGGATCGTAACTCAGGATATATTTTTATTTCACGGATCCGTTGCGGATAATATCGCCTATGGAAAACCGGGAGCGACCCGCAAAGACGTCATCCGCGCGGCTCGACTCGCACACGCCCACGACTTTATCAAAAAGATGGATAACGGATACGATAGTATTCTCGGAGTAAGAGGACTCAATCTTTCCGGAGGTCAAAGACAAAGACTCGTGATCGCAAGAGCCCTTTTGAGAGATCCGGAGATTATGATTTTGGACGAAGCCACTTCTGCCTTGGACGTGGAATCCGAAAGATTGGTCAGCGACGCGCTTCGACGTTTGTATGCGAATCGCACAACGTTTGTGATCGCACACAGACTTTCTACGATCAAAGACATTCCAAGAATCATAGTGATGGACAACGGAAAGATCGTGGAAGAGGGAGATCACAATTCTCTCTATGAGCAAAATGGAATCTATCGAAAACTATCGGACAATCAATTTACGGCAAATAACGGAGTATTACCATGAAAAAGATCGTTTTGATCGTAGACGATAACGACCGCTATGCGAACAACCTCAAAGTTTGGTTTGAAAAAAACGGTTTTGAAACTGTGAGAGCCGTCGACGCAGCTCAGGGTTGGAAAATTTATTCCCAAGATAAGAATCGATTTCATACGATCGTGACGGACATTACGATGGAAACCCAGACTTCCGGTCTTTGGATGATCCGCAGGATTCACAAGGATGGATATCAGGGAAATAAAATCATCGCTACAACTGGTTTTGATTTTCCGGGAGTGATGTTTCTTTCCGGTTCCATTCTTCCAAGCTTTGCGGGAATCGGATGGATGGTTCCGAAAGTTCCTCTGAAGGAAGGAAAAGTGATCTTCCTTCCAACGTCTTTAAAAAAGAAAATTTCCTACGAATCAGTTCTCTAAAGGAGGACCGCTTTCGGGCGTCTGTTCCGCGTTAGACGGATTGGCCGGATCGGTTTCTTCCATGTCGGACGCGGGAGTAAACGTAGTCGGTTTTCTTTTGTATCTCTTTCCTTTTTTCTCTTTTGGCGGAGCGATAATCGTTCTCATTTTTAGATAAGGACCAAAGATCCAAGACGGAACGGTTTCGTCGTAACTTTCAGGATTTTTAGATTCTAACAGAACCAGGTAGTAGTGGTCTTCCACGAATTTATCGCCGGTCTTTTGGATAAATCTACGATCGCTTTTCTTTAAAACCTTTCCTACTTCGCCTAACGTAAGATTACGAAGTCTGCGGGAAGTCGGATACGGATTCTCTTGCGCGTAACCGCCTTCCACCTGAACAGTTCCGAACTGATAGAACGCTTTTCTGATATTGAGTTGAGCCAAAATTCTTTGATTCAATTCTTCCGAAGTGGAATTTTCCAAAATCCGAATGAAAGAATAAGTTCCGTAGAGGCTCGTGTTTTGTCCGATCGCTTCCACGATGTTCTTAACGTATTCCGGTTTTGTTTCCAAGGTTTGTTCCAAAATTCTCAAAGAAGCCCGTGTTTTATGAATTCCTAATGCTTCGATCGCGGTCTTTTGCAGGTCCGGATCGTCCGAATCCAAATACGTTTTGAATAACTTGAGGTCTTCGTTTACTTGAAAGGCCGCGAGACCCAGAAGGGAGGCTTTTACGATTTCAGCTTTTGTGGAACGGATTCCTTGACGAATGAGCGCGTCTCTTGCGGAAGGATCCTTGGTTTTTCCCATTCCTCTCCAGGATGAGAATTGAATATCCGGATCGTTCGATTTGATTCCTCTAAAAAAATAATCCAGAGAAGAAGGCGAACCGATATCGGCTAACGCCTTGTAGGCGGCCTGTCTCACCGCTTCCCCGTCTCTTTCAATCACGTGATGAAGCGTTCTTACACCGCTTCGCCCCATTCTTCCCAAAGCCAAAACCGCAGCGGCGCGAACTCTGGGAATCGGATGTGTGAGGGCCATACGATCCAAGGTTTTATAACGTTTTTCCGCCTCGGCGCGGAATACGGTAAGAATTCCTTTTTTCAGAGAAAGGTCGTAGTCGATTTCCTGTCTTTCTTTCGGAGTCAGGTCTTTTCGTTTTCTACGTTCGTAAGAGGAAACTCCGTCGGATTCTTCCGTGAGATTTCTCGGATCGTCGACGTTCAAACCTTCAGACGCGGTTCCATCGGAAGTATTTCCGCTATTCGAATCGTTTGTTGCGGACTCATCCGGCGCATCCACAGTTTGAGGAAGTTTGGATTCTTCCAATCTCCGGCTTCCTGATTCTGCGATGATTGCGGAACTTAGAATGCCGAATAGGATCGCACAGAGAAAATAGTTTTGAAGTTTAGAATATAAGGACATCGGGTACCTTTGAATGGTAGAATTTTTGCTAAGATGCTATTTATAAGTTCGTCCGATTTTTCAGCTTTTTCCTGTTTTTTTCCGTGACAAGCATGATTTCCGAGAACCGGAATGCTTGACGGAAGACGAGGAACCTGCTAAGTTTTAGCTATAGGGAGAATTTCTTTATTAGCAAGCTCAGCGGTAACCTCAACGGCCTCAAATCCAACCAAATTCAAAGACTGAAAAAAATTTCCGAGAAAAGAATCCGGGAAGATGTAATCATTAGTCAAGAAATTTCACGCACTCTCTGCGAATTATCCTTAGAAATCGGCAAACAAATCGGAATTCTTATCGATCGCTCCGGCTACGTTACGCACGTGTTAGTCGGATCCGATACTTCGATTGAAATTCCATTTTTAGATCGCCTCCGGACCTCCGAGGCGAGGTTGCGAGGTCTTCGATTGGTTCATACCCATTTGAAGGGAGAAGCACTCAACCAAGAAGACTTAACGGACTTGGCGCTTTTACGTTTGGATTATATTACCGCAGTGACAATGGATTCTTCCGGAAATCCGAACGCTTATTTTTCCGCACATTTTAATCCCGAATCGGAAGACGAACTCTGGACCGTTCTTCCAAAACAATACCCCGGGCAGCTCACCGAAGGGATTTACGATGAAATCCTGGAGATAGAATCTCAGCTTTCTCGTTTCAGAAAAAATCTCAAAGACGCACAAAAAGAAAATCGGGCGTTTCTCGTAGGAGTTTATCCCGAACGAAACATCGGAAGGCATCCTTCTCTTTCCATGGAAGAATTAAAGGAACTCTGTAGAACCGCGGAAGTGCACGTCGTCGATACTTTTATTCAGAAAAAGAATCGTCTGGATCCATCCACCGTTTTGGGAAAAGGAAAACTGGAAGAGATTATCTTAAAGGCGATTCAGAAACACGTAGAACTCCTCGTCTTCGATCTCGAGCTCACTCCTTCTCAGGCGAAAAAAATTTCCGATATCGCAGACATCAAAGTGATCGATCGAACCCAACTTATCCTCGATATCTTTGCCAGAAACGCAAAGAGCAGAGACGGTAAACTGCAAGTAGAACTCGCGCAGTTGAAGTATCTCAAAGGAAGACTCACCGAACTCGACGACAATATGTCGAGACTCACCGGTGGAATCGGAGGAAGAGGACCCGGAGAAACAAAACTTGAAATCGGAAAACGAAGAGTGGAAGAGAGAATTACAAGACTCGAAGTCGAACTCAAGTCCCTCAAAAAGAGAAGGGAAATCAATCGACGTCAGAGAAAGAAAAACGAACTTCCCGTGGTCGGTATCGTCGGTTATACGAACGCAGGAAAGTCCACATTGCTCAATGCCCTTACGAACAGCGAAGTCCTTTCCGAAAACAAGTTGTTTGCAACTCTCGATCCGACTACGAGAAGAATCCGGTTTCCCGAAGAAAGAGAGATCATCATCTCCGATACGGTCGGATTTATTCACGACCTTCCTCCCGAGCTATCCAATGCGTTCAAAGCCACTCTGGAGGAATTAGGAGATTCCGATCTTCTCGTCCACGTCGTGGACGTTTCCAATCCGGATTACAAATTGCAGATGGAAGCCGTGGAAAAGATTTTAGAAGAATTAGATCTTTCTCATATACCGATGATTCAAGTTTTTAACAAGATCGATAATCTGGAAAAATTCAAAGCGCTCGCTCTACAAGAAGGATATTCCAGCGAATTCAAAAAGACTTCTAAGAATTCTTTGAATCACGGACCCGGCCTGGAAGCGATTGCGGATTTAAAGGAAGATTTGGGGATCGATTCTCACGCGGACACCGTCTTGGTATCCGCTTATCAGGGATGGGGTTTAAAAACTCTTTTGGATCTTTTGGAAGAACGAATCTACGAAAAAGCTTTTTTGGCTTCCTCGACAGAATTATAAATTTCCACTTTTTTCGGAAGTTCCATCAAACGGATTACGTTTTCCAAGAAGTGATTGAGTCCGCCAATGACGATCTTTCCCGAATGTTGATCCACAGTTTTGATCAATGTAAGAATCGTCGCGACTCCCACGCTATTGATATATTCCAAGCCGGAAAGATCTAAAATAATATTATAGACCTCTTCCTCAAAGATAAAATGTATCTTACGGGAAATCTCGAAAGAATTGGAGTTGGTCACTTTGCCGTTGAATACAACGAGCAAGACTTCCTTATTTGGAAGACTGGATTTGGTCGTCTCAATATACAATGAATCGAATTCTACTCTCGCCATGAAAATTCCTATTTTATCTCTCCGGATAAAGTTTCCCTTCTCTATATTTCAGTCGGACTTTCTCGCTTATTGGAAGCTCATCGACTCGATACTTTCCTTTTAACACAATTTCGATTCTTCCTTTTTCGGGAATCGAACCTTCGTATTTCAGATACGCCCTTCTATGAGAGCGTTTTTTTTCAAATTCTACAACGCGGCCTTTTAGAAAATCACTCAGATTCTCTTGGGAAGAACCGAAGGTCAGAAGCTCTTGTTCTTCTCCCGGATCCAGGAATAAGTCCAGATGTCCCCCATTCTCCTCAAAATGCAAAGACAAAGTGAAATCTTTCCAATACATCCTCAGAATTTTTAGAGTTTATCCTCTAATCGAATCGCAACCGAAGCGTGGCGGATCAAAGAAAGGCCGTCTATGATCTTCAATGATTTCTTTATATTCTCTTCGGTTGCCGGATGTGTTATAACAACAACTTCGACGGGTTCTTTTTCCACTTCGTTTTGTCTTACTGAAGAAATTGAGATCCCGTGATCCCCCAAAACTTTCGAAATCTCGGACAGAACTCCCGGCAGATCGACGGTCGTAAATCGAAGATAGTATCGAACCAAGGAACCGTTCGCTTCGGAGACGCTGGCCGTTGGAAACAAATTCTTTTCAAGAGCCAAGCCCTTGTTTCTTCTCGCACCGTAATAGAGAATATCCGAAACGACGGAAGAAGCCGTCGGCAAAGATCCCGCTCCCTTTCCTACGAACATTCCCGGACCCGCGTAGGAAGTCTGGTAGTAGATCGCATTCATCTCGTTCATGATATTCGCGAACGGATGTTTTACCGGAATCATCACGGGTTGTACTCTTGCTTCCAGTTGATCGGAAATTTTTCGAACCAATCCCAAAAGTTTAATTCTGTAACCGAGTTCACCCGCAAATTGAATATCCAACCTGCTAATCTTTGTTATACCTTCGATTTGAACGCTCTGTAAAGGAATTTTTTGCGAGAACGCTAAACTTCCTAATATGCTAATTTTATGTGCGGTATCAATTCCTTCCACGTCGAAGGTCGGATCTTTTTCCGCGAAGCCGAGTTCTTGCGCGATACGAAGAGCCTCCGAGTAATCCAGATGTTCCAATTCCATTTTAGAAAGAATGAAATTCGTAGTTCCGTTTAGGATTCCATAAAGAGAAAGAAAGGAATCGGAACCAAGCCCCGTCTTGATGGAACGTATCACTGGAATGGCTCCTGCGACGGAAGCTTCCATTCCTATTTCCAATCCTCTTTCATGAGCGAGAGTGAAGAGTTCGTCTCCTCTTTGAGAAAGAAGCGCTTTGTTTGCGGTGATTACGGTTTTTCCGTTTTTTAAGGCTTCGCTTACTATCGTATAAGCGACATCGGTCCCGCCGACGAGTTCTAAGATCATATCGATATCCGGATCGGAGATGATTTTTTTAAAATCGGATTCTAATTTGCAATTGGGAAAGTTTTGTAATTCTTTTTTGATTTTATCGGGAGTTCTGGTAGAGATCGAGGAGAGAATCAGATCCAGGCCGTATTTCTCGCGATATGCGGCACTTTCTTTTTTGAGAATCTCGAGAACCCCAGATCCAACGGTCCCAGCTCCAATCAATCCGATTCGAATGCGTTCCATGGATTACCATCTTCGAAATTTGCAGGGAAGATTCACTCAATTTTCATTGGAAAAGGGATCGTTCCTCGAAGGATTGAAATTTTAATTTACAACATTTCATTTCTCTGGTACGAATCAAAGATAAGTTTTTAAATTCAAAAACACAGGTCCAAATGGCAAACAAAAGAAGGCCTCCCAGAAAGAAACATAATTCAAATCCAAAAGGTTCGGGAGGGAATGAGAAGAATCGGGAAAACGCTGATTCCAACCGAGGCGGCAATGAGTCCAGAGAAGGGAATCGAAGACATTCTCATCAACAACGCCAACAACAAGGAAAGAATTTTCAGAGAAACCAGGAGTTCCATCGTAAAAGCCAAGAATTGGCGATGGAAAAAAATCCTCCGAAAGTAAGAGCTCCGAGAGAAGGAGGTCGATACTTAGCGGGTGCGATCCTAACCGGAAGCATTGTACTTTTAGGAATCTTTAGTTATTTCATTTGTGAGAACTATCACACAAAAACTCCCGTTTATGGAAAACGCGGTTGGGACGATACGTTTCAAAAATCCGTAACCTGGTCGGAAGCAAAAGAAATCTGTGATGAAAGATCGAAACGTTTACCCGGCAAAGATCAACTCAAGAATTTTAGCAAAAGAGCGGATTCTAAGTTGAGAAACGCGGGAGTCTTTTGGTCTTCGAGTCCGGAAGGAGATTCCGGTTATTACTATTCCGTAAATTTCAAAGATGGAACGGAAACGAGTAGCCTCGGAACAATGAAGTATAACGTGATTTGTGTAAAGTAAAACGATCGTAAGAATCCGAAAGAGGGGAGAACGATATCTTCTCTTTCGGAAAAAAGAATCTGCATTCCACTCAACTTTCTAAACTTCGAAAAATTCTTCTCCTTCGAAAAACAAATTCAAAAAAAGAATCCAGTAAAACAGGAACCCTTGATGATCAAAAAAATATCCGGAAGAATCGTAACACACGAAGAAGATTTCCACGGGACGGTGGAATGGGATTCTTCTACCGGATTGATCCGGTCGATTTTGAAGGGATTGGAATTAGACGTTGTCGAGGACAAAACAAAAGACGAAGTTTGGTTTGATCCGAACGAAGTCGTAATCTTTCCGGGGTTCGGCGACATACATATACACGCAAGGGAAGACGAGAGCGGAAAACATACTTACAAAGAAGATTTTCTTTCAGCGAGTGCGGCTGCGATCAACGGAGGAGTGGTTCACGTCGCCGATATGCCGAACAATCCGATTCCTCCCGTAGACGCAGAAAGTTATTTCAAAAAACGTAAACTCGCTGATAAGTCTCCGATTCACATAACGTTGTACGCGGGGATCGGACCGAATACAAAACCTCTGAAAGAATCGGTTCCTTACAAAGTGTTTATGGGTCCTAGCATCGGAGAATTATTCTTTCATAACAACGAAGCTCTCGAAGAAACGATCCGCAATTATGAAGGTGAGAATATTAGCTTTCATTGTGAAGATCCCGAAATTTTGGAAAAACATCAGGACGAAACGTTACACGAGGACCGACGTCCCGCAGAAGCGGAAACGATGGCCACAGACTTCGCGTTGTATCTGATCGAAAAATACAACCTCCGTGGAAAACTCTGTCATTATTCGACCGGAGACGGTCTGGAAAAAATCAAAGCCGCAAAGAAGAAGGGATTGAAGCTCACTTGTGAAGTGACCCCAACTCATTTGTTTTTCGACAAATCGATGTTAACTTCTGAAAATCGTCATTGGTTTCAGATGAATCCTCCTCTTCGCGGAAAGGAAGATCGAGAAAGAATGCTCGAAGGAGTCAAAGAAGGTTGGATCGATTATTTGGCAACCGATCACGCGCCTCACAGCATCGAGGAAAAACAAAAAGGTACGAGTGGAATCTCTCAGTTGGATACATATTCACTTTTTGTAACATGGTTGATATTGAAAGCGGGAGTGGATCTAAAAACGATCGCTAAAATCTGCGCTAAGAATCCGGGGGACTTTGTAAACGAATACTTACCGGAAAAATACGGAAAAGGTTTTGGAAGAATCGAAGCCGGTTATGCCGCAAACTTTACGATCTTGAATTTGAAAAAGTCGAAAACATTTCAAAAAGAGGAAATCAAAAGTAAATCAGGCTGGTCTCCGTTTGAAAACTTTACGTTTCCGGGTTCCATCGAAGCCCTTTATTTTATGGGGAACTCGATCCGATCGTAGAACATTTTAAGTTTGCACTTTTATTAAAAAAACGTCCTGAAGAATTTTGCCCCTAATGCGCTACTTAGATTGGAACCGTCCCACGAGAAAGGATTTTTTAGGAGTTCCTACATGGGACTTTTTTCTTGCAAAAGTATGATTTTGTGATATAGGAAAGTTTCCGGAATTTTCCACCACCCACCCCGCCACCCAAAATCAGGGCGGGGCCGCGCGAGTTTCACGGAAGATCTTGTCGTACTTCCGACGGGGCTCAGATTTATTAACTTGCAGAAACGTCTTCGGTTTCTAAAAAGCGCGCGTTTTCAGCTCCAATGACGAAGGAGCATCGATTTTTTAAAACCGAACTTCTCATAGATTCCCTTTCCCATCTCGGTCGCGTGCAATATGATGATTTCTGAATATTCTTTTCTGAGTTCTTCCAGGATATTTTGCACTAAAATGGAAGCGTAACCGAAACCTCTTCGATTAGGATCCGTCGTAATCGAATACAATCCGTAAGACGTTCCGTTAAAAAAGGTCATACCCGTTGCGACCAAGGTTTGATCGACAAAACCGCCGAAGACGCGAAAAAAATTTAGACCCAATAATTTCAGATAAAGATTTTCACAGTCATTGGATTCAAAAGAGACGTTTACGATTTTGAGCCAATTTTTTAATTCTTCTTCGCTTTCTATTTTTCTAATATTTAGATCACCGCTGGAGAATTTTTTATCGGAAAGAATCGGATCTCCGGATAAATACATTCCCCATTGCTCGTTACAATCTTTGTATCCAAGTTCTTTGAGAACCTTCTCGTGATCTCGCGAAGGTAGAAAATCTAAAACATCCGATGAATGCCCTTCTTCCCTCAGTTTGAGAATTTCTTCTTTCAGTGAAATCGGAGAGAGTTTCTCTTTTAATACGATTCTCGTAAACCAATCCGAATCCGCGTTGGAATAAAAAACAAAATTCTTACGATCTAAAATTGGAGAACCAACGAGATTGGAAAGGACCCTATGCAAGTCCACGTAGTTCTTGGTAATTTCGGAAACGTTAGGATTCATAACTACGCCGGAGCGAGGATTTTATTCTTCCAGTGATGCGCGTTTTTTCTTCCTTCTTCCAGAGCTTCCTTTCCGTGTTTGAGTAGATTTGCGTCGATATACGGAGTTACGGTCTCGATTCTTAAAATTTGTTTTTTATAATGTTTCGCCAACATCTCTTTCAATTCTCTGGTTTCATTTTCTATAATCTGAACGGAAGAATGAAACGCGCGGATCATGGCCTTTTCAGAATGTCCTTTTTTGGTTCGAACGCTATGGACTACAATCTTTCGGATTGATTTGTCTAAGATCAATTCTTTGATCGGTTCTTGATCGGCGACGCCGCCGTCTATGAATTCTTCTTCGCCTAACTTCTGTATTTCGAACAGGAATGGAAACGTCATCGACGCGAGGATCTGGTCGATCAGATCTCCTTTGATTTTAAGTTCTCTGATTTGTTTTGTAATATTGGAAACGGAAACTCCCATTGGAACGGGAAGGTCTTCGATCTTTTTGTGACCTAAATAAGGTTTTAATAATTCTTTGATCTTCTTTCCCGAAAGAATACCCGAATAGTTTTTCAGTCCTTTTCGAATGGGCTTTACAAAATTCGTGATGAGATTGCCTTCCCAGAAATCTTTTTTCTTTAAGTTGAGAATCAAGTTTGTCATTTCCTCGGAAGGAACTCCAGCCGCGACTAAGGAACCGATCAAAGCCCCCGAGCTGCATCCTGTGATCTTAGAAGGATGAAACCCGATTTCGGATAAACCTTTTGCGAAGCCGGCGTGCGCGTAAAAACCGAAAAATGCCGAGTTAAAAGTCAGGGCCGTAAATTTTTGTTTAACGTGTATTTGAACCATATTACCTTTATGGAATGTTTTTATTCTGGTAGAATTTCACCGAACATCCAGGTGAAATAGTCTCGATTCCCTTCCAATAAAGGAAGGCTGACGACACAAGGAACGGAGTAGCTGTGTAAAGATTTGACTCTCAGAGTCAGCTCCGTCATCAATTCACTTTTTGTTTTTACGATTAGGATTGTTTCGTTCTCGACGACCAATTTTTTTTCCCAGTGATAGATCGACTTTATCTTGGGAAGAATGTTCGCACAAGCCGCCAATCTTTCTTCCACCAAAGCCCTTCCTATTTTGAGGGCTTCCTTCTCATTCTTTGTGGTGATATAAACGAGTCTTGGTTCCATAGAATTCTAATTTTATTTTTCGTCAGAATTGGGGATTTTTTCCGAGAGTTTTTTGGTCTTTTCTCATGTTTTAGAGAATTCTTACGAAACTAGAAGTATGAAGGAATTATTTAGAATCATGAGCATCGAAATCATTAGCAAACGTTTCCTTCAAAAGTCGTCCTCTTTCCTTCTTCTTTTTGTATTGTTGATTTCTTTCCCTCTCTCTTCCGAAGAACCGGAGAAAGTTCTTTTTCGTTGGAAGTTAACTCCGGGGGAAACCGTAGAGTTAAACGAATATCATAGAGTTCAATTGGTAAGTCAGGGAAGAAAAATCAAAAGGGAAGATAAGAATCGAATCCTTTTGGAAACTTTATCCTGCGAAAAACAATCCTGTCTTTTAGATGGATTCTTCGATACATACAGTCGTTTTCCGGAAGTGGATCCCGCGTTTCGAAAAGATAAAACATATAAGAGTCAATTTCAAATCACTGAGATAGGGCAGTATAGGGTTCCTCAAGAACACAGTATGCCCAATCTTCGTTCTCTTCCGAGTTTTTCTGAAAAGCTCGTCTCTATCGGAGAAGAATGGACTCAACCCGCAACTGAAAGTTTTCAATTTCCAGGCGGAAGAGTGATGATTACGGTTCTTGCAAAGTATAAGTATCACGGTCCGGATCAATGGCAGTTTCAAAAACTTTCAGGTACCGCTGATAGAATCGAATATAATTATACTCTTTATTACGATTCTCAAATGGGTCAAGAAGGTGTACCTCTTAAGATCTATGGATTTGCGAGAGGAATGGTTTACTTTGATCGGAATTTGGGACTCCCTCAATACAAACGAGTTCAACTCGCTTACACCTTCGTTTATCAAAACGGCTTGGCCCAAGAGATGTCCTTTGATATTCACGGAGTCTATCGAAAAGACGTAAAGTTAACCGATACCGATAAGGATAAGTTTGCGGAAGAGATCAGAAAGATTCTTGGAGGGGAGCTTCCTACCGGAATCGAGCCGGGAAAGGATGCGGCTAAAAATTCAAAACGGCCTCCGGGTCGTGAAAGTCTAAATTGGCCCGAAGAAGAAGACAATCACGCAAGACCACAAACCGAAAAACCTTCAGGACCTTCCGTTGAAATTCGAAGAACCGAAGAAGGAATTGCGATCTCTTTGAACTCAGTCCTCTTTGATTATAATAGTTCCGAACTCAAAGACGAAGCGAAACAAGAATTAGAAAAGATCGCTTCGGTCTTAAAGAAATACGGCGATCGGGAAATTCGTATCAGCGGCCATACGGACAATTCAGGCGGAGAAGAATACAATCGAAAACTTTCCAGAGAAAGGGCGCTGTCCGTACTAAAGGAACTTCGAGACAAACAAGGTCTGGAAGAAAAAAGAATGTCCTATGAAGGATATGGAAAAAGTAAGCCAATAGCGGACAATACTACGATTCAAGGCAGGCAGAAGAATCGCCGTGTAGACATTACTATCGTTATAGAATGAGCTTCCATTCTCATTTTGAGTTTATAAGAATGAAAAGTCGTTCCGTTCCGATAGCGTCTTGAACTCCAATCAACTAACAAAATCGATACGAATTCTCTCTTGGGAAATTATTTATCGATTGAGTTGAGGTTTGAAAATTCTAAATTTCTTTTCGGTTCGATCTATTATTCCTTGCAAATTCTGATTTGCAGATTATCAAAGACGCTTTCGTGGAAGCAAAGGTGAATAACGGTCTTACAGAACATCGGAAAACCTTCCGATATCGAATTCTCTTATCAATTTTGTTATTCGTATCGACTGAGCTTTTTGCATTTCCCACCGTTCTCACAAAGGATTGGAAGCTCTCAGTAGGTAAGAATGTAGATCTTTCCGAAGACGATCCGATCTGGAAAAAATTCGATTCGCTTCCGATTCCAAAAGAGATTCTTCAAAATTTTTCTCTTCCTGAAGATTCCCCGCATACGATAACCCTGCTCAGAAAAATCGAAATTTCCAAAGCAGAGATCGAAGAACTAAATACGGATGGACTTTCCGTACACTTTCCTCTATTTACGAACGTTTACGAAGTTTTCTTTAACGGCGATAAGGTGGGAGAGGGCGGCTTTATTTCCGGAGGGAGAATTTTAAAAAACGGATTTAAGAGACACGTGATCCTTACAATTCCTGAGAATAAGGTCCGAATCGGTGAGAACGAAATCAGAGTGGTTCTCTCTGCAGATCCGGGAGAAGAGTTAGACGCGTATGCCAGTTTCGATTCTACTCCTCCTCTTTTAGATCTTCAATCTCGAAATGCGGAAATTCTTTCGGAACGTTCCACTTTGATGCTTTTGTTTTTATATCTTTTCGTCGGCTTCTATCATTTTCTTTTTTATTTCAAACGTCCTCAAGAAAAGTATAATCTTTTTTTCGGGCTCTTTTCCATTCTACTTTCTGCATATATTTATCTTCGAAGTAATTCCGTTTACGAGTTAAACCTCGATCCATTTTTGCAAATGAAAATGGAATATATGATAGTATTCAACATACCTACTTTCTTTTTATTATTCTTAGATACTTTTTTTGAATCCAGAGTTAGCTCTATTTCACGCTTCTATCAGTTTTTTGCCGTCGCTTTGACTTCTCTGATTCCATTTTCGAGTAGAATCGTTTGTGTGTTTTTACTTCAGGTTTGGCAGTTTTCGGTCCTTGTTTTTGTATTTTATTCTTTATACATTATGTTTCGAGCTTTGATTCGAAAGAATCAAGATTCGGTTCGTCTTTTTGCAGGCTTTATCATTTTAATAGTTTCCGCGATAACCGACTTGATCGGATCCATGCAGTGGTTCCCTTTTTTAGAAAATTATGGACTTCTAAAATACGGATTTTTTACGTTCGAACTTGGAATTGTATTCATTCTCGCGAATCGTTTTCTACGAGTACACAACGAGGTGGAAGAATTGAACCTTGATTTGGATCACAAGGTAAAAGAAAGAACGGGCCAATTACAGGATACTCTTAGTCAGATTCAAGAACTGAAGGTTCAGCAAGACGGGGATTACTTTCTCACCTCTCTCTTATTGGATCCGTTAAACCGACATCATCTTCAAAATGATTTTATAACCCTGGAAGGGTTTAGTCGTCAGAAAAAACATTTCGAGTTTAAACAGTGGAAAAAGGAGATCGGCGGGGACATCATCATTGCGGATGAGATGACCTTAAAGGACCGACGTTATCTCGTTTTTGTAAACGGAGACGCGATGGGAAAATCCATACAAGGGGCCGGAGGGGCCTTGGTATTAGGAGTTGTGTTTCGTTCTTTTTTATCCAGGACTAAGACGGTTTCTTCGTATAAATCAAAGCCGCCTGAAGTCTGGCTCAAGGATTGTTTCGCGGAGCTTCAAAATATTTTCGAATCCTTTGACGGTTCCATGTTGATTTCGGTCGTGCTTGGATTGGTCGATTTAGAATCCGGAATTTTCTACTTCCTCAACGCGGAACATCCTTGGACGGTACTATATAGAGACGGCGTCGCTTCGTTTATCGAAGATAAATTAGAACTTCGTAAAATAGGGATTACCGGTCTGGAAAGTAAGATGAAGGTAAAAATATTCTTCCTGGAAAAAGGAGATTCTATCTTTATCGGATCCGACGGAAGAGACGATTTGTTATTGGGTGTAGATTCGGACGGAACTCGTTTGATAAACGAAGACGAATCGCAATTTTTAAAGCGAATTGAAGAATCCAGAGGAGATATGGGTAATATCGTTCAATCGCTTCGAAATTTCGGTGAACTCACGGACGACCTTAGTATTATTAAATTCTCATATTTAAAAGAGCCGATCCGATTTCAATCCGTGGGAAATTTGAACTCGGAAAGGTTTCCGGACGACACATATCTTAAATATTTGGAGACGGAAAATTGGGAAGACGCCGTCTACTATCTCGAAAACTTAAAAAAGAAATTTGCAGACGAGTTCCTACCCCCGATTTTTAAAAAGGAATTGGCTAAAGTATATTATAAAACTGGAAAGTATGAAGAGGCCCTTTTACTTTTTGAAACTCTGATTTCCGATTTCCCGGAAGACGTTGAAAATATGTTTCTTGCTTCCTTAATTTACAAAAGGTTTAACCGTTACCGTCAGGCGGTCGAACTGGGAGAAAGAGTGATGCTGAGGGAACCGGAATTTTTGAACAACGTAGCTCATCTCGCAGAATCTTACCTTTTTATCCACAAACGGGAAACTGCGATTCAGCTTTTGCAAAAAGTGGACCAACTGGATCCCAACAATTCTCATGCAAAAAAAATACGGATCCAACTCGATAGACCTGTTCCGGATCATCGAAACGGCTAAAAGAGATTTTCGCTTAACAATTGACTTACGTCGATCTGATTGCTGATATGTTCGATCGTATTTGCCGTTGCGATAAATTCGACGCCGGAATTTATTAGGTCTTGATATGCGTCGTCTGTGAAAATTCCGTGAACGCATACGCAGATTGCAGGTTTCATTCCCGCATCTTTTAGATGCCCGATTGTTTTGAGTAAGGTCTTTCCCGTTGAAATGATGTCGTCTATCAAAACCGGGGTACTGTTTTTGTATTTTTCTAAATGGGGAACGCTGACTTCTACGTCTCGATCTCCTCTTCTAATTTTTTCTAAAACTGTAAAAGGGGATTTGGAAAGTTCAGCGACTTCCTTTACCCATTGGCTGCTTTCCGCATCGGGACCGATTAAAATCGGATTCTGAATTTCTTTTCGAATATAATCTGCGATCAAAGAAGTTGCGTGAACGGCTTTGGAGGGAATTTTATAGACCTCGTTTAAGTTTTTGATTCTGTGAAGGTGGGGATCGATCGTAAGCAAAGAATCGACGTATCGGGACAGCAAGGCCGCGAAATACTTTGCGGTTATTCCTTCGCCGGTTTTGAATACTTTATCTTGTCTCATATAACAAAGATAAGGCGAAACGAGGTGAACTTTCGAAGCGCCTAAAGATTTTGCCGTTTCACAAAAGAAGATCAAAGATAGAATTTTAGAATCCGGTTGATTTAAGGAGCAGATCAAATACACTTCGGAATCTTTGACTTCTTCGAGGATTCTGCAATGCGATTCTCCATCCGGATAGTTTCCAAATTCTACTTCGCCTATACTTATTCCGGAAAGTAAGGAGATGGATTTTGTCAAAGAATCGTTTTCAGGAAAAGAGAATAGAAGTCGTTTCATATTGTTTATTTAAAGAATCGTAACGATATCTCTTTGAGTTCTTAGATAGTCGGAAGCGTATTCCAACTCGCCGATGGATTCCGCATGAATTGTGTAAAGCAGTTCGTCTTTTTCGACTTTTCTGCCTATGGGCGCTAAAAAGTAAACTCCTGCGGAAGGGGAGCTTGGAGCGCCGGCAAGTCTCGCGATCTTAGCGATTCTACGATTATCAATTTCGCTAACGACTCCTTTCTTTTCCGAAAGGATATCGAGATGAAATTCGGCCACTCTCGGTTCTTTTATACCGCCTTGTGCGTTACAGATCGATTCAAATTTGTTCCAGGCTTTTCCGGATTCTAAAATTTCTCTCGCTAATTGTATTCCGTTCTGACGTTTAAATAAATCAGAAAATTCTAATATACATCCGGCCATAAAAAGTGCCCTTTCTTTTAGATCCTCAGGCGCCTCGGGCTCGTTTTTCAAGACCGAAATACAATCTTGTATTTCAAGCGAAGGGCCTATTCCTCTGCCGATCGGTTGTGATCCGTCCGATATGATTACTCTAACTTTTAATCCGACCGACTTTCCTACGACCGTGAAATAGTATTTTAGCTTTTCTGCATCTTCTTCCGTACGAATTTTAGCCGTCTTTCCAACGGGAATATCGATGACGACGTGAGTGGAGCCGGCTGCGGCTTTTTTGGAAAGAACCGATGCAATCATCTGTCCGACGCTGTCCACTTCCAAAGCGCGTTCGACTCGGATTAGAATATCGTCAGCCGGACTCAAGCCGATGGATCCACCCCAGGCGATACATCCGCCTTCCTGTTCCACGACCGATTTCATTTTGTCCAGATTTAGGTTTACGGTAGTTACCGTTTCCATCGTGTCCGCGGTTCCGGCGGGAGATGTAATTGCTCTCGAGGAAGTTTTGGGAATCGTAAGTCCTGCGGCGGCAACGATCGCAACAACGATCGGGGTGGTTCTATTTCCGGGAAGTCCGCCTACGCAGTGTTTGTCGACTACAACTTTGCTGTTCCATTTTAGAATCGAACCCGCCTGAATCATAGCTTTGGTAAGAGATTTGATTTCTTCCAGATTGAGATGATCTCCCGAACAAGCGGTGATAAACGAAGCGATTTCAATATTAGAATATTTTTCATCTTTAATATCCTGTATGATTCTATGGAACGCGGCTTCGTTCAGACGATTTTCATACATTTTTGAACGGACGTCGTGCATCGATTGAACTGGTTGTAAATGCGCGAGCTGAACGAGATCTCCTTCCTTTGCGTTTACCGCCTTCCATGCGCTTTCTGAAAGTCCTGCTTCTCCTTTATGAAGAATTTTATTTTCAATGATGTTCAAAGAAGCGATGATCGTTTTATCTCCGACCGTGACTTCTACTCGATTGAGTGCGACAAAACCTTCGGATTTGCATACGGGGCAGTCCCTTCTTAAAAAAACAACGTATTCCTGATTGGTGTCGATTCCTAAGTTCTTGAGATAAAGAGCTTCAGTCCTTTGTTGCATTCTACAATTCCAATTCTATGATATCGAATAAGTTTGGTACGGTGCAGTTCCAATTAAAAAGATCGCTGAGTTTAACGCGAAGAGCGTCCGACGCACCTTTTTCGCCGTGAACGATAAACGTTCTGGTCGGCGGTTTGTTTTCTAAGTCGCTTAACCAATCTATAATTTCATTTTGATCTGCGTGAGAAGACAAACCTTCGATCAATTGGATCTGCGCGTTTACTTGATAAAATTTTCCATAGATCTTGATTTCGTGGTTTCCTTCCTGTAATTGTCTTCCTCTTGTTCCAGCCGCTTGAAAGCCGCACAAGAGAATCGTGGAATTCGAATCGCTCAAATAATTTTGAAGATAGGTGAGAACTCTTCCTCCCGTTGCCATTCCGCTTCCAGCAATCACGATCTTAGGCGAATGATCCTCGGCGAATTGCAACGTTTCTTTCATCGATTCCGTTTTTCGAAACGAATCCCAAATCTGAGAACATTCTATCGGAGAAAGTTTATGCCATTTTGTATGAGTCTGAAAGACTTCGAAAACGTTTCTTCCCATAGGACTATCCATGATCATCGGAACGTCCGGGATTTTAGATTCCGATTTTAATTTCCAAAGAAGATACATCAAACTCTGCGCTCTTTCCACGGCAAAACTCGGTAGAATCACCGTTCCTTTTCTTTCCAGGGTTTCGTTTAATATTTTTGTTAATTGCTCTTCCGGATTCTTAGGATGAATCCTATTTCCGTAAGTACTCTCGATAAAAAGATAGTCCGCTTTTTTAGGTTTGTGCGGAGGATACAGGAGTAAGTCCTCCGGTCTTCCTATATCGCCGGAAAATACAAAGAGTTTTCCGAAAATTTCCAACTCGATAAAAGTCGCACCGAGGATATGGCCGTTGTACTGAAATCTTGCTCGCACACCTTCACCCAAATCTTTCCAGTGATCCAACTCGTTAGAATACAAATATGTAAGAGAAGCCGTTGCGTCTTTGAGATCGTAAAGAGGAACCGCGGGTTTGTGTTTGGAATAGCCGCCTCGATTGGCTCGATCAGCTTCTTCTTCTTGAATTTTGCCTGAATCTTTTAAGATGATTTCCGCGATTTCAAGAGTCGGTGCGCTCCCCAGAATTTTACCGCGAAATCCTTGTTTGACGAGTCTAGGGATATAACCCGTATGATCGAGATGGCCGTGTGTGAGTAACACCCAGTCTATTTCGGAAGCGTTTACGGGAAGTGTACTCCAGTTCAGAAGTCTGAGTTCTTTGAGACCTTGAAAGAGTCCACAATCAACGAGGATTTTTGTTTTGCCTGTAGCGATAAGATATTTGGAACCGGTGACCGTGCCCGAAGCGCCTAAGAAATGAATTTGAACGGTTGAACTCATTTCTTAAGGGACGCTTTCGAAATGGAAAAAAACAATCAGAATATTTTTAAGGATTCTTGATATAAATCAAATCATCGAGCTGCTAAAAATTTTCCCAGACCTTTTTTCTTTCCAACGTCATCTAAGACGTTTCCGTTTTGAACGCAGAGATTTCCGTTTATAAAAACAGCGTCAACGGCTTTGTCATTTCTTCGAACCAAACGAACGATTCCACCTAATTCTTCCAGAGGCGCTTCGTGAATTTCTTCGACCGAATTATCCAAACCTTCCGGGTTTAAGATTACGATATCCGCTCGAGAACCTTTCTGAAGACGGCCCGCGTCGATTCCAAACCAGTCCGCGATTTCACCCGTTAATCTCCAGATCGCTTTTTCCAAAGTTAAGAATGGTTTGCCTTCTCGGATTCCATCATTGACGAGTCGTAGCATACGAAGAGGAAAGTTATAATGAGCCATTCCACGAAGATGCGCGCCTGCGTCCGAAAAACCGATCAAGACATCCGGATGGCTGATGATAAATTTCAAAGGTCCGGGTCTATCGTTGGCGATGACAGTGTACCATCGGATATCGTTTCCATATTCCGCACAAAGATTGAGAAACGTATCGACGACGTGTTCTTTTCTTTGTTTCGAGATTTGATAAAACGTTTTACCGATCAAAGAAGAATCCGGACATTCCACGACGGTTGCTTGATTGAAATCACGGTGAAAAACTCTCGGAAGAAAAAAGTTGGTCCATTGTTTTCGAAACCACTTTCGATATCCTTTGTCGAGAAGGAGTTTTTTTCTTTCCACAAGATCGGCGAGATGGATCGCAGCAGTGCCCGCTCCGAATTCTTCAAAGACGACAACGTCGACTCCGTCCGCATAGAGGTCGAAAATTTCGGGTAACGCTTGAAAACGAAAGTCCGCGCCTAAGAATCGATTGATCAAACGTGCGAGCCCGGCGACGAGTCGATAGAGAGTTCGATTCGATCTTGGATCCATCAAAGAGATGATTGTGGTTTTTAGTTTTTTACGAAAGACTCCGATACTTTCCCAGAAGAAAAGGAGGACGTTCACTTTGGTGGAAACGTTAGGCACTCCTTGAAAGATTTTTCCATTCTCCCTAAGAATCCGATTAAAACTTCTGAACTCCGACCAAGAAGCAAACGTGGAAGGAAGGGGCTTACTTCGAAAACGAGTTCCATCCATTTTATCCCAGCGAAGAGTATTGATCGAAAGACCGAGATAACCCGCGTCGATTCCTTCTTGGAGAAGGGATTTCATACGAGCCATTTCTTCCTCACTGGGTTTGACACCCTTGCTCAGAGATCTTTCGAGACCCATCACATAAGCTCGAATGGAAGAATGGCCTACAAAGGAAGTGACATTGGGTCCGAGAGGCAATTGATTTAGGTGCTCGGTATATTCTTTCAGAGTGTTCCAGGTTTTTTTCTTTTGTAAGAGAGGAAGCACTTGTTCTCTGGGAATCGCTTCGACCCTGGAAAACATATCCGCCAAATCTTCCGGAGATCCCAAAGCCAAACTCAAAGAACAACTTCCGAGCGTGACGGTCGTAACTCCGTGACGGAGTGATTCTGAAAGAGAAGGGGCGGCTTCGATCTCTGCGTCGTAGTGTGTGTGAAAATCGATAAATCCCGGCGTGACCCAACGACCTCGTGCGTCCCAAACCTTTTCTGAAGTATTATCATCCAAGGGAGAATCGCTGATTTCTATCAATTCTCCTTTGACAATCCCGAGGTGACGAATTGCAGGAGGAGCTCCCGTTCCGTCAAAAAAGAGTCCGTTTTTAATAATCCAATCATAGGTTTTCATTCTTGAAAATTCTCCCAAAAAGCGTACGTTAGATGCGCTTTCCAAGTGGATCGGAAGCGTTCTCGAATTTTAGTCAAACATTTTTATTTTGTGGAATTCTATAGCTAAGTATAAATTATAAATAATATATCGATTGTTATGGATAGAATGATCTAAAATGCCAATCCTATCCATTTTAAGTAAATACTTAAGGTGCGTGAAAGTTATAAAACGACCCAAATGTATAAAATAGAATGAACTAATGTTCATTATTTAAAAAAGATCTTTTTTATACGAATGCTCTTGACAGAGATTTATATGGGTTTAATTTCTTACTTCGGTGTATCAAACACTACAAGCGAAGAAGACCAATGCGAAATCTAAAAATAGAAAAAACAATAGTGAAGAGAATTGAGGTAATTGAAATGCGCAAATTAAGCTTATTGATCCTTATGAGTTTCCTTTTAACAGGTTCTTTAATGGCATCCGGCGGTGGGTCTTCTTCGAAACCATTAACCGGTTCGTATCCGATCGTTCTTTCCCACGGATTATTCGGTTGGGGAACGGATTCTAGCGGAGTTATCAACATCGTAAATTATTGGGGTGGAATGGACACTTACTTGAGAAATCAAGGCGCGAGTGTTTACGCTCCTACTAAAACTGCGGCTCAGTCCAACGAGACAAGAGGCGCGGAATTAAGAGACAAAATCAACGTTTATATGGCCGCAAACGGCTTTACTAAGGTTCACGTTCTTGGTCACTCACAAGGTGGTCTGGATAGCCGTTACATGATTTCCAATTTGGGAATGTCAGGAAAAATTTCCACTCTGACTACTCTGAATTCTCCACACAGAGGAAGCCCGATTGCAGACATCGTGAGCGCAGTGATTCCAAGCTGGGCGAAACCTTTTGTTTCTGCGGTTCTTGGCGTTGTGGTTCAGTTGGTTTACGGCGGCGGACAACAAGATGCTATCAAAGCACTGAATTCTTTGACTACCGGCGGAATGGCGACTTTCAACGGTTATACTCCTGATAAATCGGGAGTTAAATACTATTCTTATGGTTCTACCATCTCCATTCCAGATCTGATTCAACACCCACTGATGGGAATTCTTTATCCAGCATGTTGGGCAGGTGGAGTTTTCAACGGACAAGGCGGTTCTAACGACGGTCTCGTTCCTGCAACTTCTCAAAAATGGGGAACTTGGAAGGGAGGACCCTCTTACGGAATCCTCACTACAGGCGTCGATCACCTCGAAGCTTCCAACACTCTCCTTTCTGGTCAGACTTGGTATGACGTAGAAGGTTATTACCTCGCAATGGCTTCCAACGCCAAAGCGAATCAATAGTTTCCTAAAATTCCAGTAACCGTGCAAGATAGGATTCCGCGTTTCGACGCGGAGTCCTTTTTTTTTACTTTTTCCCCGATTTTTACCGACTAACTACCAATAGTTGTAGAATAAAATTCATAGTTCCGATTCAATACCATTCCCTATGAAACCTTCGTTCGCAATTTTAGGTTCCGGAAGTATCGGAACTTACCTCGGTTGTAAATTGTTAGCTGCAGGCAATTCAGTAACTCTCTACGGTAGAGAAAGAATTCAAAATGAATTGAAAACTTTCGGCGCGAAGATAACGGATTTTACCAGCAACGAAATTCTTCTTCCGCCCGGTTCGATTCCTTATACAACCTCTCTTCAAGGTGTTTCCAACGCGGATGTTTTTTTAGTTACGGTAAAATCGAAAGATACGAAGGATCTCGCTCAAGAGCTCAGCGGGATTCTTGAAAAAAGACAGAAGATACATTCAGTTTCCAGCGCGCTCCCGATCGTGATCAGTTTTCAGAATGGTGTACGAAACGCGGAGGTTCTGAGAGAAGGTTTGAAAAATCGGCCCGTAGAAGTTTTGGCGGGAATGGTTCCGTTCAACGTCGTCTCCAAAGGAAACGGTCACTTTCATAAAGGAACGAGTGGGGATCTAGTCGTAGAATATTCTCGATCCGGACGTTCGATCGTTTCGATTCTAAATCGCGCCGGTCTTTCCGCAAACACTCATAAAAATATCGGCGGAGTTCTCTGGGGAAAGTTGATCTTTAACTTAAATAATTCTTTGAATGCGCTTTCGGGGCTCACTCTAAAAACCGAAATTTCAAAAATAGGTTACCGTAAAATTCTTTCCAAACTCATGAAAGAATCGCTGGAGATTCTGAGACTCGCTGAAATCAGACCGGTTCGTTCCGGAAAGATGATTCCGACCTTGGCCCCTTTTATTTTGAATCTTCCCGATTTTCTTTTTTTTAGAATCGCTTCCGGAATGGTGAAGATCGATCCGCAGGCGCGTTCTTCGATGTGGGAAGATTTGGTGCATAAAAGACCCACTGAAATCGATTCTCTCAACGGGGAAGTGATCAAATTGGCGGACGTTATGGGTCATCCGGCGCCTCTCAATCGAGAAATTGTTCGTTTGATCAAAGAGGCCGAAGCAAATCCGAAGATTTTAAATCTAAGCGCCGAAGAATTGGCGAAAAAAATGAAAATCAATCTGAATTAATTTTTTAGAATATTCCAGATTGATTTTGTTTTATCCGATTCCTTACGGATATATTTTTCTTCCCATTCTTTCAAACTCAAACCTTCTTTGGAGGCTTGTTTTTCCCTGAATCCGTTTAACAAAGATTTTGTGATCGGATAACCGGCGAGCGCGGAAGGAATTCCTATTAAAAATCCCCCCAAGAACATAGGCGCACCCATGTCGTTTATCAAAAAAGAACTCCAGTATTTTAGGCCTTCATACAATTCCAACGAACTGGAATGATTGATGACTTGCAAAATGCGATCAAAGCTCATCGAAGCCATATTCCAACCGAGGGCGTTGTAGGCTACGGCTCCGGTGACGTAGAAAATATAATAGAAAAAGGGAAGTGTGACGGGATTCGTAATCCAGATCATTGCGATCGCGATCGGCATATAAAAACGAATTCCTAAGATTCTAAGAAGAACCCAAGTTATCAAGCCGAGATACATTTGAATTCCTATGAGAGGAGTCAGAGACCAGAAAAGTCCGATCGAAGTTCCTAAACAAACTTCTTTGACGGGAGCGTGCGACTGTTGAAAGGGAACTATGATTTGTTGGTGTATAAGTCTATAAACTGCTTTTATCATGATCGAAATCAAAGATTGGATTTGATTCTTTCCTTTGTGTAGGTTTGTAGAGCATTCAGATATTCTTTATGAAGCGGAAAAATCTCTATGGCCTTCTTAATTTCTTCTTCAGCTTTGACTGGATCTTTTCTCTTTTCAAAATAAAATTTAGATAACAAAAAATGGGATTCCGACTTGAGCGCTCTTCCACGGAAGACTTTGGTAACACCTTTTTCTAAAGAAGCGATCGCACCTTCCGAATTTCCTTCCATGATCAGGCAAAGACTAAAACCGTAATAGGCGTCTCCTTTATCGGTAAGAGAGATCGAGTTTTGAAATTCGCTCAAACTTTGTTTTCTCAAATTCTGACGCAGATAGAGGCTTCCTAAATTCTCATGGAGAATGGCTTCGCCATCCGGTCCTTTTTCCTTTGCGATCACGAGCGCTTCTTGAAAGATTTTTTCGGCTTCTTTGTAGTCCTTATTCGATTCGTAGACAAGCCCAAGTCCTCTTTTGCAATCCAAGGATTTCGGATCCAAGACAAGGCACTTTGTGAAATCTTTTTCGGCTGCGTCTTGATTTTTTTGGAGATAACGAATCCAGCCTCGGACATACAAGAGTTCCGCCGTATCTCCCTTTTGTTTTAGACTTTCTTCGGCCTTTTGAAGCGCTTCTACCAGATTGTCTTTTTCGGTAAGGTCTCGGATTTCTAAGATGGAAATGGAATCCTTTTTATTACAATCTGCAACGAAGAAGAATAATGAAATCGCAATAAACGTAAAACCAAGAAGCCTTCTAAAGTTCGAAATTGTTTTTTTCATACATGCGTTGGAACCCTTTTCTCAGGAACCGTATCCTTACCCATAAAAAAGTTGAATCTTAAAAAAAAATCTGTCGTAACAACGACAAGTCCTTCCGTGAAAGCCGCGCCCCACCCTGATTTTGGGTGGAGGGGCGGGTGGTGGAAGACGCCGGGTGACTTTTCTCTATCAGAAAATCATTATTTTGCAAGGAAAATCCCCCTTCCTAGGAACTCCTACATATACACTCATTGTGAATGTCTTGATTCCAAATCGTATCCGAACTGGAAGGAAAAGGTATGTAAGGAACCAGAACTCTTCTTAAACTTCGCATAAGAATATCGGTGTTTCTCCACTTGCACAGAAAGATTCTAAGATACTTCGATAAACGCAATCCGGAAAGAACTACAAAATATCTTTTTTCAAAGAGCGCTCGATTCATTCTGATTTTTAAAATTGAATCAGAGTTGGCTTTCCAGAAAGCTCGCGACCAATTCAGCTGATTTTTTTCCCTCTTCGATACATTCTTTCGCTCTGTGAAATTCCATAAGACCTATGTTTCTGAGTCTCGGTGCGATGATCAGATCCGGCGGATCTCCGGCCATTCTACTTCGAGTAATTCGGATCTGCATAACGTTGATGCTCTTTGACATCACCTCGATCATTCCCGGCTTTTCATCCTTTTCCTTTTGGAGATTCTCATCCATATCCTTCCCCCAAAAACGAGACAAGAATGACTTTCGATCGTTTTCTTTTTCGCTCACTTCCTCCGGAGAATCCTTTCGATCCAGAAGATCTTGATTGAGATCGACGGCAATTACGAAGTCCGCGCCCATTGCCTTACAGAGAGAAACGGGAACCGGATTGACGAGGCCTCCGTCAACGAGCCAACGTTCCTCCCGTTTTACAGGGGAAAATATTCCGGGAAGAGAAATGGAAGCACGAACCGCTTGCGGAACGGAACCTTCTCTCAACCAGATTTCAGCTCCGTTGTCTATGTCCGTCGCGATGGCTCCAAATTTTTTTTCAAGATGTTCAAAATTGAGATCCTTAAATTCTTTTTCAAAAAAATCGAAGAGCTTCTTTCCGCTTATCAAACCGCCTCCAAAAGAAATATCCATAAATCCCAAGATATCTTTCCATTCTAAGGTTTGGACCCATTCTTCCAGACGATCGAGCTTACCGGCCGCGTAAAAAGCTCCGACGATCGAACCAATCGAGGTTCCGCAGATGATATCGGGCTTCCAGCCGTAAGATTCCAAGACTCGTATAACGCCGATATGCGACCATCCCCGAGCCGAACCGCTTCCTAAAGCCAATCCTACGATTCTTTTTTTGTCCTTTTTCAATGGGTTCCCCGCTTTTTTTATATAAGATTCTTTGAAAAAATGAAAAAGATCCAGTCAGATGGAAATTTTTTACGTTTAATATTCCGTCAGTTGTTATATGCAATTGACGACCATCAATTGAATTTCAACTTTAATTCGGAACGGATCTAAATTCGAGATGCAATTTTCAAAAATATTTTTTTTCCTAATTGGTCCGTTCGCCTTAATTATTTTGGTAATGATTTCCTCTCCCTGGCAGGCCGGAGACGGACTCAAGGCTTACCAAGGTAAAATCGATCTCAGAGGAATCCAAGATCCTGATTTCGGAATGACCAAACTCAATGGAGAATGGGAATTCAATTGGCTTCAAGAACCCGACGATCAAATCGAAAATCGCTCCATAGGATTTATCAGTGTTCCAGGCTCTTGGACGAACGAGAGCAAAAGTCATCAAGCCTTCCCAAAATTCGGTTACGCGACCTATCGACTCAAAATCTTTCTTCCCGATGTATGGAAACATAAGATTCTTTCCGTTTCCTTGGGAAGTGTTTCGTCCGCGTATCGCGTTAAGATCAACGGACAAGTGATCGGAGAAGGTGGAACCCCCGGTTTGACCGCGGAGACTACCATTCCAAGAATTGAACCCAGAGATTTTTTATTTGCGGCTGAGGAAGACGAAGCTCAGATCGAAATTTTTATCTCCAATTTTACTTCCACGATACCTGGAATTTTACTTCCAGTCTCGATCGGTCCGGCCCAGTCTGCGAGCGTTTCCAGAGCGATTACCCTTTTCTTCGATATCTTTTCGTTCAGCAGTCTTTTGATCATGGGGATCTATCACATCTTTCAGTATCTTTATCTAAGAAGCAGCGTTTCACCGTTGTATTTTGGAATGTACAGTCTTGTGATTTGTCTCCGGACTTCTTTGATCAATTCAAAAATTATAATGCTCTTTTTTCCGGAAGTTCCTTGGTCCTGGATCAATAAGATCAATCATCTCACGTTATCCGTAAGCGTTCCGTTTTTTCTTTTGTTTTTTAGTTCCGTGTTCGCGCCCTACGTAAATCGAAAATTTATCAATGCCGGTGTGATCTTCTCGATCTTGTTTTCGATCGTGACGTTGTTCGGAGATATGCAATTCAACAATCAGAATATCTCGATCTATCATTATTTTATTTTGATCACGATCTCTTATCTCTTTTATACGATTCTAAAAATCGACTTCGACAAAGAGAGAAATTATACTTATATCTTATATGGGTCCGGAATTTTATTCATCGCGGTTCTCGTGGATTTATTCTACGCCCGTGTTTTGAAAACCGGAAGTATTCAGACTTCTCATTACGCGCTCGTGTTCTTTGTATTTCTTCAGTCGCTCCTGTTGGCGTCCGAAAGATCCCGTAAATTTGCCGAGACGAGAGAGTTGGCGCTCAACCTAAGAACCTCCAACTTAGAATTATTCGAAATGAAAGAACAACTCGTACAAAAGATCGAGGATCGAACGAGAGTTCTCAACGACAACATCATACAGATCAATCGGGAATTGGAAATCGCACAGAACGTCCAGAGAAAGATCTTAACTCCGCTGGATCGTACGATCTCGGGAATTCGATTCTTTTACGAATATATGCCGCTCGAAAAAGTGGGAGGAGACTTTTTGGACGTATCCGAAATTCTTCCTGGAAAGATTCGAGTTGTGATCGCGGACGCGGTCGGACACGGGGTACAAGCCTCTTTGATGACGATGGCCTTAAAGACGGAATACGAGGAACTCAAGAATTTCGAGAATCCGGCTCAGATCTTAAAGGAATTGAACTTTCGATTTCTGAAAAAATTCGATTCTTTAGAAAGTATTTTTCCATGTTTGATCGGTGATATCGATCTTGAAAAAGAAGAATTCACTTACGCGTCTGCGGGTCATCCGGATCAAATTCTACAAATGCCCAATGAATTTCCTTCATTGATTCATAAGACGGGGCCGATCCTTGGACTTTTTGAATCTCTCGAGATTGCGTCCAAGACCATTCCATTTCCGACGGGTTCTCGCTTGCTTTTGTTTTCGGACGGGTTGATCGAAAATCGTATGAAGGATTCCTTAAATACCAAACAATACAATATGGAATTGATTACGAAATGTCTTCACGAAGGAAGAGAGAACAATCTTACCGTTTTGATTCAAGAGATCATTAAGATCGAAGAATTGACGAGGGGAGACAATCCACGCTACGACGATATAACCGTCATAGCAGTGGAATCGTATTCTACAAAAAAAGTTTAAGCTACAACCACGAGTTCACCGGAACATTTTACTTCTCCGGAATCGTCGGCCGCTTCTAACGAAACCGTAATCAGCTTTTCGCCGTTTTCTTCCTTCTTCCGTTTTACCTTCCCGGTGCAAGTAAGCTTTTGTCCCGGCTTAGTCATATTCTTAAAAGTAACTCCGAACTCTCGGATTTGTTTTTGATCCGCCCAAGAAGTACAGAGTCTTCCGAGTTGAGCCATCACATACATCCCGTGTGCGATCGTTCCGTCGAGTCCCGTCTTACGCGCGAAGTCGGGGTCGTTGTGGATCGGATTAAAATCTCCGGAAGCTCCCGCATAACGTACTAGATTTGCGTGCGTGATCACATCCGTTTTGAAAGGAGGAAGTTCATATCCGACTTCAATTTTATCAAAATCAATCTTACTCATATCAAGCCTCCGGTTTTCTGATGAAAATAGACATTTCCGCTTCTACAAGCGATTCGCCTTTAGCGTTTCGAATCGTAGTTTTGAAAGTCATCGTATCCATCTTTCCGACAGTAACGTTTATACATTCTCCCTGAGAAGAAACTCTTCCGGGAAGAATGGGTTTGAGATACGTATATTTTTCTTTGAGGTGAAGAATCCGAGACGTATCGACTCCCATGTTTTCCATGTCTTGCCAAATCTTTGGATAACCCCAGAACTGGATCACGGTTGCAAAGGTCGGAGGAGCAGGGATTTCTTCGTATCCCGCTTTCTTAGCGGCTTCTAAATCGAGATGGATCGGGTTGGTTTCCCCGATCGCCTGACAGAACTCGCGGATCTTTCCTTTCTCTACGTCGAATTCGTAGCGATCCAGCTTGGTTCCGATCAGGTCTTTGGATATTCCTTTTACTGACATATAAAGTTCCTGAGAATTGTTTTTAAAAAAAGGGCTTTCGACCGGATTCAATGTTACCAGAAAAGAAGAATCCGGTCGATGATTTTTTTAGGAAAAAACAGAACAAACGTTCTGTCTGTTAATTACTATGGGACTCAAACCAATTCTTGAGATCCGAAAGAACTTTGGTTCTATCTTCTAAACGTTCGTTCATGGTTTCGTGATAAAGGCCGTCGTAGATTTTCAAAGTTTTATCGGAAGAACCGACCACTGCATAGAAGGCTTCGCTTCCCGTGTAAATCGCGATTGCGTCCTCTTTTCCATGAAAGATATAAATCGGAATTTTGATTTTTCCAGCGTTTCCAAGAATCGGTGTTTCCGAATTGAGAAGCATATTTCCGAGATAACTCGATGCCATTCCATGAACCAATGGATCTTTTTTATAGGCCTCTACGACCGCTCGATCGCGGCTGAGTGCATTTACGTCTAACCCGGTTGGCAAAGTAAGATTCGGCAAAATTTCCGAAATGAAAGGTGCGATTCCTTTTTTTACTTTTAGGCTTAAATCCATTTTAGCCCGGATCGGAAGCGCGGAGACGATCAATGCGTTGAGATTTCCCTGATTGGTTCCTTCTTCCGCATAAAGAGTCACGATCGCAGCTCCCATAGAATGTCCTAAGAGTGTGACCTTAGAGACCTTCTCTTTTTCCTTCGCGATCGCGATGAGTTTGTCCAAGTCGGAAAGAAAGTCCGAAAAAGAATCTACGGCTCCTCGTTTTCCTTCGGATCGTCCGTGTCCGCGAGAATCGATTAAGTAGAGAGCGGTACCGGTTCCGGCGAGAGCTTCTACTAAAAATTCATAACGACCACTGTGTTCTCCGATTCCGTGTTGAACCACGAGAACTCGGTTTCCCTTTCTCCCTTCCTTGGGCTGATAGGTGCGATAAAAGATCTTTGATCCTCCGCTTCCTGCGAAGGTATCATCCTGTAGATTGTAAGAATTACTCCATGACATAGCGAAACGTGTTATAAACGGAAACGATCCTTTGGAAAGAGAAAAAAATTTCATTTGTTAAAAATTCACGGTTCGAAGGGGTTTCTTTTCAGTTGTCGAGAGGAAGGAAACGATTTTCCTGGATTCATGTTCTTATACCGAACGTTCTTCAGTTGCAAGAAGGTCTTGATTCGATCGATTCTTCTTCTGATCTTATTGAATTGCAGTCGGATCCCGGAAACGGAAAAGAACGTGGTCAGAGGAGATCTTACCAGGCTTCTGAAAAATTCCGAGTTCGTTTGTTCGGGAGATACAAATCGAGAGATCGAAAGATTTCGCGCGCATTGGAAGAAGAATCCGGGAAGGTATTCCGGTCTCGGTCCGGAGGGACGCTGGAAGAACGTTCAGATGACGCTCTATGTCGACGAAACTCTCTTTATCAACGAATCTCAAGATTCTTTATTTATTCCTTCCGGAGAAGAATGTTCTCTCACGATGAAAGAACCCTTTTCGGGTTCGAATTCGATTCTATTTCAATTTTATGCGACGATTTTGTCGCAAGGGTCCGGAGAGTTGGCCCCGGGACAATTGCAGATCCTTTCCGAAGACAAAGAAATTCTATCCCACGATTTTAAGATTCGAAAGGAAGAATGGAAAAAGTTTTCTCTTCCTTTGAACCCAAAAAATTTAAACGGACATTCCGTTTTTAAAATCCGTTGGAATTCAAAAAACGGTTCCGGTTTGTTTTTAGGCTCACCCGTTCTATTGGAAAAAGAAAAAACAAATAAGCAGAACGTAATCTTAATCGTGATCGACGCTCTTCGTCAGGACGCGTTGTCTTCGGGAGGATCTCCGTTTCCCACCACTCCTGTTTTGGATTCATTGTCCAAGGATTCGATCGTATTTAAGAATACGATCGCAAACGGAAATTGGACAAAACCTTCCATGCTTTCTTTTTTTACATCCGAGGTGGCGTCTAACTTAGGTTTGGGAAACGCCTGGTTTTACACTTCGGGACAACAGCGAAAGATTTTCTATTCTAAAAAACCTTCTACTCTTCCGAACGCTTTCCGAGATCAGGGGTACTTTACGGAAAGTATCATGAATAACGTTTTTCTAATGGATTATACTTCGGTCGGTGTCGATCTGGGATTTCATAAAATTCAACAGGTTGGCAAAGATACGTTGGATACGGAAGAATTGGTTTTCCGAACGGAAACTTTTCTTCGAGAACATAAGGACGATCTATTCTTTTTACATCTGAATCTAAACACTCCGCACTGGGGATATCGACCGCCTGCTCGTTATTTTCAAGAATTGAAGGATCAAGCCGACCCTCTGTTATGGAAAAGTTTGGACGAATATCAGCAAAAGTATCTGGGAGAAGTTCGTTATACCGACGCCCTTTTAGGAAGAATTTTCGAAGAACTCAAAAAACAAGGATTGTTTGAAGACTCTTGGATCGTGGTTACGAGCGATCATGGAGAGATGTTAGAAAAATCGCATTATTATCATCACCATTTTATTACGGAAACGGTTTACGCACACGGAGAAACACATTACGAAAAGGAAATACGGGTTCCTTGGATCATTCATCCGCCGAAAAGTTTTCAGGATCGAATTCGAAAGAAAGAATTTTCCGGACAAGTTTCTCTTTTGTCCTTAATGCCTACGTTGCTCGGTTTGAACGGAATCGAATACGAAAAAGAAAAACTAAAAGGGAACGATTATTCGAAAGCGATTTTTGGAAAGGACGGCCCCGAACTGGAACCGGTGATCTACACGGAAGGACGATATTCCGAATCGATTCAAACCCAGGCTTTCAAATATCTTCGAAGATATCCGGGTTATGATACGGTTCGAAGAACCAGAGAAGGGGTTCCTCATAAAATGCCCGAAGAGTTGTATGATTTAAAATCCGATCCGAACGAACTCGTAAACGTTGTGGAGAAAAATCCAAAGTTGTTAAACGAAGCTCGGACGATTCTAAAAGACAATCAGCTCGATAAAAACGTTTTTACTCTGAGACTTCCGAAGTGTGAAAAAGAATGCGAACGTGAAATTCGATTTTTTTCGAAAGGTGGGATCTACCGTTTTGATTTTAGCGGCGGCTCTAAAGTATTAAACGAAGATTCAAAAAATCTAAACTTATTGCTCTCAAAAGAATCCAATCGTTCCGAGCAAACCCTCTCTATCAGAACCGTAGACGTTTCTCCGATTTTTCGACTTCAAATTTTGAAGGATGGAAAGGTGGAAAATTTTCGCGTAGGAAAGTGGGGGATCCGATCCGATGTGGCGTCGGGAATCCTAACGGTGGAGCCGGACAACGTTTCTTTAGGGAGAATTCCTTATCGTTATTCTTCTTCAGAAATTCCTTTTTTGTATTATCATACCGGATTTTCAGGTGGACGAGAATCGGCGGAAGAGGCAGCCATGGGTCAGGAAGTTCGTAAGATCTTAGAAAGCTGGGGTTATATCCATCAGTGAACTAATCCTCTGTGACGGAAGTTCTCCTGTCATTTGGTATTACGATAAAGTCAATGTGACCGAAATGAATATTGAATTTTAGTTATATTCTTCCTCCTGATATTTTTGAATCAGCTTTGAGGACACGAGTCTTATTATAAATCTGTTTTTCACTCGTTCAGGTTTCCGCTCCGACTTCGGGTTTTTTTAGTGGATTTGTCTGGAGCTTTTCCAAAGAACTTCAAAATGTAGGAACTCCTATAAGAATCTAACAGCGACCAATCTGTTTGGAAATCCATAAGCCGCTTCGGGAACATAATCTGCGGGAACTCCACCGTTTTTATTACAAGCTCACTGAGATCCCTATTGTTTTTCTTCTAAGATTTAGAGACAAGGCTATAAGCAAAATTGATGTAGTTTTCAATAATTTGATTTGACTAATCAAACTAAATGTGTTTACTCTGGTTTATGGCGACGGATTTGGTAAGTCAGATTCTTGAATTCTATCCTAGGATTTTTTTTGCCTGTCATACGAGACACGTTGAGGATCCGAAAACCAAACAACTGTTGACCGCAAATCAAGTGAGTATTTTGGACCATTTGGATGGAGATGAGCCCGTAAGCCTATTTGATCTGGCGCTTCACATGGGAGTGACCCCCTCTACTATGTCGATCACGGTTTCTCGCCTGGAAGTCTTAGGATATCTCGTAAAAGAAAAAAATCCAAAAGATGGAAGGGGCACCCTGATTCGTTTAACAAAATCGGGTGAGAAGATCAAAGGTAAAAAATCGGTCTTGGATCCAAATCTCGTCAAAAATTTGCTCAAGCGACTGAGTAAGGAAGAACAAGACGCCGCCGTAAAAGGTTTAGGTTTGCTTGCTTTTGCCGCAGAGTTGGAAATGAAAAACAAAAGTCTCTCTCGTTCTTGGTCCAAGAGAAAGTGAAATACTTCATTCTAAAAACAGAATATACCTTTTTATAAATATTTGGAGATAACTTTTATGATTTATACTATTCTCATCTATGTCTTTGGTTTTTTAGTTCTTTTGGTAATCGGCATCTACGGCATAGGGGCGAGCTTACCGGTCGAACATTCCTCTTCGTTAGAACAAGTCTTTCCCGCTTCTACGGATCGTATTTATTCACTCATTCATAATTTTAAAGAATATCCGTCTTGGAGACCGAATCTAAAAAAAATCGAAACGATCTCTTCTTCCTCTTGGAAAGAAACCGATTCGCATAACGAGGTAATGACATATTCCTTTGTTCAAGATCGCAAAAACGAACTCGTCGAATCCAAAATTATGGACGAGGATAAACCCTTCGGCGGCTCTTGGACTTTCGAATTGAGTTCCGTTTCGGAAGGGAGCAAACTTAAGATTACCGAAAACGGAAAAGTATTTTCTCCCGTTTTTCGTTTCTTTTCTAAATACGTATTCGGACATACTGCAACCATTCGGACGTATTTAGAATTTATGAAAAAAGAAATTGAAAGGACGGAGAAGTAATCATGGCCGGCTACTCCGGTAAACCTCTGGGAGACAAACTGGGTTTAAAACCGGGAATGAAAGTTTATTTCAAAGGCCTTCCGGACGAAGTTCATAAGGACCTTGAAAGTTACTTATCCGAAGTGGATCTTTCCAATACGTTAAAAGGCGCTCAGGATTATCTGCATCTCTTCACGAAAGAAACGAAGGAACTTCAAAAACAGTTTTCCAAACTCGTCGATCATCTTGCCGACAAAGGAATGATTTGGATTTCTTGGCCCAAGGGATCCTCCAAGATTCCTACGGACTTGAATGAAAACGTAGTTCGAGAACTCGGTTTAAAATTGGGAATTGTGGACGTTAAAGTCTGCGCGGTTTCCGATATTTGGTCCGGACTCAAATTTTATAGAAGAAAAACGTAATGTGAATTTGAAGGCGCTTGTCAAAGGCAATAGGATTTAAGAATGAATCCGGAACAAGCCCGGCCCCGCGTTTGCGCGGGGAGCCGACCAAAAAATGGAATTTGATTTATTGATAATTTGTTTCGTGCGTTAACACGGGCCTTCTTCTCTCTTTGTTTGCTTTCATCGCTTCCATTAGATTTTTTACCATGCTCGGTTGTTCTTTGAAAAGATTCTCCAGCTGTTTGGGAGCGGCTTTCGCTGCTTCGTAAGCTTCTCGATTGAGAGACCTTTTGGTTTCCTGTGTCGCGGAAGCGGGAACTCGGTTTAGAACGCTGATCTTGCTCAGAGATTTTTTTCTCAAGTCTTCTAAGGATGCGCCTATGTCGGTTAACAATCCGTTTTGTACAGCTTCCGCAGGTTTATAGAGCGCGCCTTCGAGCGCCGCTTCGGACGCCGCAGAAGGCAACATCGTCTGTCTCATACGTATAACTAACGAAGATGAAAGAGGAAGGCCGACCAATGGTTCTGCAAATCCGATTCTTCCTTTTCCATCCACCATGTAGCGGTAGTCGCAAGTGTAAGCGATGATGGCTCCTCCGCCGACCGCGTTTCCTCCGACTTCAGAGATCAGAGGTTTGGGAAAGCTGATCAAGGAAGCAAACATATCGAATACTCCCGTCATAATCTTTCCGATTTCATCTTGATTGGAATTTAAGATCGCGTCCGGATCCAAACCTACGCAAAAATCTCCGTCCGGTCCCGCGATAATTCCCGCTCTGATATCTTGATCCAGAGTAAATTCTCTCAAGATGGAAGCCAATTCCTGCATGAGAGGAAGGGTTAGGGTCATCGGACCATCTGGTACCAATTTTAAAACTCCGATCTTAGAATCTTTTGCTGTAATGATTTCCTTTGCTAATTTCATAAAAGTCCTCTTTGATTCATTCGATTTTTTTATAATTCTATCTCATTCCAAAATTCGGTTTTGATAGTTTTGGATCAAACTTTATTTTCGAGGGTTGCGAATTATTTGATTTGGAATCGGAACCATTTGTTCTGATATCGATTCCTTGTCGATCCGATCTTGATTCTTTATAGATCGAGAGGGAGTTCGATGATGAATTTTGTTCCGATTCCTTCCTGGCTTTCCAATCGAATTTTCCCTTTGTGAAGTTCAACGATCACCTTTACGATCGACATTCCTAAACCGGTTGCTTCTTCGCCTTTTAATCCTTGGCGTTTGGCCCTTGTGAACTGTTCAAAGATGACCGATTGGAAACTTGCCGGAATTCCTATCCCGGAATCTTCCACTTCAATGATTGCATTTTTATTTTCCGCATACGAACGTATGAGAATTTTTCCGCCTTCTTTAGTGAACTTTAGAGAATTCGAGATTAGGTTTTCTAAAACTCTCTGGAATTTAGGTAATTCTATCTGAACGTGAATGGGGTCCGTTCCAAGATTCGCATACAATTTGATTTTGTTTTTTTCGGCTTCGGCTATGTTTTGTTTGATGAGATTTTCTATGAGATGATTTAGATTCGCTTTTTCTAATTTTAATCGATAGTTTTCATTTTCCATCTCTGCGATTTGTAGAAGTTCTTGGATGATATTGAGCGACTTGCTTCCGGCTCGAAGCATCATATTCAGTAATTTTATATTGTTCTGATCGGTTGTTTGATCTTTCATCAACTCGGTCAGACTTAGAATTCCACTGATCGGATTTTTTAGGTCGTGCGCGACGGCGGCAAGCAGTCGATCCTTACTCTTGATGCTATCGAGAGTTTTCTGTTCGTTTAATTTTCTTTCAGTGATGTCTCGTATATAAACCGTCGCTCCGAAAACCGTATCTTCTTTGAGGAGATCCTCATCGTCGACCGTATCGGAGATATGCGAGGTTTCTTTTTTTTGTGGTTTTCGATTTGCGGAAATAAAATGACTCAAAATGGGATATGTTAGAATTTCATAATAACTAGAAGATCCGTTTTCGGTCTTTATCTCCAGTTCTTTTTGAAGCGAACTTCCGGAGAAAGTCTCATCGTAAACCTGTTTCCAGTAATTATGCATCTCCGAACCAAAGTGTTCGACCAGACTCATTCCCGGTTTTAGATCAATGCCGTATCCGTTCTTTATCGAATTGTGAAACGAGTGATTCATCACAATGATTCTGTAATTTCTGTCTACGGAAAGAATCGAGTCCTGTGTGTTTTCTATTAAAATTCTTAGATTGGCTTCCGAACGTTCTAATTTTTCGGCCATCGCCATTCTTTCCGTTACGTCCTTGCAAAACACCGCAACTCCCGTAACCTCTTCTTCCTTTATGATCGGATTAAAAGATAGTTCCAGAGTTCTTCCGTCGATATTGTGATCATGAACAAACTGTTCGTTTTGAAACGCTCTTTCTAATGATTTTTTGAATAGGTCTTTCAGTTCGGGATCGGGAATGATTTCTTCTAAGGTCATTCCGATTCGAATTTTAATTCCGGAAAGTCCCTCATGTCTTCTTTTCATCGCTTCGTTAAAATAGGTGAGAGTGTAATTTTTATCCACGGACCAGATCGCATCTTCGATGGTTCCGAAGATTTTTTTTAGGAAGTCTTCCTTTTCTTTTACGTTCGATTCCGCGTTTACTTCTTTTGTCTTATCGGCTCCGACTGCAAGATATCCTTGAAACTGATTTTGAGCGTCTATAACCGGATAAATTTTCCATTCTACGTTTAAAAGTTCACCGCAGGCATTTCGGATTTTATAAGAATGAGATTCGGGCTCTAACGTATTCTTTACATTCTTTAGAAATTCGTAAATTTTATCTCTCGTGGATTCGGGAAGAAAATGAATCCATCTAGTTGCGTAGAGTTCTTGTTTCGTTTTTCCAAAAGTACTGCAACAACTTTGATTGATATAAGTCAGCGTAGTATCTGGGAGAAATTTGCAGATCAATAAGGGTAGATGATCTAATATCTCCGAAGATTCGGGAGAATATACGTTCCCGATGATAGTTGGAATTTTTGGATTCAATTTTTAAATCCCTTACCTCTCGAAAGTCCTCTTTCATTGGACGAAGAAGTTTTAGGTCTGAGTAAAGATTTATATTATAACGGAAAATGTAATTTCGAAAAATAACATAAATCGCTCAGTCTTTGTCATACTTGACATCTTCTGTTTGGGATTACGATCGAAGAGTTTTTTGAGAGGAAAAAAGAATCAGAATCTGTATTTTAAAAACTCAAAATGTTTTTCTTAATTTTATAAGAGCGCGGTTTTTTAAAAATCAAAACACTATGGAGAGTTTTTAATGTGGTTTTGTCTCTTAAAACCGCGAGGTTTTTTAAACTGAAAAGAGACTCAGTTCATTTTTGGGACCGATTCGATATATTATGGCGGGAACCGATGACGGTTTGAAACGTTGGAAATTAAAATGGAGAATCCGTTTTAACGAATTCTCCATTCCATTTTTTGAATGTTATTTTTTTGGTTTTTTAGAAGAAACTTTTTTAGGCAAAGATTCTTCCTGAGCGAGAAGTAATTCTTTTTCGTAAGCAATCTGACCGTTCGAAGGATGCGACGGCTGAATCAACGACGCGTTCAGATCGTAGTCCGGACGAAATTTGGATTCGATCCATTCTCTAAAACGATCGATAAATCCGAAGATCGAAGGAACGACCACGAGCGTAACCACGGTGGAAAGAATCAATCCCCCGATGATCGCGATCCCCATTGCCGTTCTTGACTTTGCCGCTTCTCCAAATCCCAATGCGATCGGAACCGTTCCCATAATCATCGCGAGAGAGGTCATCAAGATCGGTCTGAGTCGAACGAGTCCGGCTTGGTAGATCGCTTCTTCTCTCGACAATCCTTCGTCTCTCATCGCCTGCATCGCATAGTCCACGAGAAGAATCGAGTTCTTCGCGACAAGACCCATAAGAAGAATCAATCCGATCATAGAAAAGAGATTGAGCATTTCGTTCGTAAGAGCGAGTGCGAAAAACGCTCCCGAGATCGCCGGCGGAATCGCAAAAAGAATCGTGACCGGTGTGATAAACGATTCGTATAACGACGCGAGTACGAGATAGATAAATATCAACGCCAGACCGAATGCTAGGATGATATTCGCTAAGAGTTCCTTAAAGTCTTCGGACTGTCCTTGAAAGTTGTAACGTACGCCCGGAGGAGGTGGAAGTTCTTTTTTAAGAATTTCATCCGCCATCCGAGTCGCGTCCTGAACGGCTCCTCCCGGAGCTAAGTTCGCGTTGACGACGATCGTTCTCGCACGGTCGATACGATTGATTCGAGAAGGACCGGCGGTTTCTTTTCCGGTGCTGATTGCGGACAGGGGAATCAACTTGTTGGCGATATTCGGAACCTTTGTTTGTCCGTAGGCCATTCTTAGGTTTCTCTGATCCGGACGAAGCCTCATTCTGACTTCGTATTCGATTCCTTTATCGTAATATTTGCTGACCTCGTCTCCGGCGATTTGATAACGGAGTTCGGATCCCGCAACACCGGGAAGAACCCCGACCAATTGCATTCTCATGTTGTCTAGATGGATCTGATATTCCGGTTTACCGGCTCTGTAATCCGTATCCAAGTCGGCGAGATCGGAAATCGACTTCAATCTCTGCACAACCTTTTTGGAATATACTTCCATTTCAGCTAAATTCTCGCCTTTGATTACGAGTTGGAACGGATATTGAATCCCACCTCCGACCGCGCTATAATCGGAAACGGCGGGTCTTGCAAACGTGAACTTTTTGAGAATTTCACGAATATCGTCTTTGACTTGGGTCGTGGTACGTTTTCGTTTTTTAGAATTTACTAATGCAACCGCAAGAGTGGCCGCGTTGGGTTCTCCTCCGTCCGGTTTTCCGATCGTAACCGCGATCATATCCATCTCGGGAATTTTTTTGAGAACGTCCAAAACCTGATCCGCGACTTGTTTGGTTCCTTGAAGACTGGTTCCGGGTGGAAGATCCAAGGTTACTAAAAATTCTCCCTGGTCGTTTGCAGGTAAGAATGTACTTTTTACGAACTTCAAAGAAAAAATGGAGAGAATAAAAATCCCGAGCGCGCCTAAAAGAACGAGGCCCGGTCTTTTTAGAGCGACTCTCATGATTCTTCCGTATTGTTTTTCCAACCAAGTTTGAAACTTGTCAAAAGCTTCTACCGCTTTGTTTTTCTTTGCGTGATGATCGATCTTTCCCGCGAAGTAAGCGGAAAGCATAGGAGCCACCGCGAGACCGTCAAAAAGGGAGATCAACATCGCAAACACGACAGTCAATCCGAACTGTTTAAAGAATTGTCCCACGATCCCGGAAAGAAATCCAACGGGTAAGAATACGGCGATCACCGTAAGAGAGGTTCCAATTACGGCTAACGTTACTTCCGTGGTTCCTTTTTCGGACGCTTCTAAAACTCCCATTCCTTCTTCCAGCTTTCGGAAGATGTTTTCTCGAACGACGATCGCGTCATCGACGAGCAATCCCACCGCCAGGGATAAGGCCAAGAGCGTCATAACGTTGATCGTAAAACCCATGACCCACATAAGAACGAACGCACCGAGCATCGAGTTTGGAAGTGCGAGTCCGGTGATCACAGTGGAACGGAAGTTCCCTAAGAAAAAGTAAACCGTGATGACGGCGAGAAGCATCCCGATTACGATCGCTTCGGTCACGTCTTCCACGTTATAACGAATCCACTTGGATCCGTCTCGGATCAGCCGAATTTTCGGCTTTCCTTCCATGTCTTTGATTCCGTCGTTGAGTTTCCCGATTCGTTTGAGAACTTCGTCCGCAACCGCAACCGTGTTACCGCCGGATTGTTTGTAAACGTCGATGAAGAGTGCGGGTTTGATTTCTTTTGGAATCTCGGCGACTTCCTTTTTTCCTTTGAAGAAGTTTCCGATCTTTGCGAAGAAAGAAGTTTTTTCTTCCATTACGTCGTCTTTGGAAGCCCAGAGATAACCGATCGTCTCTTCGTCTTCGGTTCCATCACGAACGGTTCCCAATTGTTTGATTAAGACCGCGTTTCCTACTTCACCGCCGAAGGAAACGATCGTGTTTTCGATTTGAGAAAGAGATTCGTATCTTCCTAAAGTTCGATAAGAAGTTTCTTTGGAACCGGTTTCAAACTTTCCAACGGGAACGTTTAAGCCCGCGCTTTTTAACCGGTTTGCGATGACCACCATCGGCATCTGATAAGAACTGAGTTTGTTTCGATCGAGTTCGATCTGAATTTCTCTTCTGGTTCCGCCGACGATTTTTACAGAACCCACACCTTGTACTTGTTCGAGTCTGGCTTTGATGGTTTCTTTTGCTAAGTCGTAGAGTTGTGCCTGATCTAATTCTGCAAAGACCGCAAGACGAATGATCGGCTGATCCGCAGGATCAAAACGAACCACTTTCGGTTCTCTGATTCCGGTGGGAAGTTTCGGTTTTACAAGACCGACTTTATCGCGAAATTGTTGTTCTGCGTATTTGATATCCGTATCGAGAGTGAATTCTCCGAATACGACAGAAACGCCTTCTTGGTTTCTAGAAGAGATTTTTTTAAGACCGGAGATGGAAGAAAGTTCTTCCTCCATCGGCTTGGATACAAGTTCCTCAATTTCTTCCGGACCAGCTCCCGGATAGATCGTAGTCACGGAGACCACGGGAATGTTTACGTCCGGAAAAAGATCGACTCCCATTCTTCCCAAAGCAACCCAACCGGTGAGAAGCATAAGGAGAACGATACTCGAAATAAAAATAGGTCGTTTGATCGAAAGCTGGGCGATATTCATGGATTACCTCAGTGTATCTGCCAGATAGCGACTTCCTTGATAAAAAGGAAATCACTATCAATTATCCGTGGAGAAATTTTAGAATCTTAGTCAAAATCAAGTCTGAATAGTTTGAAAAGAAAAACAATTCGCGAAGAATGTTTTCAGAAGATTCTACAACAAAAAGGGAATTTGGAACAATCAAAAAAAGGAGTTCCTACCTTTTTAAAAAGGTAGGATTGATTTTATTTTGTTTTTTGGGAACCTTTTAGAATCAGTAGATTCTGCGGATCGCTTGAGAAATTCTTTGGATATTGTCTTTTGTAAGGTTCGGATAAACCGGAATACAATGTCCTCTTTGGAAAAGTCTTTCTCCGTTCGGAAAATCCGAATTGGAAAGTTCAAGGATATGATGAATCGGTTCTTCCGATGCTTTTTGAGTTCCGATTTGAAGAGAACGAAAGTAGCGCTCCACTTGTTCGTAAGCGCCGGGTGCGATGATGATAAAACGATTGAACGTATCCAGATTCGGATCTCCGTACCAAGTAGTTACCGAAGTTCCGGAGATGGATTGAAGATAGACCTGGGCGATCTTTCTTTTTCTTTCTAAAATGATTCCGATTTTGGAAAGTTGTTCGATTCCAAGCGCGGCTTGATAGTCGATCAAGTTATAATCTAATTTAGGTTGTCCTTCCTTTCTTTGGTAAGGTTCCTTTCCTGCTTTCATCGCACGCATTTTCTTTGCGAGAGGTTCTTGGTCCGTGATGATCATCGCCCCGTTTCCGGTCGTAATCATCTGGTCAACGGAAAGACCGCAAACGGCGAGGCTTCCTTGTTTTCCAGGAGTAAAGGTTTCGCTCTGAGCTCCTAAAACTTCCGAGATATCTTCTATGACAGGAATTCCTTTGAAGTCATATCTCTTTGCGTCGGCCACCGCGCCGAAAGCGTGATCCAGGAGGATTACTTTTACGGAAGAATCTTCGAGCGCCGTTTTCAAACCGTCTGCGCTCATGTGAAAAGAATTCTTATCTAAGTCGACGACGAGAGGAATCGCTTTGAGAAGAAAGATGGCATCGAGCGCGGAAACGGGCGCAAAGGTGGAGATTACAACCTTGTCTCCGGCTTGCACGTCCAATGCGAGAAGAGCCAGATGATATGCTGAGGTAAGATTGCTGCTGGAGACGACTTGTTTAAAACGAAAGGTGGAAGCGAAGACCTTTTCGAATCTTGTAGTTACATTTCCCGTGGTCAGATGATCTTCCACGAGACATTCTAAGACCGTTTTCAGGTCCTCTCTAGAAAGAGTGGGTTTGTGAAATTCAATTTCCGTCTTTTTTTTGGGATTCTTTTCTAGAATTTCAGTTTCGATGCTACTCATATCCAACTCAAGCTCATATAATTATATTATGTCGCATTCTGCGCGAAAGAAATATCTCGTAAATTCCTTTTTAGCGGTCCGCAAACGGAGATTCGTATGTACCGGAAAAAGTACAAGAAAAATCTTCCCTTTTAGGGGGATTTTTGTAGGAACTCCTTCGAATTCGAAGCGGATTTTGGTTTTTCACCGTAAAACCCTCCGGAGAATTCTTCTTTGAGCTCATTTCTCCTCTCGAGAAAAGGTAGGAACTCCTATTGCTCGCTGATAAGGTGATCGGCGTGGAAGAACATACGTTCGAAGCACCGAAAGACGCTTCTTACCGAATACGTTCCCGCATCGGTCAGAAGAAACGTTTTTGACGAAGTTAGATTGTTTTCGTTGAAGAGTGCAGATCCAGAGCAGGCGCTTCCTGTGTAGACGCTAACGTTTGCCGTTCCTTGATTGTTTAGAGAATTGGCGTTTACTTGAACCGAGATTCGAAAATTCGTCTCGAGAGCCGTAACTGCCCAAATCATAAGAGCTTCCTGATTAAAAAATTTTCTCTCTCCTTTTCCCTTGAATCTAAAGAAAGTGTTTTGAAAATCGCATTCAATATTTATTATTTTCTTCAACGCGTATTTGATCAAAACGATCCGGATGGATTTGGAAGAAATGGGAAACGATTCAACGAAGGTTTTTTTCGCGGAAATCGAAAAATGAAACAGGAGCGTCGTCGGTCTTTAACTTGAAGAATCCGAATCAAAAAAACCGGAATTGCTTCCGGCTTCTACTTTTTAGTCTTTCTTAAAAAGATTTCTGGTTCCGATCCAGATTTCGGGAAGATAGGCTCCAATAAGAATCAAGATTAAACCGCCGACTGTCCACTTCGATAAGAGGACATTTTCGGTAAAACGAGTCAGGCCGACGTTTAAGATACTTACGTACCATCCGATTGCGATGAGAATGATTCCGACTGTGTGAGGAATGATGTAATGGAGAATCGTATTCATTTTGGTTCCTTTTTCAAAAACTAAGAATGAGGAGATTTTGCAAAGAAAGCAATGGGATTCAAGTGGTTTTCGAGTTGCTTAGAATCCGGATTCTCGGAAAGTTTCAGCTATGTCTCAAAATGAAAACTGGAACGACGAGGAAGAGGATTTTCCGATTCCCGTTAAGGAAGCCGGAAAGACGGAATCCAGGCTTTCCGCGCTCTTATTCAATCTTCTCAATCATCATTCTCCCATGAGTTTTACAAAAATCCGTTCCTTACTTCCGGATCATTATCAGAATTTGGAGAATCCGGATTCCGATCGGAAAAAACTTTCCAGAGACGTGGAGGAATTGGGAGAACTTGGTTTTTTTGTTCGTTCCACTCAGGAAGGTTACGTCTTAGATCGAAACGTTTCCAATCGAGAATTAAAACTGGAAAAGGATGAATTACAGGTTCTCGCGGAAATGATTCTAAGATTCTATCAAGAATCTCCGTCTCTCGAACTCTATTCCCTTTCTCAAAAGCTCTTTGAAGGAAAGTTGGACGTTTATCCCGAGTTGGAGATGGATTTAAAAACGCAGAAAACTCTCAGCCAAAATGAGAGTAGCTCGGCGGAAGAAATTCTAAAGAAGCTCCTCGAATCTTTGAAAACAAAATCCCCGATCCAGTTTTTGTATTATAAAACGTTTCCGGAAGAAACATATCGAGTGGAAGTCGATCCGATCCGATTGATTCGAAAGAATTCGGAAGACTACTATCTTCTGGCTTACGATCGAAAGAAAAAAGAAAGAAGAAGATTTATCATTCCTAAAATTTCAAAATTAGAATCGATCGCGGAAAATTCTCTCTATCAACCGCAAGGGCTCAAAAAAGAAATTTCACAGGATTGGGTTCTGCATTCCGCGCTTTTTCAAGTTCACGCTCCAATCGAAGTGGAATTGATCTGCGACCCCGAGTTTTCCTATAAGATAAGAAATGCAATATCAGAAATTCCTTATGAAGAATTTACAAGAGGTTCTTTTCGATTGAAAATAACGAATCAGGAAGGATTGTTTCCGTTTTTAATCGAAGCAAGAGACACGATTCAAAAAATTCTTCCGGAAACCTTGGCGCAGGCGTTCCGGAAGAACGTCGAACAAATGTCGTTCAATTATCAATCGTTTTCGGAGAACGTTTGAATTGAAACCGGAGTTCTAATTTCTAAACTCAGAATTTTCTAAAACGATTGCGATTCCTTGTCCACCGCCGATACAAAGAGAAGCGACTCCGATTTTTTTGTTTTTTCTTTTGAGTTCGTAAGCAAGGGATAGGGTGACTCTCGCTCCGCTTGCTCCGAGAGGATGTCCGATCGCAATCGCGCCGCCGTTTACGTTTGTCTTCTCGGGATCCAATTTTAGTTCTCGGATTACGGCTAACGTTTGAGAAGCGTAAGCTTCGTTGATTTCAAAAAGATCCACGTCTTCGATCTTGATTCCCGCATGGGAAAGGGCCTTTGGAATCGCAAAGACCGGACCGAGTCCCATCATCTTCGGATCGCAGCCGACGTTCGCATAACCGAGAATATGTGCCAAAGGTTTCAGCTTCGCATTCTTCGCCCAGTTCTCGGAGGAAAGAAGAACCGATGCGGCGCCGTCGTTGATGCCCGATGCATTTCCCGCAGTAACACTTCCGTCTTTTAAGAACGCGGTAGGAAGGTTCTTCAACTGATCCACACATTCCGCTCCTCGGATCTGTTCGTCCTTTTGAAGAAGAACAGATTTTTTACCCTTGGTCTGAATCGGAATCATTTCATCGGAGAAGGCGCCTTGAATCGTCGCTCTTTCCGCGCGGACTTGAGAAATCCCGGCCCAGTCGTCTTGATCGGCTCTGGAAATTTGAAAGTGTTTCGAAATATTTTCAGCCGTCATTCCCATCGTAAGATCGACGAAACAATCGGTAAGACTTTGCGCGAGCCGATCCTCGGTGATCGAATTTCCGTATTTGTTTCCCCATCTTGCGTTTTTTAAAACGAAAGGCGCGTTGCTCATGGATTCAGTTCCTCCCGCGAGAATCAGTTGGTTCTCTTTGGAAAGAATCTTTCTCGCACCTGCGATAATACTTTCCAGTCCGGAACCGCAGAGCCGATTGAGAGTCAAGGCGCTCGAACTTTCAGCCAGGCCGGATCGAAGCGCGATATGTCTTGCGAGATACGCGGAATCCTGATCATCCTGTATTACATTTCCGTAAATCGCTTCTTCGATCTCTTTTGGATCGATTCCGGTTTTGCGGATCGTTTCTTTTGCCGTGATTACTCCCAATTCGGAAGAACTAAAATCTTTGAGTCCTCCGCCGAATTTTCCAAACGGAGTTCTCGTTCCGTCGATGATTACCGTCATTTTTTGCTCCTTTTAGTGTATATGCACTATTTAGTGTCTGTAAGTTAGACGAAGAAGGTTTTAAATCATTCTTCCAAAGCCGTTTTTAATACCGGGAGTTTTCTTACCTCCGAAAGAATTTTTAGCGTGTCTTTGAATTTCGTTTTTCCGAGGTCGTTCCTGAGGGAATCTTGGGCTTGTTTCCAGAGTTCGATTCCTTCCGTAAGTTTGGATTCTCCTTTTTTTGTGAGGAAGATGGAACGCACGTTTCCCGTATCTTTTTTTTCGATTCGAATCAATCCGTCACGATTGAGGATTTCTAAACTTCTCTGAAGGGTAGTTCTATCGATGTCGGTGATTCTCGCGAGATCGGTGATACTCGGTTCTTTTTCGTAAGCGATGCTTGTCAATACGGTGAATTGAGTGATTCTTAACCCGGAAGGTTTCAGAATGAAATCGTAAAACGTCGTGATCAATCGAGTCGTTCTTCTCAGATTGAGATTCAGACAAGAAAGGCCGATGACTTTTAAATCCTCGTTTGAAAACTTCACGATCGAATACCTCTTGAAAACCAATTTTTAATTCTCGAATCAAAAGACAATCTGATCCCGAATGGGATCGGTTCTAAATTCTATGGAAGAATCCTTTGGTCCGATTCTAACATAGCAAGCGTCTTTCGAAATGGAAATAAATCTTTCATCCGACTAAAGCCGCTTCCTTATTCTCCAAGTTGAATTTGAATTCTCCCATCTTTTCTAAAACTTCCGCGGGTAAGAATGCCGGTTTTTTGGTTTCGAAGTTGATCCACATTCCATAGGAGCGAACCTTACTCACGATTTTTCCGTCGGATTCTCTTTCCAATTGTTGATGAAAGATCGCGCGTGTCCTTTTGATAAACTCAACTCTGGTTCTAACGATTACCGTATCCGGATATTTTAGATCGGAAAGATATTCGTATTCGGCCTTGTAGACGATTGGTCCGATTCCGGTTTCTTTCATACTTTGCAAATCCACGCCGGAGCTGATAAAGGCCTTCATCTTTGCTTCGTCGCAGTAGGAATTGTAATTCTGATTGTTTACGTGTCCGTTTACATCCGTATCGCTGAATCGAACGGGAATCTTGGATTCAAAACGAAATGTTTCTTCCATTTTAGTTTTCCTCCTCGGGATATGATTATATAGTGTATATGCACTATATAAGAGTCAAACAAAATTTGAAAGATTCTCCAGTAGATTGGATCAGAAGCTCCAATCAAAAGAGGGAAGAGATATGGTTTCATAAAACTTCCGTCTTTGTTTGGTGTGAAATTGGATTCTAAAGTTTACCATTCTCCCGTATTGGGCATGGAAAGCCAGGGTTCTTCCGGCGGAAGCGCGTGTCCTTTTTGAAGAAGTTCTACCGAGATCAGATCCGGGGAACGGATAAAGGCCATTCTTCCGTCTCGAGGAGGGCGGTTGATCGTAATTCCTCTTGCGGAGATTCTCTCACAAGTCTCGTAGATGTTTTCGACTTCGAAAGCGAGATGTCCGAAGTTTCTTCCGCATGTATAAGGATCTTTTTGTCCCCAGTTGTATGTCAGTTCGATTTCCGGCGCGTCGGGTTCACCCGTGGATAAGAATACGAGAGTGTATTTTCCTTCCGGATGTTCTTTCTTACGTGTGACGACGAGTTCGAGGGTCATGCAAAAAAAATCGAGAGCCTTCTCTAAGTCTTGAACTCGAATCATTGTGTGAAGGTATTTCATGGTTTCTCCAGTTACAAGAATCGGACGTAGGATGGATTATTCAATTCGTAAAAAAGGAAATTTCTTTCCAACTTCGGTTTCGTTTCCTTCGAGTTCCGGAAGGATTTGTGGGAACTCTTACACCCGATTTTCGAATTTTGATCTATTTTCCGAGGAAAAAGTAAAGGGAGGGAAGGGGCTCCGGGAATTTTTTCTTAAAAAAAGAATGCTGACTTTTTGAGCGGAAAAAGTAGGAACTCCCCCTTTTTCGAAAAAGATCGGGCTATTTTTGAGGGGAGCCGTTCGGAGTTTTTATGAAATGATTGTCTTCGCAATGAATCAAAGGAGGAAACGGGGAATGATTTTTTTAAAAATTTGTAGGAACTCCTACGAAATTTCAAAAGTAAGAGACATAATTTACTAGTTTACGTCGAGGTAATTGCCGTTTTCTGCGCGAGTTTGCTTTTTATTTTGGTAAGAATTCTATTTTTTAAGCTTTGGCGTTGATATTATAAGCAAAATTTTTAATAAATAAATGCCTAAAATATAGACAAAGTAGTTGGGAGGGGCAATTGTCCTGATTTCTCTCAGAAAAATGGGTTCGAGGACGATTCTGGATACAATTTCCTCAAGTGAGTAAGCAATTTGAGAAAGAATTGTTTATAAAATAAAAGTCGATGTCTTCAAACAAAACAATCGTATTTCGATTAAGCAATAATTCTTCTTCTGTGTTCATAGCAATCAAACCTATAATGAAAATTGCAAATACTAAGCTGCTCCATCAGAGAATGCACCCTTTCGAGTCAGCCTCTCGTATTGGTGCTTAATTAAAATAGAATATTCTTAATATTGAATATATTAAATTGAGTGGCTGGAGTTTTTTATGAGGAAAACGGCCTTAGAATATTTTTTTGATTTATTTATCAAAGAGCCTTTGTCTAACTGGTAATGAAGATTCGTTCTTCAAAAAAATAAAAACTCATTTGAGGTTTCAATCATGACAAAAAACAAACTGATTTCTGTGGTTTCCCTTCTTGGCCTTTTGGCAACCAGTTCTGCATTTGCAGTATCCGATGAAGTTGAAGATCAACTCTTGGAGAAAGCGATCGTTGAAAGTGCAGTTACAAAAGAACAAAAAACTGCGGTAGGAAACTATCTGAAAGCCGTTGCTCAACAAAAAGCGACCAGAGCCGAAGAACTTCGTGAACTCGCAAGAAGATCTACCGGTGGAAAATTTCTCGCAAGCAGCGCTCAGTCTCAAAAATATTTAAAACAAGCACAAGCACTGGAAAGAGAAGCTCAAAGATATCAATCCGTTCTTGGAAGTCTTTAATCTTTAAATCGGCCTGTTTTTCTTAGGCTGAATGAGAAGGGCGTCTTTAAAGGCGCCTTTTTTATTGTACACAAGTGATTTGGATTCTTTTATAAAATCCTGATTTGTTTTGTAAGAATCAAATCGGTTTCAAGAAATCTTGCTCTGAAAAAAGTCGAGATCTCTTTTAGTTTGTTTTCGGTTTTGTCGCGGAAGATTCTCTATTTGGATTTGCGAAACAGCTCAGGGAAAGTCCTTCTACGAGATAGCAGATCGCTTCCGGTGAAATACATTTGTGTCCGTCGTCATATGTCTGTCCGTTGATGATGAGTTCAATTTTTTGACAGACCATTTTTTCTTTTACTACCTGGTTTACTTCCTGGGCCCAAAAGCTTGCGGAAGGAATGGAAAGAAGTAAGAAGAGAATGGATTTCTTAAAAAGAGCATTGTGATTTCGTTTCATAGGTCGTTCTTCTTTTGTTAATGGTTACTTTAGAATAGTCGTACTCATTTGCTTTCTCTGTCAATCAAAGGTTTGAGACCATTCTTACCATCTTTTTTGTTCCAGATTTGAAAGGATCCAAAGGCAAGGATGGGGAGAAGAAAGATTCCGATCCAAAGTCCGTTGATCGGGTTCTTCCAAGAATTTTCCAGGTCCGTCCAGGAAGGTAGATAAGGAAGAATCGATTCCGGAAAAAATCCGAACCTCTTTCCCGGGTCAGGTTGCATCACGTGATACAAGGATGCAGTGTGATCAAACCAGTATTTTCCGATCCAGATCTGATACGAAACCGCAAGAATCAAGATTCCTTGTGAGATTGTTTTAGAAAGGCTTTTGATCAGAATCCATCCTCCCAAAAAAGGGATAAACCAAAGCGCCGAAGACCCCCACTGGAATCTTCCTGGTAAAGCGAGACATCCGTACGAGCAGGGATGGCCTGCGTTCAAAGCCCATTGAATTCCTAGAGTAAGGAAGAGTAGAATCCCGATCTTTCTGAAATCACGTTTTTGAAAAAGATAAAACCAGCCGATACAACCGGGAATCCAGATCAAAGGATTTTGGAAAAAAAGCCCTTGATTACGATCCATAAAAAGGCCGAAGCCGACCGTGACCCAGTGCTCTATTCTGGAATCCAGTCTCGGGGGTGCGTTCTTCGCCGCGAAAAAGGATCCTTTGATGGAATCATACCAGAGATCGTTCCAGAAGAATAAGCTAAGAATCAACAATGCCCCGATTCCCAACGAGAGGATTCTCGGTTTTAACCCCCATTCTTTTTTGAATAGAAACCAGAGCAAAAGCGGAAGCATTGCCGGCATATTTTTTACGTGAAGCCAGGCCAAAAAGCCAAAACCGATTCCACATGCAAAAAGTAGAATATTCTGAAATTCTTTTTTGTTGGAGTGTGTTTCTAAATAGAGGAGAATGGAAAAAATGAAAACGAATAAAATCCCGGAAGGAAGATCCGGAAAAATCTGTCCTGCTACCATGGGAAAAGGAAGACTAATCGAATAGAGAAGGCTTAACAGCGCGGATTCTTCTCGAGCCAAATGAAAAATTCTTCCAATTCTATAGAATGCAAAAGGAAGAAGTCCGGTAAATAGAGCTAGAAGAATTCTCGCTCCGCTGATTCCGGAGAGCGCGTATCCGACTAAGACAAGCCATGAAGTTCCTATGGGGTGGACGCTGTATAATTTCCCGTTTTTTGGAATCGTATGATTTTCTACGTCGGTAGGTCCGAGAATCTTCTTTGTAATCGCGTCTTCTTCGTAATTATTTTTGAGATCCACGTCGGCGTCTCGGAGAATACTTTCGGCGATGATGAGATAGTGCGGTTCGTCCCCCGTGATCGGAAGTTTTTTCTTTTTTTCCCAACTCAATAGGGTCCCAGTGTAATAAAGGCTCGGGAGAAACAGGAGGAATATCCAGATATACTTTCGCATCCTTTTAAAAGTGTATGAAAATGCTAATTTGTCAATCAGGATGTTTTAGCAGACTTAACCTCGCTCGGAATGTGTGAGAAGTAGGAATAAGATTCTGATTTTAGTAAAAAGTCAGGCAGGAAATTTCAAAAAAAAACTTTTGAGGAATCGATTTTTTTCAGAGATTTTGATCTTTATGAAAAGTTCTAAGAACCGTTGAAGGTAATGGAATCAATATTTTTAAGTTCTGATGAAAAGATACAGTCACGGCTCGCTGAAAGAAGAGAGAAAGTAGTCACTCTTTTGATTCCCGAAATCTATTTGAATGGTTTGTCCCAGCGGAGGCTTCCCAAAAAACTTCCTTATCTCTTGAGGAGATATTCCAAATTCATGGCTTCACGAAGTCGTCTGAATTCGAAGGCGGATTCTATTCTTTATCAAAATCCTGGGAAAATGAGAAAAATGAATTTTAGGATGAATACTGGTTATTGGTCGATGTTGGGTGCCTTGGCTCAAACTCACGGAGTCTCTCGGTGTTTTCTTTTTAATTTTCTCTTGTCCTTGGAAGATGCTGAAGTGGGGGATTCTCTCGTGGAAGTTTTAAATGCAGGAGTTCCTACCTTTCATGACGTTTACAGATATATCTGGCAACTAGATCTAATACAAAACAGAATCAGTAGGTCCTTAGAATTCGATCCAAATCCAATAAGTCCCTTTTTCGACATGAGTTTTCCTTGGGCACGGCCTTTTTTGATCTCTTAGAGAATCGATTTAGAATCAAAAAAGCAGAGAAGGATTCTTAACCGGTTTTAGGAAGGGATTTTTATATTCATAAAAAGGATTCGGAAATGATTTGCTCTGCCTCTAATAAATATCCATAAAAACTTCGCTCATCTTCAAAGTATCATTCCCATCTTTCGCGCCATAACGGAATTTTTTTCAATCTGATTTCAAATTTTAGAATCTCAACGGCTTCCAATTCAAATCACACGGGCGAGATTTTTCGCATTTCCTGTTTACAAGAAAGCCCGGCGTTTTTAGTCTTGAGGACATTCCATGAATCCAAGCACGGTTCGTCTTAATTTTAAACTCAATCTCATTCGCCATCTTCGAGACGGAAAACGAATGACCCTGGAAGAACTTTCCAGCGTCACCGGAGTGACCAATCAAAAGGATCTCAAAGAACAACTCGGCGAATTATTTTTTCTCGGCGCGACCCCTCACGTAGCGGATTTGATTCAAGTGGATTATGATTCTGAAACGGATACGTTCGGATTGATTCTACCCTTTCGATTCGATTCCAGCCTAAGACTCAGCATTCGAGAATGGCTTACACTTCGCAATATTTTAGAAGAAACATCCGAATCAAACGTCGATCCACATACAAGTACGATAGCCAAAAAGATTCTTCAGAAAATTATTTCCATTCTTCCAATCACAGGACAGGATGCGTTGACTTCTTATAAGAATACGATTCAAGAAGCGATTCGAAACGGAAAATCTCTAATCTTAGAATATCAATCTCGAAGCGACGAAAAATCTTTGCAGAGAAAAGTCGATCCTTGGTTCCTCTTTCATTCTTTGGAAGATTACCTCTTGGGATATTGTCATGAAAGAAAGTCCCCTCGCAATTTTCGATTGGATCATATTCTTTCTTTAAAAGTCGGAAACGATCCGATCTCCCAGCCGGCCGGACAAACAAAGTCAAAATATATTCAAGAGTTTGAAATGTTTCGTAAGAATCAGGAGAATTCTTCCGGAATCGCAGAGATCTGGCATACAAAGGAAGTCTTTTATAATCTCGATCGTAAGCTCGGTCTCGAAAGAACGGGGGAAACTAAAACTCTCGAGAATGTCGTTTATCATTTATCCAAAGCAAAAATCCGGGAAGAATCCTGGTTTTTAGAAACGATTCTTCCGTTTGGAAAAAACGTGATTCTCAAAAGCCCTTCTTCTCTTGTAAAAAGAGCGATCGGTGAGATCGAGTTGATGCTACGTTAGGAGGAATCGATTTGCTTTCTCCTGCTAAGATCAATCTCGGTTTAGAAATTCCTTACAAGCGTCTCGATGGATTTCACGAGATTCGAAGTGTCTTTTTAAGAATCTCTTGGGGGGACGATATCGAAATCGAACCCGCAAACAACGGAGTTTTCGAACTCACCTCACAAAACGAAATTATATTAGAAAAACGTAAACTATACGATCAAGTCTCGGAGCTCGGGGATTACAAAAAAAATATCCTCTACAAGACGTTTCAAAAAGCGCGATCTCTTTTTCCCGAACTTCCCGGAGTAAAAATTCATCTTACAAAACGAATTTCTCCTGCGGGTGGCTTGGGCGGCGGAAGTACGAACGCCGCTTCTCTTCTCTCATTTCTCTTTTCTTGGCGTTCTTTTTTTACAACTGATGAAATGAAAAATCTCGCCGCCGAAATCGGATCCGACGTTCCCTTCTTTTTAGGAGAAGGAAACGCCTACGTTACGGGAAGAGGTGAGAATTCTCAAGAAATTGAAGTCCATTCAGGACAAGGAATTCTCGCATTGACTCCGCAGGTGATGAATACGGCGGAAATGTACTCCTTACTGAAAAAACCTTTACAAGAGGGGCCCTCTCAGAAAAATGGGAATACGCTGTCGGAAAATCTAATTTCTGTTCTAAAAAACGGAGATTGGAATGCCCTACAGGGTAGGCTCTTGAATGATTTTGAGCCGGTTGCCTTCCAACTTCATCCGGAATTGGGAGTTCTTAAGGACAGATTCCTGGAGTTTGGATCCAGTTATTGTTCTCTAACCGGTTCGGGTTCGAGTATGTACGGGCTGGTCCAGGGCCTTGAGATTCAGGAAGAACTGTTGCACAGGCTGAGGCAGGAATTCCCAAATCTCACTTTCGTACGATTCAATTTTTAGAAACTGGGCTGTCGCCAAGTGGTAAGGCAGCGGTTTTTGGTATCGCCATTTCCTAGGTTCGAATCCTAGCAGCCCAGCCAAATTGTATTACTGACATTTATTAACGATGAAACCTACTCAGGATAAGGTCGCTGTGGTATTAGCCGCAGGGAAGGGCACCCGCATGAAGACGGATCAGCCTAAGGTAGCGGTAGAGCTGAATGGCAAACCGCTACTCCTTCACGTACTCGACCACCTGAGAGCCTCCGGCGTAGAACAGATCGTCGTCGTTGTAGGCTATAAAAAAGAATTGGTTCAAAATCTTTGTGCCGGAATTCCCGGTATCTCTTTTGCGGAACAGACCGAACAACTCGGAACCGCTCACGCACTTCTCTGCGCCGAACCTCAGCTTAACGATTTTCACGGTTCCGTGATTGTTGCTTGCGGCGATGTTCCTATGATCACCGCAGAAACGTTTTCTAATATTGTAAAAGAACACAAAGAAAACGAATTCTCCGCAACGATTCTTTCAGCGGTTGTTGAAAAGCCGACGGGTTACGGAAGAATCATCCGTAATTCTTCCGGAGATGTTACGGCTATCGTGGAAGAAAAAGATTCTTCTTCCGAAGAAAAACTCATCAACGAAATCAATACGGGAACTTATGTTTTTGACGGAGAAGGTCTTTTTGATTCTCTCAGACAGATCGGGAACTCCAATGCTCAAGGAGAATACTATCTCCCTGACCTCGTGAAATTATACAGAAATTCAGGAAAGAAACTCGGTGCGATGAAATTAAAGAATCATCTTGAAAGTCATGGAGTGAATTCTCCCGAAGACCTGCAGATGCTTTCCGCTATGATCAAAGGGGAGGCCGTTCATCCATGAAAGGGGATATCGCCGTATTTGCGGGTAGTTCTAATAAACAAATCGCCGAAGAAATCTGCGCACATCTAAAGATTCAACCCGGCAAGATCAATCTTAAGAAATTCTCCGATGGGGAAATTTCCGTAAAGATCGAAGACAACGTTCGAGGAAGAGAAGTTTTCGTCGTTCAATCCACTTCGGCGCCGGCTAACGATCATTTGATGGAATTGATTCTTATCATGGATGCTCTTCGCAGAGCTTCCGTTTCGAGTATCAGCGTAGTGATTCCATATTACGGATACGGACGCCAAGATAGAAAGGTGGAACCTCGAGTTCCGATTTCTGCGAGAGTTGTCGCTGATCTTTTGGAAGTAGTAGGGCCGAACCGAATTCTTACCATGGATCTTCACGCGGATCAGATTCAGGGATTTTTTAAAGTTCCCGTGGACAATCTTCACTTTGCTCCCGTTTTGGCGGAGTATATCAATACAAAGAAGATCGAAGACTTAGTCATCGTATCTCCGGACTCGGGCGGCGCGGAACGTGCTCGCGCTTTCGGTAAAAAAGTAAACGGTTCCCTCGCGATCATCGACAAGAGAAGACCAAAAGCAAACGAATCCGAAGTGATGAACGTAATCGGCGAGATCGAAGGTAAGAATTGTATTCTTCTCGACGACATGATCGATACCGCAGGAACGATCTGTAAAGCGGCGGAAGCCCTTCTTAAACACGGAGCGAAGTCGGTTTATTGTGCCGCCACTCACGGAGTTCTTTCCGGAGAAGCGGTGAATCGAATCAACGCAACGAACTTCACCGAAGTAGTTCTCGCAAACACGATCGCGATTCCAGAGTCCAAAAAGATCAACAAATTGAAATCATTGTCCGTAGCTCCTTTGCTCGCTAACGCGATTCAAAGGATTCACACAAATCAATCAGTCAGCACTTTATTCGATTAAGGTTAGGTAATAAGAATGAGCCAGAACACTATTCACAAGATCGCAGTTAAAAAAAGAACAGAAACCGGTAAGAACGAAAACAATCGTCTTCGTGCTTCGGGATTAGTTCCAATCAATATTATCGGCGCAGGCATTGCAACTTCGGGTTCAGTGAACGAGAAAGAACTTGAAAAGATGGTTCACTCCGGAATCCGTCAGTCTACTCTCATCGAGTTGGACGTGGAAGGTCAAGGATCTCAAAAAGTTTATGTAAAAGAAATCCAAAGATTTCCTGAGATCGACAGAATCCGTCACGTAGACTTTTACAAAGTTGTTCCTGGTCAAAAGATCGTTACTAAGATCGGTATTGAAACTACCGGTATTGCTAAAGGTTCTAAAACCGGCGGACAGTTCGAACACATCATTCACGAACTTCGCGTTAAAACGATTCCTGAAGATCTATTAGAAAATCTTACTATTGATGTAACAGATCTCGATGTAGGCGACGCAATCAAGATCAGCCAACTCAAAGTTCCTGCAAGCTGGGAAATTTTGATCAACGGAGATCCGATCGTTACTTCCGTAAATAAAACCAAAGCTCTTCTCGCTGCAGAAAGAGCGGAAGCCCAAGGCGCCAAAGACGACGCTAAAGGCAAGAAAGGTAAGAAGTAATACGGAACTGACTCGGGTCTAACCTGAAAGATACAGATAGGTATTCATGAAGCTGATCGTCGGACTCGGGAATCCAGGAGACAGATACAACAATAACCGCTCAAACATCGGTTTCAAGATTTTAGATGTTATCGCAAATAACATCAATGTTGAAATCAAGACCAAGAAGAAGAAATCTCTGATTGGTCGCGGTGATTTTGAGGGGGAAGAAGTTGTACTCTTAAAGCCACAGACTTTCAGCGATCTTTCGGGAGAATCCGTTCTCTACATCGCTTCTTTTCTGAAAATACAAGTGGGAGAAATTCTTGTCATCCAAGAAGACTGGAGTCTCCCTCTGGGAAGAATCGTCGTAGACAAGGGAACCCAGGAAACCGACCATCCCGGAGTAAAATCCATAATTCAGTCTCTTCGTTCTCCAAATTTTATTCGGATTCGGATCGGAATCTGGAACGAGGGATTCGATCTCAAAGTGAGGGATTCTTTCTTAAAAGAAGATTTTGAACCTATGGAAAACTTGAGCTTGATTCAGATCATCAACGACGCGGAAGCGGCGATTCGTTCGATTTCTCTCGGAGATATCGACGACGTGATCGAAAAATATCATCTTTGATGTAAAAAATTCTGAACGAATTCGATTCCGACTGTTTTCCTTTTGGTCGTTTCGTTCAATTCTTCCTTGCCTTTTTGAAGAAACGTGAAATCCTAACAGAAGGAACCTCTTGCCTGTTTAATGTATCTCACAGGCGTCTAAGTTACAGGAGAACTCCATGAACAAGAACGTAAAAAATGTATTCTTTGTCCTAATCATTATGATGGTCGTTTTGATCATCGCTTATAATTATGAGAACAATGCCGGCGCGACTAAGGATATCTCCTATTCCGACTTTTTGAATATGTTGGAACCGGTAGAGGGGAAAAAACCTCTCGGTAAACTCTACAAGGGAACCGTTGATAAATACAACAAGATCCAAATCGAGAAAGATATAATCGAAGGATTTTATATTCCCGCGGAATATTCCGAATCTAAAACCGCGAAACCGGTAAAGTTCAGAACTACCGTCGCTCCGCTGGATAAAGATTTGATTGCTTCTTTAAGAAGAGCTAACGTTTCTTTCGACGCGCGTTCCGCCGAAGAAGGAAAATTCTGGAGCGTCATCGGAAGCAATATTCTTCTTATCGTAATATTGATCGGTCTTTTCTGGTTCATCATGATGAGACAGATTCAGTCGACCGGAAACAAAGCCTTCTCCTTTGGAAAATCCAAAGCAAAGATGACAGTCGATCCGAAAGTAAAAATTACTTTTGAAGACGTCGCGGGTTGCGAAGAAGCAAAAGAAGAATTAGTAGAAATTATAGAATTCTTAAAAGATCCGAAAAAGTTTCACGCGATCGGCGCGAGAATCCCCACAGGTGTTTTGTTAGTTGGTCCTCCGGGAACCGGTAAGACATTGCTCGCAAGAGCGGTTGCCGGCGAAGCGGGAGTTCCATTCTTCTCCATCTCCGGTTCCGACTTCGTAGAGATGTTCGTGGGTGTGGGAGCTTCTCGAGTGAGAGACTTGTTCGATCAAGGTAAGAAGAATTCTCCTTGTATCATCTTCATCGATGAGATCGACGCGGTCGGTCGTCTGAGAGGCGCGGGTCTTGGCGGCGGTCATGATGAAAGAGAACAAACTCTCAATCAGATGCTCGTCGAGATGGACGGCTTTGAAAAGAACGAAGGTGTGATCGTGATGGCGGCTACAAACCGCGCTGACGTTCTCGATCCTGCGCTTCTTCGTCCGGGTCGTTTTGACCGCCAGGTGATGGTGGATCTTCCGGATATCAGAGGAAGAGAAGAAATTCTAAAAGTACATTCTCGCAAAGTTCCGATGACCAGCGATATCTCCCTCCATTCGATCGCGAGAGGAACCCCTGGTTTTACGGGAGCGGATCTCGCAAACCTTATCAACGAAGGTGCGTTACTCGCAGCTCGTAAGAATAAGAAAAGAGTCACCCAGGACGAACTCGAAGAAGCGCGCGACAAGGTGCTCATGGGACCGGAAAGAAAATCTTTCTTCATGTCCGAGAAAGAAAAAGAAGTCATCGCTTATCACGAAGCGGGTCACGCGATTTTGGGAACTCTCCTTCCTTATACCGAACCGGTTCACAAGGTTACTATCATTCCAAGAGGACGCGCTTTAGGACTCACTCAGTCTCTTCCAAAAGAGGACAGACACATTCTTCCAAAAACATATTGGCTCGATCAGATCGTAGTCGCTATGGGCGGGTTCATCGCGGAAGAATTTAAGTTTGGAGTCACTTCCACAGGTTCGAGCAACGATATCCAACAGGCTTCCAATATCGCACGTAAGATGGTCTGCGAATGGGGAATGTCCGAAAAACTCGGAACCGTAAATTATGCCGGCGATCAAGCCAGCGTTTTTGTGGGAAGAGATATGGGTCACAGCAATAAATACTACTCGGAAGAATTTGCGGCGATGATCGACAAAGAAGTCCGTGAAATCGTTCAGACTTGTTTGAACAAAGGACGCGATCTGGTTCGTAAGAATGCTTCCAAGTTTGAAGGATTGGCGAAAGCCCTTCTCGCAAAAGAAACCATTTCTCATGACGAGCTGATGCTCATCGTTCATCCTGCGAGCGAAGACGGCACAAAAAAAAAGCCGGAAAAAACGGTTAAATCGAAGAAACAAAACGGAATCAAAACAAACCCCGCGTACAACGCCGGAATGGAATGAATCACTGGTTATTTAAAACAGAACCCGACGTTTTTTCGATCGATGACCTGTACAATTCTCCTTCCCATATCGCTCCTTGGGAAGGGGTAAGAAATTATCAGGCGCGCAATTTCTTGCGTGACAGTATTAAAAAAGGGGATCTAATTCTCTTCTACCATAGCCAGGCTAAACCCCTTTCCATCGTTGGAATCGCCGAAGTTGCAAAACAAGGTTATCCGGATCATTTCGCTTTTGATCCTTCTCACAAATACTTCGATCCGAAAAGTAAGAATGAGAATCCAACGTGGTACATGGTAGATGTAAAATTTAAAAAAAGATTCCCTGAACCTGTCACGATGGAAGAAATGAAAAAGCACAAACAACTTAAGAATATGGTGCTTCTACAGAAAGGTTCTCGCCTTTCTATTCAGCCAGTTTCTCCCGCGGAGTTTCAGTTCATTCTGGGACTTGCGGGTGTGAAACTTTGAAATTTAAAGTTCTACCGCTCCTCGTTTTACTTCTGATCGGAACCTTTTCGGTTTTCTCCGATTCTGCTTCCGTATTGGACAACGGCGTCTCGCAGCAACAATCCGCATTCTCCCTTTCCGAAAAGATGAAAGGCGAATTTTTAGGAAAAACTCTTCAAGTATTAGAAGATCCTAAAGGACAAATTCGAATCGAAGATTTTTCCAATCCGAATTTTCATCCGGAATGGAAGAATTTCGAAAAGGAAAGTCTTTCTAAAGGATATACTCAATCTACGTTTTGGATCCGTTCCAAGATTCATTTTGAAAAAATAGGCCACGGTTTTCAACCTTGGTTTTTAGAATTGGCCAATCCCGCTTCCGAAGAATTTATTCTCTATAAAAAACTTTCCCAATTTCCGGTTCGTTATCAAGAGATCAAACGCGTTCAGAGTATAGAATACTTTCATCCGGTCTATCGACTGGTCACTCAATACGGAAATACGGAAGAATATCTGATCAAGGTTTCTACCCGACGATCCTTGATTCTCAATTTAAAGGCTTGGACCGCTAACGAGTTTATCACGAACGTTCAAGTGCAGAATATTCTTTTCGGATTATTTTTCGGCGCCCTGCTCGTGATGCTCGTCTACAACGGTTTTGTCCTTTCGACCGTTAAGGAAGCGGGTTATCTTTTTTACGTTCTATATCTTTTGTTTTTCGGCCTCTGGCAGTTATCCGTAACCGGAGTCGGCAATCAATATCTCTATACATCCGCCCTAAAAACCTGGAACGACCTTTTGGTCCCGTTCGCCTATCTCGCAATCGTCTTTTCGATCCAGTTTACCAGGTCCTTTCTTCATACCGGAAGGACGATGAAAGTCACGGATTATATTTTAATTTCATTTATGATACCGGGGATCGCAGGAATTCTTCTTTCCTTTTTTCCTATATTCTATTTTTGGAATATGCAGGCTTTGACCTTGTTCCCGATTTTTACTTCCGTAGTTGTGATCTACGCGGGAATCGATCGTTATCGTCAAGGATATAGACCGGCTAGATTCTTTCTTCTTGCTTGGTCGGTGCTTGTCGCATTCATTCTGATTACCGTCCTCAGAAATTTATCCGTATTACCGAGTAACCTGTTTACCAACTGGGGATCTTTGATCGGTTCTCTTTTGGAAATGACTCTTCTTTCGTTTGCACTGGCGGATCGTTTTAAATCTCTTCAAGCCGAGAGTCTACAAACAAGCATCGATGCGTATGAGAATCAAATCAAACTTTCGGAGATCGAACAAGAACTGAAGATCGCGAGAGAACTTCAAGAATCGATTCTTCCCGATAAACTTCCGAAGGTGGAAGGAATCGAACTTTCTGTAAAGATGGAATGTGCGAGTTCCGTCGGCGGAGACTTCTATGATTTTCACGACTACGGAGACGGAAGGCTCGGCGTGTTTATCAGCGACGTCTCCGGTCATGGAATTCCCGCTGCGATCATCGCATCCATGGTAAAACTTGCGTTTTCTATCGAAGTCAGAAAGGCCGCGGAACCCGCCGAAGTTTTGAAGAATATTAACCGCGCCTTGATGGGAAAATACGGAAAACATTTTATCACCGCTGCGTATTTGATCATTGACCTTCATAAAGGTATCATAACGTATTCGAACGCGGGACATCCTCCGATTGCGATTCTCAATCATGGTAAGGGAGAATTTAGAGAGATCTTTCTTCCAGGTTGGATCATGGGAATCGATGGAAATCTTAAGAACGGTCAATTGATCATTCCGATCAAAAAAGAAGATCGTATCATCATGTTTACAGACGGTGTTACGGAAGCACGAAATCAATACGGACAAATGTTCGGTTATCAAAAATTTTATGATTTCTTAAAAACGAATTCCGCGATGCAGGGCAGAGCCTTAAATCAGCTCGTTTTTGATACGGTAAAATCCTGGTCGGGACGCGGGGATCAGTTCGAAGACGATATCACTCTGATGATTTTAGATTTGAACGGCAGGGTCGAAAAGGAAGAAGAACCGGCGGTTCCTCTCTATCAAGAAATCTCTCGAACGGGAGCTTAATCCGTTCGAGAAAATTCCAAATCGGAAAAAGTAGGAACTACTTTTTGAGTTCTTTTAGGTAGTTGATCAATTCCGGTGAAACCTGAATCGGTCTTTTGCGGTAGGTCTTCTTATATTCTTTTTTGAATTCTTTATGACAAGCTTTGCAAGACTGTTCATAGTCTTTTGTCTTCAGGGCTTCCTGAGAGATTTCGGTCCATTTCACTTTTTGTTCATCCAGCGCGAAGTTCGGAATTTCCGCTAAGATCTTTTCTATGTATTCCGGTTTCCCTTTTTTCGCGGCTTTGACCGCGAGTTTTGGATAGTCTTCCATAAAATCGTGAACCGTGGTTTCGATTTTTCGTTCCGGCTGCGCGCTCAAAGAAAAAGAAACAAGCGCGACTAACGCGATAGCGGAAAGCGAAATAAGAGTGATCGTTTTTTTCATTCAGGAATCCTCGAGTAGTGTCCAATGTCTTGGATCTTATTTGATAAGATCCATCACTGAGTAAGACAACTTTTTGGAATTCAGGTTCCCTCTTTTCGTAAATTCTGTCAATCTTAGAAAGGAAAGTCGACTCGATCCTTTTTTACATCTATTATTAATAATTCCACAATTAGAATATTTGAAAAAGAGGCGAATTAGGAATTCGTTTTGTACAAACTTATTTCCGGAATTGTAATCGGATAATCTCGGATTCGCTATAGAAGAAGCCAACTTCTTGTTAGCATCTGCTCGCGTCAGGCGCTTCGCATCAACTAAATGGAGAACTAAAAAGTAGATTGACATGCGGAAGTTAAAAGAACTAAAAACTTGTACGAAGCCGAAAAACGTCAGAAGAGCTTTTCATCGCATTTTCTGACAATGATTCGGATCGAAAAAAATTCAGGAGCTGCCTATGTTCACCTCATTCCATTGGAGTAAAGTAAAATGAAAAATTAAGGAGTATATCAATGAAATTCATCCCTATAAAATCTGATTCAAGCGAACTGCTTGAGCTCGAAAAAAATGTCATCGTTGAAGACGTTGTCGCAAGTGTACTACAAATGTATAATGCAAGCGAGCAGTTGCCCTTAGAGCCATGGATTGCGTATCTGTATGTGCAAGGAAACGATGTACTTGGTACTTGTGCCTTCAAATCACCCCCACAGGAAGGTCAAGTGGAGATAGCCTACTTCGTTTTTCCGGAATACGAGGGAAAGGGGTTAGGTACTTTCTTTGCAGCGTTCTTGGTTGCTCAGGCTCGTTTAGCATTCCCTCAGGTGATCGTTATGGCGCAGACTTTGCCGGAAAACAATGCATCCACACGCATACTCGAACGCCTGAATTTTGAGAAGACGGGTGAGTCTATTCACCCCGAGGACGGCAAGATTTGGCAATGGTCACGCAGATGACTTAACTTTCTGTTTCTCGCTTCGATCTCGACGATGGTCCCCGCGGCAGAGATCGAGGCGGTGTCAATAAATTGCTTTTCGAAAAAAAATCTTCTAAAAGAAGGATTCAATTTATTGACAGGAGCTGAGAGCTCGGTCCTGAAATTACGATCGATCTTGCTCCTAAGAAAAAACTTCAGGAGCCGCCCGAATTGATCCGGTGCGAGTTTCTTAGTCTAAGATTCGATTCCATTCCCGATCGTAATATCTCACGAGGGCTTGGTTGTCCAATCGATTGATCTCCACCGGAATTTTGGACATATCCGAAGGAAAGATTTGAATCGACTTGAGTTCTTCCGAATTTAAAAATCTAAGATCTTTCGGAAACTTTTCTTGGAATCGAATCGGTCTTTGTCCCGCGAGAACAAATCCCCATTCTCCAAAAGAAGGAACGTAGACGTGTAAGGGTAGAGTCTGAAAACCCAAGGATGCAATCGTCTTTTCTATACACCAATAGGAAGAGCGGGCGAACAATGGAGATGTGGATTGGATTTCCAAGACTGAAGTTTCGTTCATTCTTCTTTTGAGAACGTGAAAGAATGCGGTGGTATAAAGTTTTCCCAATGAGAAATTGCTCGGATCCGGAAAGTCTATGATCACAACGTCAAAGGTCTGATCGGATTCTTCCAACCATACGAACGCATCCGTGTTGATCACCTTTACTTTAGAATTTTTTAAACTTCCTTCGTTGAGTTCTTTTAACACCGTGTGATCGGTAAAAAGGCCCGTTACCGCAGGATCCAAATCGACTAACGTAACCGATTCTACTGTTTCGTGTTTGAGAATTTCTCTTACCGCCAGTCCGTCTCCTCCGCCTAACACCAAAACTTTTTTGGGAGCGGGATGCGCTAAGATCGCAGGATGAACCAAAGTCTCGTGATATCTATATTCGTCTCTTGAGGAGAATTGAAGATGTCCGTTTAAAAAAAGTCGTATTTCATTTTTCCATCTTGTAACGATGATTCTCTGAAACTGAGATTGTTTTGATAGAATGATTTCGTCCGTATAGAGAGTTTCCTCGCTATAGTATGTGATGAGATCCGAAAACGAAAAACCGAGAATCAATAGAGTAAGAACGATCACGGATTGTGCTCGGAGCAATATCATTCGAGAATGTTTGAGAGGTAAGGCCCAGGTTCCCCAGAGCGCGACTCCCGCATTCAAGATTCCGAATAGAAAACTGGTTCGTATTAGCCCGAGTTTCGGCGCAAAAAAAATGGGAAATAGAATCGAAGCGAGTAACGCTCCTACGTAATCCAAACTCAAAACGCGTGATACGAGTTCTTTAAACTGAAGTTCTTTTTTTAAGATTCTTAAGAGAACTGGAATTTCAAGACCCACTAAAATTCCTACGAGGATTACGAGCAAGAATAGAGGGATTTGAAAAAATCGGATCTGTCCGAAACTCAAGTAAAGAATCGCCGCGCTAAAACCTCCCACGAGTCCGATCGCGAGTTCGATTTCCAAAAACTTAGGGATCAAATCCTTTTCGACGTATTTGGACAACCAAGAACCTACTCCCATCGAAAAGAGATAAGTTCCGATGATCAATGAAAACTGAGTGACGGTTTCTCCAAGAAGATAGGAAGCGATGGTTCCGGCTAAGAGTTCGTAGACGAGGCCGCAGGAAGAAATGATGAGAACGGAAATATAAAGAGCTGTTTGCAAACGGTCTTACTTTCCTCCGGAATATCTCATAAAGTTTGTATAATGAGCTCTGTAAACTCCGGGATTTTCTCTCACGGTCTTTGGGACGTTCTCGATCTCATCTACGTTGCTCGAACCGCCTCCGAACATATTTGTATATGTCAGATAACCCGTAAGTCCTAACGCGTAGAGGGGATACAAAAGAGGTTTTAAATATTTCATAAGATCTGTCCTTTGAATCTATAAAGTTTCGAATTGAAAAACGATTCTTCTCTCATCATCTTTCTGATTTTCAATCATCGCTGGAGGAATAGGAAGAATCATCGTCATCGGAATCGTCCGAACTTCCGGTTGCAAAATCGCTATTCTCATTTCTCGAAGCCTCGAAGGAAAAACTTCGAAACATAGAATAGGGAACGGGTAACCAGATTCCCAACAAGAAAAGAAGATAGTAATACGATTGATCCACGTCTCTTCGAATCGTAAAATGTGCGGTCGTTCCCGTTCCTCTTGGAAAATCGGATTCCGATTCCACGCGGAGATAGTATTCTCCCGGTGGAACTTCTCCGATGATGATGTCCGCGGATTTATCTCCTTCGGTCCAGCGTTCCCCGTCGTCCACACCTTCGTAGTAGCTTACTTCCAAACCGGTATCATAAGCGATATCGGTCTGAGTGTTGATCAGAGCCAAAGAATAGTAGATGTAGTGATTGGAAAGATCGGGAACGTTCACTTTGATCTGAACGTTTTGTCTTCCGTTTCCTTCAAACTGAAAACTCTCGGTGACAAAGGAAGGATCCGTGGTTCCGCCCGGAGCCGGTTCTCGAACATACGGATATTCTTTTGCAAAAACTTCCTTGTCTTGAGAATTGAGACAAAATCCGATCTGAATCACGAGCATGATCGCCGAGAGCCAAACCGCGATTCGTACATTCCGTTTTCTTAATTTAGTATAAGGGTTTGGCTGAGCCGTACCGATTCCTTCCGGCTCCGGAAGTTCCAGGTCGCCCTGGATCGACTTTTTGAGCTCTTCCACGGGAACGTATTCTCCGATGGACCAAAAGAGTTCGTTCTGAGTTTTTTCGGAAGAAAGCATTTTCGGCGGAGCGATAAAGTCGGCGAGTTCCGCTGTATCTCCGGCGTGAATCTTGTAATAGAATTCCCCGTATGCAAAGTCGGTTCCGGCGTTCGAAGAATTGAAAAGTCTATATTCTTCTTTTTGAAATGTCTTTTTAGGAGGATAGGTTCCGATAACCGTTCTCGGAATAAAAGGAACCGGTTCGAAGACGGTCCAATGTCCGCTGGTTTCGTTTAACCAATAGTAGCCGCCGGTAAAATGAAGAAGATATTCCGTCCAAGGAAAGATTTGTCCGTCAGCGTGAACCGATTTTTTAACCACGCCCAAAACTTCGCATTCTTTTCCTTTGAGAGTGAGCTTGGTTCCGGGAGGAAGAAAAATTCTATCTTTGATCACTTCTTGAAACTTAGAAAGAATTTTCAACTTGTCCTGGCTCGTATCCATCACGGTTCCGCAGTATTCGCAGGCGACGGATTTGGAGAAGTCAGGACTTCTTTGACTCAAAGACGCCCCGCAGCCGAGACACTGGATCGCCTTTGCTTCTTCTATTTTTTGAAAACCTTGGAAAGTTTTCGGATCACGGAGGTTTATAAATTCGATCTGATCGAAGTTATAAATCATTCCTCGGAAGTAGAGCGGAGGAGTATGAGAATAATCTAATGTAGCAAACCAGCCCTGGTCGTTTGCAAGATCCAAAAGAACGGAAGTGGTTCCGGACTCGAAGCCGACGGGAAGTTCTCCTTCGCCGCCGACGCAGGTAGCGAGACCGATTTCTCGGATCATCCAGAGGTCGTTATCGAGTTTGAGAGTATCACCGGCCCTTAGGAGTTGTTTGGAAGTTTTGGAAGTGATAAAATAAACGTCGGGAGGAGTTTCTAAATCTCGGATCGCATCGTGTTCTGGAAAAACTTCGTTCTGAGAAGTCGGTCGAAGTTGAGTGATCATGAACTGACCCTGCGCTTCGGCGAGCCAGATCGACTTACCGTCTTGAGAGATCGCGTGCCATTCGTTCCAGGTTCCAAGGCTGTATTGTTGCTGAATCCTTCCTACGACTTGAAATTGAATACCGTCTTTCGTTTTACCGGAGGTTCCTACTTGAATCGGAGAAAGGTCCGGGACGAGTTCCCCGACCTTGCCGAGACTCTCAAGGGATTGGTTCTTTTGAACGGTTAGAGTCTTACAATTCGGACAGACTCCGTAAATCGAAGCCTTGCTTTGAAAGGGGACGGGCGCGCCGCAGTTCGGACAACTCAGTTCTAACACAAGGATAGGTTGTATCTAGACAAGAATTCCCTGTCACCTGAATTTCTAGAAAATCAATTGAAAAAAAGAGTTTGGCGCGTGGGCGAATCCGTTTCGAGACGAGGAATTTTCTTTCCAAGACGCCCACCGGGCTCTCGGCTCTTATCAACAAATTGAAAAATTACTCCGAAAGAATTCTCTGCGGGAAGAGCCAATTTGTTGATACCGCGTCGATCCCTCGCGCGTAGTCGATTAACGTTTTGCTTTACGACGATCGCGGAGATAGGCTGCGTCTACTTCGCCGAGAGGTTTTTCCAATTCTTCTAAGGCGGGATCTTGCCAGTAAGTATCGTAGAGATTCTCACCCGAATACGCGTGGAAATGATTGTCAAAGTGGATTCTTGCAAACTCGTCTTTTCGAGTAAACATCGCTCTGTTGATCTCGTTTAGGATTCCAATAAAGTCTTCGCTTTCCGGATCCGCGGGAAAATCGGAAAGATATTCCATCGAAAGTAGGATCACATACTTTCTGGATTGTTTGAGAAGTTTTAGAGATTCGTAAAGTAGTTCTAATTTGATCGGTTGGAGATACGGTCTTGTGTTGTCTGCGATCAGTTTTTTTTGTTCGGCGGCGGCCAATTCCCGATAACCGAGTTCGAGGTGTTTTTTCGGTCGAGGTTCCGTACCACGGACGGCTTGGTAACCGAGGGATGCCAGTTCTCCTCGAATCGTTTTCTTACTCGATTCGATCACGCTCGAATACAAAATTACGAGTAGATCTTGAGTTCGTTTGAGTTCTGCGTAGGATCTTTCCAGATCAAATTGAAAGTAGAGTTGGTTTGTTTCTACGTGGTGTTGAATGATTCTTTTGTAGAGGGCTTTGTCCGTTTCGGAGCCGATGTTCGAAATCGAGCTGTTCATCGATTTGATGAGGAACTCGTTTACCTTGAGTCCCTTTTCAACACGGACCAAATGAGTAGCACCGTTGCTCGCAAGGTCCGCGGATATGGAAACGGGGATCCAGAGTATAAGAGCGATTCCGATTCCCAAAGCGAACTTCATACAACTAGTTTCGGGAAATCGAAGCCTGAAATTCAATCCGGACTGAAATAATAGACGGTTCCAGTTTTAGAGACTTATGTCCGCTACTGAATTTACAACCTGAGCCGATTCTTTCGAAGGCTCTTATCAAGAAATTTTCCTCCTTTTGAAATCAATCCTAAATTTCACTTCAGGTTATCTTCTAATATAAATTGAAACTCGAAATGGAAGAGGAATTCAGTCGGAGCGCAAGAAAATAAAAACGAAGTGAGCTTTTCCTTTTTAAGAATGAGTTTGTATTTCCGGCCAAATGAAAATACATTCAAAATACTTAATTTTATACAATGAGGAAGGATATGTTTTTAATTCGAATGTGCTCTTTGGTATCGATTTTGGTTTGTGTTTTGTTTTTTACGTTTTGCTCCACCACGCAGAAAATCTATCTTTTGTCTTATGAAAACTTAGATGGAAAAAGGATTCCTGAAAATATACAAAGTCTTGCGGGAGAAAAAAAAGAAGGCAAGGACTGTGGATTCTCATACAGTCTTGCAGGAGCTTTTAAAAATGCGGTCGCAAATACGGATTACGATACGATTATAGAAGCGGAGGTCACGCACACAACGGGACCATTTGCTCCGATGCACTGTATTCTTGTTAAAGGATTTGCGATGAACAGCAATACGATTCCAAAGGAAGATCAAAAATGAAACTAGTTTTAAAATTCTTTTTGTGCGCGCTTTGTGTTTCGATTTTGAGCTGTTCTCAAGCTCATAGAAAAGTCGCATACGTCTCCGTAGAAAGACCGACTCCTAAAATGAAAACCGTTCTCTCCCAGCCGATTGAATTTGCAAAATATAGAATCGGTTTTGGCGGCCTTTTCCCAATTGGATTAAATTCTTATTTGAAAGAAGTGGAATCGGAAACTTCCAATTCTATCTTGAAAAATGTGGATATCGAAATGAAATTTCCCGTTTGTGTTTTACCTTTGATTCCGTTTGTATGTTTTGCGAAATACAATGTAATCGTAGAAGGTGATCGCAAAGAAAACTAGGAAGTTTATCGAATTCTAATTCTATTCAAAAAGTAACGAGCCGTTTGTTGATTCTAATGAGAAGAATCGGCAGATTCTCGGGTGGTAGAAGTGGAGTTCGATTCGAATCAATACGATCTCGTTTTATTTGTTTTGCTCGTGATATCGTTCTGTGTGGGGTTGTTTACGATTCTTTATTCAAAGAACGAAAGTATCAATCGTGGAATTCTCCTGTCTACTTCGCCTTCCGAAAACAAAGGTTTACGAATTCCATTCGATCTTTTAGAGTCGTTCGGGTTTGTTTCGGAAAAAGAGAAATATCGCGTAACCTACAAAAGAAAAACCGTAAAAATCGGAGTTATACTCTTATCGGAAAGTTTTCTTCTGCTTTATCAGAGTTTAGGAATTACAAACGATCTTTCAATCAGCTTGATCAAGTTAGTCGTGTTTGCTTCGATCGTAATCGGCCTTTGGGTCATTGTTAACGAACATAAGAGCGATCCGTTTGGGAATGCCAACGGTCCTCTTGAAATTCCGGATTGGAGAATTAGGGAATCGGTTTTAGAATTAATAAAAATGGAGAAAGTAAAAATCGACGACTGGGATTCGTTTGTTGATTACTTTCCCTACTTCGCATATCTTTTTCCTGTAGAAAACTTCGAACAAGACAATACTTATTATTTTACGATGAATTTTGAAAATCTGTATTGGATCAACGGGTTTGATCAGGAAGTTCTTTCTCGATTGATGGAGATTGTGAAAGAATCGAACGGATTCTTTTTAAGAAAACCGTTTCCGGAAAAGAAAAAATCTAAATCTAAGAAAGCCAAAAGGAAGTAAAAGACGAACGTTTCATTTGAGTTTGTAGATCGCCTGATAAAAGGGTAAGGTTTTTTTAAAACGAAATTCTTCGATTGGTTGAAAACCTTCTGCCTTTAAGATAGAAGCGGGATCTCTGTTGAGATTGCAACCTTGTGCAAAATGATTCCAGAATGGATTGAGAAGGTTTTGTAAAATTTGTCCGACCTTCGAAGTCGCTTTTACGTGTTCCAAAATCAGAATTTTTCCACCACGTTTCAATCGTGACTTTGCGAAACGAATTGCATAGACCGGATCCGGAACCGTGCATAGAACGAGAGTAAAAATAATCGCATCCATACTGTTAGGTGGAATCAAGGATTCCAATTCCGGATTGCCCAGACCAAGAATTTCCATCCGAATTTTTGGACGTGGTTTCAAATCGAACTGAGTTTCCAATGAACGAATTCTATCTTTTGCTTTTTCCATCATAGACGCGGAAGGTTCGATTGCGATGACTTCGGCTTTGGAAGAATAAAAAGGAAAGTTGATTCCGGTGCCGCTTCCGATTTCAAGAATTCTTCCTTGTAAGGGTTGTATGAGATGTTTTCGTTTTCGAAAAAGAACGGTTTTTTCGATTCTATGCATAAAACGATCGTAAAAGCGCGCGAACATTCTCGCATAAAAAGATTCTTTTTCAAGTGCGGGGGAGCTTTGAGGTAGAATGGCGTAGTTCGGAATTTTTTCTTTTCGGGCGCGAGAAGCCGTCTTTGTTTTCTTTTTTGGGGCTTTTGATTTTGGTTTCATGAGACTTCGATCTTGTCTTATAAACGAAAAGGAATCAATCTAAAAATAGAATATTCTAAGAATTGAATTTATCTCGTTTTAAAAAAAGAAGAGCCGACCAAAAAAAGAACGCTGACTTTAAGTCGCAAAAAACTAAGATTTTAAATTAGCTTTTTTTCTTTCTCAAAAAACTTCTTATGAATGAGTTCTTGGATTTCGTTTTTATGATCGTCTGCGATGTTTACGAAAATGCTGTTTGCTTTTTTCCCGGAAGAACGAATGATCTCGGCTTCGAGAGTCATATCCTTTCCGTTGATTTTTGCGTGAAGGTGAATTCGATCCCCTTCAAACATGGTCATTCTTGAATCGAGAGCCACGCCGCCGGTTCCTATATCGAGAATCGTAACGGGATGTCGCTCCGTTTTTCCTTTGATCGTCATCTCCGCGTCCAAAGTGATTTTAACGCGGGCATTCTTTCTCTTTTGAATAGCTGGATCTCTGTATTCAAAAGAATCGTCGAATAAAGACTTCGTGCCGGCCATATAAGTTCAATTATCCTAATACCGAAAAATCCGTCAAAGTCAAATTAAGAACCGTCGGATCCGGTGATTCACAAGGTTGTCCATCCTGGTACGTCATCGTCAACAATTTCTCCGTTAATACGACTTCGGTTTTTGAAACGGTGTGAGCGTCTCTTCTGTGCATACACGCAGAAAGGGCCCCTTTTTCGGGAATATGCGAAGTCAGAAAGTTTTTTGATAAGAGTAAAAATTCTTCGGAGTTTGGAGGAGTTTTAGGAAGGAAGTGTTCTTTGAATACAGCTTCTCTTGAAACCTGAGCTTTCGGTCCTTGTGTAAAAGAACTCCCCATGATTTGAAACGATTCTTCGTTTGTAGTTACGGTAAAATCTTTTCCGTCCCAGACAAAAACGTCAGTTTTTTCGAGTGTGATTCTTACCAATTTGAACGGGTAAAAGTTAACGAGATCTTCCTCTTTTAATTTGTCGGGATTGACTTCGCTTAACAAACACGAACGAACTAGCAGTCCTCGGCTGGTCGGATTTCTGAGAAGTTTCAGAGTCGCTTCGTAAAAATTCAGAAGACAAAAAATCTCCTGAGAGGAATTGACTCCGATCCAAGTTCCTCCATAGTCTCCGTCGAGAGGAGATATCGCGTAAACCGGACCGTTTCCTATTTTTTGAGGAAGAGTAGAGGGTTTTCTTTTTACGGATTCGTCCCGATTAAAACCCAAACCGAAAGTCTTTGTTTCCCGATTTCTATAGATGATCGCAGTGCACATAACGTTATTGAGGTGAAAGATAAAAATCGATTCTCTGATTTTTGTCGGCTTCGTATTTTCCGGAACCCGGAATCAAGGGAAGAGTTTCACCGTAACCTCGAAACCGGATTCTTCCGAAAGGAACGGACTTGGAAAAGAAATATTCAAAAGCGGTCTTGGCTCGTTCTTCCGTCGTTATCTGATTTACTTCTTCGTCTCCTTGATGGGAAGAATGAGACTGTACTTCGATTTTGTATCCTGGGAATTCGTTTAACAAAGAACGGATTTTTCCGGGGAGACTCCACCATCTCGCTTCCACCTGGGATTCCGGAATCGAAATTCGAAGAGAGTTATCCTCTTCCAATACCAGAATTCCGGTTTTAAATTCTGCCCCCTTTCCGCCGGATTCTCTTCCCAATACGTCGGTAAATTTCCATTCGAAATAGAAGTCGCTTAACGAACCGACTCTCACCCCGGTTTCGTCCAGACCTTCCCAGGGAATTTCTTCCGCAGGAGCGCCGTTCCCCGACCAGGTTTTGACCTTTCTCTTAAAATCTGTATAAGGTGGTGTTTCGTATAACGTGATTTCCCAGGATTGAAGTGCGACGCCGTCAGTGGAAAGAAAAACTTTTAAGAGATCGTTTTTGCCGTCGTTGTCCGGAGTAAATTCTTTCGGAGAAACTGAAAGAGATAGATCGAAAGAATCTTTTGTGATCTGAAAAAAAGAAGGAAAGGATTGATAACGTTCGTATCGACTGTGAATCGTAAGCCTGTAATAGAAAACGCCTGAAGGAACCAGGTCGCCGCTTTGGTTTCTAAGATCCCATCTCCATTCCGAAGAAGGTTCCCCCGTATCACGAAAACGATACACGCTCTTTTCCTCGTTTCCATTCTTCTGAAAAATTTCTATCTCATAAGAATCGGATTTGATCTTGGGTGAAATAAAAGAATGAAATCGTACCGAGCTCTTTAAACTTCCCGGAAGATAGGAATACAATTTGGAATCGGAATACAAATCGACTCCGCCCGTCTCGTTACGAATCGTTAAGTCGTTTAACAAAGTTACGGATTCGTTTCTTCCTTTATCAAATCCGATCAATCGATACGAATAGAGTCCGCTCTGAAGTTGTTTACTGGAAAAGTCGGTCCCATCCCAGCTCAAGTTGGAAGGAACGTCTTTGAATTTCCAAGTATAAGATTTTATCACCTTCCCTTCGGTATCCAAAAATTCTCCGGTGAAGTTGTCTCCGAATTCTCCGAAAACTTTTTGTGAGATATTGATTCTGGAAGTCGAACGTTCTCCCGCTAAAAAAAGGACTCTTGTTTTTGCGCTGAGTTCGGAACTCGGAGGATGAGAATCGAGGAGGATCGATTTCTCTTCGGACAAAAGATTTTCCTTATTCTCCGTCAGCAATCTCAACCTGTATTTGTATTCTCCATCCGGTAATAAAAAACCTTTCGAGTCTTCTCCGCTCCAAAGAATGGATTCGGGAATCGTAATCTCAAGCGGAGAAAGTTTGTTCTCGTCTTGTAAAAATGGGAAAAGAGAAAATCCTTTTTTTCTTCGATGATCTGCTCGAAACGTTTTTACGATATCGTCCCCGGCGTTCTTGACGACCAATTCCCAATCAAACAAACGGGGAAGCGCGGATTTGGAAATTTTAAATTCTACGATATCATTTCTTCCGTCCCAATTCGGCGAGAAAGACTCGGAACTCGTTTTGATAAAAGTATCGGCGTTTAGAGAATATGAAAAAAATAAGAAGGAAGCTGCAATAGAAAGAATCCGGTTCCGCATGCAGTACATTCTAATTTGGTACGTTTTTTTTCCTATGTTTTTTTTAAGAACGGAGCACAACGTAAAATCAGGATTCTTTCGAAGGGGGACGGTTTCTTTTTCGAGCGCTCCCCAAATGAAAGGAACTTTTCACCGGAGAATCCACGTATTGTCTGAGAGCGTAATAAACCGAATTGAAAGCGAGTTCTTCCCAAGGGATTTCACTCGTGGAAAAGAGTTTTACTTCTTCGGACTCGGAGCTTTCGGAGAATTTTCCGTCCACGAGATCGGCTAAAAAGAACATATAGATCTGGCTGATTTGAGGAATGCTGTAGATACACTGAAGTCCGAGAATGTTGATCTGAGCGTTCGCCTCTTCGCTGGTTTCCCGGATCGCTCCTTCTTCCACGGTTTCCCGATTCTCCAGAAAACCTGCGGGAAGAGTCCAGTATCCCTTTCGAGGTTCGATCGCACGTTTGCAGAGAAGAATTTTTTCTTCCCAGATCGGAATACTTCCCACTACGACCTTCGGATTTTGGTAGTGGATCGTTCCGCAGTTGTCGCAGATATGTCGAGGTCGGTTGTCTCCCTCGGGAATCTTTTGTGAAACGGGCGATCCGCAAGAACTACAGTATTTCATACTTTTCTAATGCGATTCCAAGTAAGACCGGCTTCTATCAAAAGCCAAACCGTGAGTACGATCAAGGTTCCGCCGACTCCGGCGAGAAGAATGTTCGGAGAAGGTCCGAGTAAAAAATCGAAAAAGTTTCGAATCATCGCCCAAAGAGTCACCGTTAAAACAAACAACATAGGAATAAAAGCCACTTTGATTCTTTTCTTCGATTTGAGGAGGAAGACGGTTACAACCAGAAGTGCGAGTCCCGCCAAAAGTTGGTTCGTGGTTCCGAAAAGTTTCCACAACGCAAGTCCGGCCGGCTTTTTCTTTCCGTCTTGTTCTATCTCCATAAATGCAAACAGACCGATGGCAGCACAAGCGATGAGGCTGGAAACGTAACGATTACCTACGATCTTTTGAATCCACACGATACGAGTCGATTCGGCGATTTCTTCGATGTTGTAACGAAGAAGTCTTGTGGCGGAATCTAAAGACGTCAGAGCGAAGCTGATCACGATGAGCGCGATAAAACCCTGACCAAAGGCTTCCGGAATTCCGATCTGGGCTAAAAATCTTCCGGTTCCATAAATATAAGCGCCGACCTGCGGGGCCAATCCTTGAATTCCGGACCAGGAACGATAGAATCCGGACCATTCCGTCGCGGAGCTAAATCCGATCGTGCAGGCGATGACCGCGGAAAGACCTAACAACGATTCGCCGATCATTCCTCCGTAACCGATGGCTCTCGCGTCCACTTCTCTGTCCAATTGTTTTGCTGTAGTCCCCGAGCTGACTAACGCGTGAAAACCGGAAACGGCTCCGCAGGCGATCGTGATAAAAACAAAGGGAATCAAATCCAATCCGATCGAATCCGTTCGGATTGCTTCCGCGTTAAACGAAGAAAAATTCTGAAAGACCGCACCCGCAAAAAAACCCACATAGATCAGAATGATTCCGAGATACAACAAGAAAGAATTGATGTAGTCGCGACTTTGTAAGAGGAGCCAGATCGGAGTCACGGACGCTAAGAACGCGTAGAACAACAGGATGTATTTCCAACTTCCCGTAGAAGGGGAAGTATCCACGGAATCGAGTCCGGTCCATTGAAGAACTGAATTCTCCATTCCCAAAACCATCGACGCCAAGGTGGCGAGAACGCTTACGATGGTAAGGGGAGTCAGGCTCATTCCTTTTTTGTAATGTAGATAACCTACGATGATCGCAAGAATCATGATGGCCGCGGAAGGAATCACCGCTTCCGGGAAATGACTTCTCAAACGAATCGAAGGTTTTTCTTCGGTCCGAATTTCTCCGGGATGATCGTGAGCTTCCTTAGTCGGATTTTTAGAATCCGTAACCACGTTAGGCGGAACCTTTGCGATTTCAGTGATTGCAGTAGGATTGGAAGTCGGAATCTTTTTCGGATCTGCAGAAAACATTTCCGCAAGAACAAGAACAAATACTCCCATCGCGAGTGCGACTAAAAAGAAAATGATCGCGTGAAACAAACTTCGCGCGCGATGACCGAGAAGATCTTCTGCAACTTGGCCGATGCTCTTGCCCTGATTGCGAACGGAGACGACCAAAGCTCCGAAGTCGTGGACACAACCCACAAAAATACTTCCAAATACGACCCAAATCATGGCGGGAAGCCAACCCCAAATTACGGCGACCGCAGGTCCAAGGATAGGAGCCAATCCCGCAATGGATGCGTAGTGGTGGCCGAATAAGACGATCGGTTTTGTGGGAAGGTAGTCTACCCCATCGTTAAACTTGTGGGCCGGGGTGTCTGTCGTATTGTCCTTCAATTCGAAGATCGATCGGGAGATATAACCCGAATAAAATTTATATCCGAGGAAATAGACAAGGAAACAACCGAGGACTGCGATGAGTGGAAGCATATTAGGATGGATGGGGTTAAGAAAGGATCCGAGCAAACCTTTTTTCTGGGCTGAGGAAGAATTCCGTTTCGGATTCTTATAGAAGATTCTGAAAAAGAATTGATGAACGTATTTAATAGGGTTGAAAATCTGGAGGTAGAAGAGAATGCAAACTCGAAGTTTTGAACAGATTCGTTCCTCCTTAGAGGATATTATTTTCGACATCCAATCCGGATGTACGAACTGCGAGTGGTATATCTCCGTTGAAAAAATCATCTCTGCGTTGAATATTCGTAAGGAAGATTATTATAGAATTTTTTACGACCTTCGAAACGAAGTTCATTTTTCCTCCAGAGCTGCGTCCGGGTTTAACGAGACGCAGGCGGACTCTCTCATACAATTGCTTTCCAAAATTCTTAAGATAGAAGGGATCGGAGACGAATTTGCAAAAAGTGGAATATACTTCGACGACAATCATCTTGCTGAACTTCAAATCAATCTAAAGGAAAATATCCAGAATCGATTGGAAAGACACGAACTGGATAAAGAATTACTTTTGCTTTTGTCTTCCGCTACGATCGACTTTGACGATGCGTTCGATTCCTACTTTGACGATAAGTTTAACTTTGAAAGAATCGTCGTAAACGGAATCTCCGACTTTATGGAATCGAAATCGATTCAAAACGATTACGGAGCCGATGTCTTTTTAAAAAATCATATCTTTTCCATTCTCAACACAAAACTGTTTCATCTTCGGGAAATCACAAGAGAATACAGAGACCGAGCTTATTATGAGTTGTTCGGAGCGTTTCGCAAAAAGCCGAAAAAGAAAAAACCCGTATCCGTGTTTCAAGAGATGGATCCGGAAACACAAAGACATCTCGACGTTCTCGGTTTCGATGCGCCTTGCACTTTGGAAGAATTGAAAAAAAGATTCAAAGAGTTGATCAAGAAGTATCATCCGGACATCAACAAGGACGGATTGGAAATGACTCAGAGAATCATCGCTTCCTATAATTTTTTGATCATGAGGATGAGTTAGTTGTTCTTTTGGATTTCTCGCGGCGTTCCGGAGCCTTACATTCCTCCCGCACGACTCGAAATCGTTCACCCCTTGCACGCGATTCCTCCTTCGTCTTCTTCTAAAAAAATAGAAACCGAAGACAAGTCGTTGAGAGAGAATGTTTCCAAAGGTTTTTCCGAAGGAGCGAGTTCCGAATACAAAGCCAATTCTTCTCTGGGAGACGTGAAATCCAGACAAGGGGACTTTTTGTCTTCCCTGACCGCGCGAGATTTGATGACTTCTCCCGTCGTCAGCTTTGAAGAAAACGATCCGATCGAAAAAGCGGAAGAAATCTTTTTTCAAAAACGATTTCGACACGTTCCCGTGATCAAAGACGAATCTACGTTATGCGGAATTCTTTCGGATCGGGATTGGATGCGATGGCAATTGACTAAAGAAAAAGAAGTCGGATTAGCAAAAACGATAGGCGACATTATGAAAACAAAAGTTCTCTCGGTTCAGATGTACGCAGGAATCGGAGAAATTTCGAAAGTCCTTTTCGAGGAAAGAATCGGTTGTCTTCCGGTTGTCAACGAACAGGCCCAGATCATCGGAATGATCACTCGAAGCGACGTGCTCCGCGCGATTCTCAAAGTCAACGAAAGGGAATTTCTCGCTTGAGTCGGGAACGAATTCTTTTAGCTTTGAGCGAAAACAAACGAGGAAAAACATTGAACTCATCTATCATCATTCGTTTAGCGGAACCCAGAGACGTGGACGCAATCGTTCCCTTGATCTATTCTTCCGGTCCGGCCGCTTGGGATTACGTTTTTACTCAAGGATCTAAAACACCTTCTGATTTTCTGAGCACTTCGTTTATCAAACGTGGAAACACGATCTCTTATAAAAATCATTTTGTGGCCGAGTTAAACGGGGAAGTAGTAGGCGCGATCATGAGTTATCGACAACCTTCGTTTCTTCTGCTAAACGGAGGAACGGCCCTGAGAATCGTTTCAGTCTACGGTTTCTCCGCTCCGAAGGTGATGGGGCGAGGGCTCGTGACCGAGGGAATGATACGTCCCCCGAAATCCGGAAGACTTTATTTGGGACATATTGCCGTCTCTGAAAAACACAGAGGAAAAGGAATCGGAAAGGAACTGATTCGATTTATGGCGAAGACATTCCCCGAATTCAAAACTCTTTCCTTGGACGTTTCGCAAAAGAACGAAGCGGCGATTCAACTCTACAAAGGATTGGGTTTTCAAACTGTGGACGCAAGAAGTTTCGGCGGACCGGTCGGAAAGGTGCCGGATCATTTCTACATGGAAGTGGAAAGAAGTATATTAAGATAATCGAATGGAAAATTTAAAAACACCCAGTCAGAGTTCCGTTGAGACTAGACATATCGTTATGCCGGATCAGGCCAATCACTACGGAACCTTGTTCGGCGGAACTCTCATGTATTGGATCGATATGATCGCGGCCATGGTCGCTCAAAGACACTGCGGAAAAGAAGCAGTGACCGCAAGTGTAGATCGGCTCAATTTTATAGCTCCGATCGAAGTAGGAGATCACGTAATCTTAAAAGCGAGCGTCAATTATACCGGAAGAACTTCGATGGAAGTCGGGGTTCAGGTTTCCAAGGAAAATCCTTATACGGGAACCGTCGTAAGGGCGACCACCGCTTACCTCACCTTTGTCGCGTTAGACGAAACGAAAAAACCCTGTCCCGTTCCGCAGATCAAACCGGAAACCGAAGCGGAAACAAGAAGATTTAAGAATGCGGTTTTAAGACAGGAATCCAATCGGGAGTTGGTAAAAAAAATCAGAGATTCCAAATGAAGATTCTATTTTCAAAATGTGATCCGGTCTTAGCTCCTTGGATCGGATGTTATTGGGGTTGGGAATCGGATTCTACCTCGACGCAGTTTGAATTTCCGAAAATATTTCCGTCCGTCGAGAACGAACTTCATATATCCTATCGAGATCCGATTTTGATCGGGACCGTTCAAAATGGAAAGGAAGAATGGAATTCTTCCCAAGGACATATCATTGGAAATCATCTCTCTCCTTTTCGAATTTCTCCCAAAGGAAAAGTAGGATTTTTTAATATAAGAATGTTTCCAGGATCCTTTTACGAATTTTTTAAAATTCCGGGAAAGGAAGTTCGGAGCCATCTGAGCGATCTGCAAGTTCCTAAAAACAAGGAATATTCCGATTTTGTGAATCGAATTCGAGATGCCCGTAACTTCGAGGATCGAGTATCTCTTTCAAACGAATACTTTAGAAAATTATTGAATTCTAAAAAAGAATCGGAATCAATCGTCGCGGAAGCGATTCGAAAAATTACCGCGAGCAATGGTAAGATTCCTATCTCAAGGTTAGCGCAGGATTTGGGACTGGTCAAAAAAACTTTGAAAAGAAAGTTTCAGGAAAGGATCGGATACAATCCAAAGGAATTTGCGAGAGTCGTTCGTTTTCAAAACGCCGCTTGGATGAAATTGGAAAATCAAAATCTCAGCGATCTGGCTCTGGACGCAGGCTACTACGATCAATCTCATTTGACCAAAGAGTTTAGCGCCCTTTCCGGTTATTCTCCCTTGGTTTGGTATGGACTTAGGGATCGAATTTTGTCCCTTTTTTACAATACAAGACCCCGTTCTTTCTAGTATAATTTAAAAGATAGAATCAAAGATCGAAATATTCGAATCTGCGTTTTACGGGGAAAGAGATGAATCAAAACAAACTCGAAGAGAATTCAAATCGAGAAGGGAACGTTTCTTTTTGGAAACGATTTCTTTTTTTTAGAGCGATCAAAAAGGGAAATCCTTCCGGGTTGAAAAAACTTTTGCAGAACGGCTTGGATCCGAATGCGATCCGATACTACGGGATGAATCCCGTTTCTCTCGCGGTAAAATATCAAAATGAAGAAGTAGTGAAAGTTCTTTTGGAATTTATAGCCGATCCGAATCGAACGGATGAAGTCACGGGTTTGACTCCTTTGATCCATTCTATTTTGGAAGATTCTTCTCCTGAGATGATGTCAATATTGATTTCATTCGGAGCCGATCTCAATCAAAAGGATACAAACGGGATGAGCCCTCTACATCACTGCGTGAACGAAGGAAAACTTATACCATTTCAAATTCTTTTGGAGAAGGGTGCGGATCCGAACGTGCAGGATTTTGACGGAGTGACTTGTATGAACTTGGCTAAGTCTTCTCACGGAATGTCAGAGTTTGCCGAGCTTCTTCTCAAACACGGGGCGGATCCGATGATCAAGGATAAACACGGAAAAATCTATCTGATGTAAAAGGCTTAAAGGCCGAATTCAATTGACAGACCGGATAGGATCAAAAGCCTGAAAGGAGAATGAAACCTCCTGCGAGTCAATCTTGTCAACACTACCCGGAGTGCGCCGGTTGTGATCGATTGCATATCGGTTACGAAAAACAACTTCAGCTAAAACAAGAAGAGATTGAAAAACAGTTCGGTGGTTTTAAGGGATTAGAGATCCGAACGATCGTAAAAAGTCCGAAGGATCAGATGTATCGTCATAAGGTTCAACTTCCATTCGGACATCGTAAGATTGGCAAAAAGACGGTTCTAACGCTCGGACTACACAACAAAGAAAATACTTTCATCATCGATCAGAAAGAATGTAGAATTCAGGACGCCGACTTGACCACAGTTGCTTCCGCGATAAGACACTGGGCAAGAACTGAAAATCTCAGTCCATACTTTGAAAAAAATGGAAACGGTCTTTTAAGACATATCGTTTTGAGAAAGGCTAACGCTTCTCAGGAAATTCTCGTCGGGATCGTAACCAACGCGAGTGAAATACCGGGAAGAAAAAATATCACCAATAGTCTACATTCGTATATCAAACAATTCTTAAGCGCTGAAAAATCGAAGGCTGAAGTGGTCGGAATTTTACAGAACGTGAATCAGAGAAATACAAAGGTGGTTTTGGGAGACAAGGAGACCACCTGGTATGGAAGACATTTTATCAAAGAGAAAATCGGAGATTTGAACTTTCAGATCGGTCTTTCCACATTCTTTCAAGTCAATCCGTTTCAAATCGAAAACCTATACAATCTGGTTTTGGACGATCTTCCTTCCAATTCGGTCGTCGTCGACGCTTACTGTGGGATCGGAACGATCACTCTTTACGCCGCTTCCAAATCCAAAAAGGTCATCGGCTTGGAGGAGAATCCGAATTCCATTCGTTCTGCAATCGGAGCCGCGAAAGCCAATCAAGTGGAGAATGCAATCTTTACAAAAGGTAAAGTTCTTCAGACGCTCCAATCTTCTTTAAACGAAAAGCCCGACGTGGTGATCGTAGATCCGCCGAGAGAAGGACTGGATCCGGAAACCAAAAAGATATTATTAAATTCTAAAGTGGGAAGAGTCCTTTATGTTTCCTGTAATCCGGAAACTTTGCGCAGAGACGCGTTGGAACTGACCAAATCTTTCCGTTATGAAAAATTGACTCCCGTGGATTTATTTCCGCACACGAGTCATCTGGAAAGTGTCGCGGTCTTTACAAGATAGAATCCGATTCTTAAAATGAAAACCGTTTCGATCTTCCCTCTTTTGAAATTCTGAGCCTGCAATTTAAAGCAGAATGTTTGCCGAAGTTCCGACAAAACTTTTTTTGTAAAAGGACTTGAAAACGAACTTCAAGTCCGCTCCGAGTAAAATTACGGAGAAACATTTGTTTTCAACGGATCGATTTCTAAAAAGACAGTTCAGTTTTTTTAAATACGAGGTTGGAAGTGAAGAAGGAATTGAGAGGACTCGAGCCGAGTTCCGGCTCGAGAGAACTAAAGATTAAAATTCAGGGAAAGGAGAATCTAAGATTACTTTATCTTCTTTCAAAGAACATTTGGATTGAAGCAAGATCGTAAGAGGAGCTCCAATGAGATAGCCGCTCAGGCCTTTGATTTCCGCGATACAATCGTCTACTTCCGATTTCACGTATTTGCCGTCGGATTTGATACCGGCCAATTGGTCCGCCAAGATGGAAAGGATAGAAACCGTAGCTCGACCGCTCAAAATGGTAGAGTTGATCAAATCGGTAACGATTGCTGCGTCCTTGATTTGACCTGCGGCTTCGGATCCCTTGATTCTTCCCGGAGCGATTCCGAGCGTATCAAATAATAAGCAATTATAAACTTGGGAAAGTAAAAGCAAAATGAGAATTCTACTGAATAGAGTTTTCAAAGTTAACCTCTGATAATATGTTTGAGAAAGAATGTTCTTCTCTACAACCTAAGGTCAATCAGAAATAAATTTCATTCTTAAAAATGAGTTAAGAATCTTTGCATATACCGGATTCTTATCTTCTCGATAAAAGTCCGAAGTCGGACATTGTCTCACTCCAGGGAGATTTTTTTGGCCTTCTTAAAAATTTTCAGAATCGTTTCAGAAAGTTCTTCTTGTTTTGTAAAAAAACAAATTTGATATTCCGTTTCTTCTTGAAAACTTTTTAAGTAAGAAAGAGCCGATTGAACCCTCACCGGATCCAGATGAACAAAGGGTTCATCCAATAAAAGAATTCCGTTTTTGGGAACGGTCTTACGAGCCAAAAATAATTTGAAGATTAGGTAGAACGTCGCCAAGGTTCCGCCGGAAAGATGGTCGATGGACCTAAGCTGGCCCGCGGCGTCCTCCATCTTGATCAGTTCTTTTTTATCGAGAGCCTCGAATGAAACTTCTCTTTTAGGAAGAAGAAGGTTGAGATCTTTGCGGATTTCCGAAGCGATGGAAACAAATTGGAAAGACTGATCCTTGGAAATATCTTCTACAATTTCCTGCGCGATCTTCGCGGATTTTCGTCTGGATTCTAAACTCAAAAATTCTTTTTCCTTTTCGGCAAGGAGTTGAAGAGTAGAAATCAGATCTTTTTCTTTTTCCGGAAGAGAATCCTGGATTCTCGTGTCTTCGACTTTGATTTCCGTTTTGAGTTCGTTTAATCTTTTCTCCAAAGACTGAAGTTCCGTTTCCAATTCTTTCTTTTGCGAATTTTTGGAAAGTTTTTCCGCTTCTTGCAGACCTTGTGTTGGAATTTCATCCAAGGTGGAAATTTCAGTCTTCCATTGAATTTCCAATTCTTCCGGATTCTTTCCGGCGTTTGTCGATCGGAGTTTTTGAGAGGTTTCTGCGAGAATCTTGGACTGGGATTGAAACTCGGCTACTTGTTTGTGATATTCTTGAATTGTGGTGATTCTTCTTTCGTTCAGCCAAGAGTTTCGTTTGCTTTGGAGTTCGGAAAGTTTTTCTCTTTCCAATTTGCCTTTGGATTGGATCGTTTCCAAGGTTTCGGTCAAAACCTTGAGTTCCTTTTCCAGGGTTTCGATTTGCTCCGATTTAGATTCAAAATTTTGAATCTGTTTTGCTAAGAATTGTCTGAGAATATCCATCCTGTCGATCGGAGAAATCGGGTTTTCAGGAAACGTTAGATTCCATTCGTTTAATCTTTTGGAAACAGCGTCCCTTTCTTTCGCGGAACTGTAACGCATTTCTAAGGATTCTTTTTTCTGAGTAAAAAGATAAAGACCGACGCCGATTGCACCCGCCGAAACCAAGGAGCCGATCAAAAGTCCGAATGGAGAAACGTTGGCGACCAAGAGAGAAATCAAAACTCCCATCAGACCTAAAAAACCAAAGCCAGCGATTCCTCCTCCGATGACTTTTTGATTGGAGTTGGAAAGATCGGTCCGAACCTCTTCGGTAAAACCTTCTTCTCTGAGAGTTTTATCGATTTTTTCGATCGATTCTTCGGCTTTGACTTTCATCTTTTGCAGAAGAGAAATCTGATTCTTAAAAGAATCGGATTCTTTCTTTTTGAGATCGATCGCTTTTTGTTTGTCTTGAAGTAAGGTTTCCGAAGAAGTCAGAGAAGACTGGACTTTATCGATTTCCTTTTGAAGATTTTCATAAACGGAAGATTCGTCTTTGGAATAGAGAAAGTTTTTTTTGAGAGTTTCTTCCAGAGATTTTAATCTTTGGATCTTGGAAAGAGAATCTAAAAGTTGAATCTTCTTTTGAATTTTGGAATCCAAAAAGAATTCCTTTTCCAGCTGAGAAAGTTTCTCTTTGATCTCGTTGACTCTTTCTTGATCTTTGAGATGTTTTCCTTCCATTTCCACGTTGTTCTTATTTCGGGAATGAAGACTTTCGATCTCCGAGGTCAGACGAATTCTTTTTGATTTGAGATCCGAGATTTCTTTTTTGAGAGTTTCTACAAAGTTTGAGTCTTTGCTTCCCGTTTTTGGAGAATAGATTTTTTTGAGGGAACTCGAAATCCCTTCGAGATTCACTCCGTTGTTGAGAAGTTTACTTCGTAAGAATTCGGGTTTGATCATCTTTTCGTTGTTAAACGCAAATTCCAATTCTCCTTCACGAAGCGAGACACAATGCACATACTGAGGAGCCGCGTCTTTGGAAAGTTCGGGAATCTCACCCACGAGTTGATAACCTTCCAAACTCTTATCTCCGTAACGGGAAAGAATACTTTTTTTCGGTTCCTGACTTGCAGTGAGAAACTTGCTTCCGATTCCGAGACGAAGCGCGTCAAAGATCGTGGTTTTGCCGGATTCATTTTTTCCTTGAAAGATCGTAACGGAAGGACTGAGGTCGAAGTCGGATTTTTGAAACTTTCCGAATTTAAGAAGTTGTAGTTTGGAAATCATCTTTCGGTTTTCCCCGCGTTTTCTTCGATTTGTTCCAGACCCAATACCAAAATTTCATTCCAGTCGGGAGCATCCGCGCCGGACCAGTTTCGCTGAAGTTCCATTAGCTTTTCATAAAATATTTTTGCGACGGGGTTGTCGATAAGCGCCGAAGAGGTTTTGAGATCGGAAGTTTTGATTTCAATTTTTCTACAACGCGCGGACTCGCTAAAACGATTTAAGGTTTCCGAGACGACGTGTTCGTCTTCGACGATTCCCGAGACGCGGATTCGAACCGTGTCTTCTTGTGAAAAACGAGAAGATGTTTTTTCAAGTTCAGGAATTTCCCCGGAAAGAGTTACGGAAAGAGAAAAGTCCTTAAATTCTCCGGCGGAAACGATCGCCCTTTCTTTTAAAACCGGAGTTCCGTTTTTTCCAAGAGAGACGATGTTTACGGTGCGGACTCCGGATTCTCCCAAGGAAACGATACGAGGCGAGCCTGGATAGGCTTTGATCAGAGAACCGGAAACCTCCGAACGTTTGGAATGAATATGACCTAACGCGAGATAGTCGAACTTGGCTTCGAGAAACGGCCCGGAATCCAGAATGGAATCCGCCTCTTCCGGAGAAGGGCCGAGATATTCCACCATCTTGGTTTCGGTGCCGTGAAGGAGCGCGATCCGGTATTGAACCTTCTTTTCTTTAAATTGAATATTCGAATAATCTAAATTTCTGTTAAACGGAAAACCGAAAAATTCAGCGGAGACACCGTCCGATTCTTCCAACCAGAGTTTCACGTTTTCGCCTTTCTGAGGATAGAGCATGGGCGAAAGATCCGCGGAGATCGGGTAGGTTCCTTCTGCGAGACCGAGTTCCTCGTGATTGCCGGGGATATAAAAGATTCTTCCCGAAAAGGATTTGAGGATCGATTTGACGTCTTCTTTGAGGGCCGCGATATCGTTGTTTCGATCAAAGAGATCTCCGCAAAAAAGGATATGAGTGCATTGTTCCTCGGAAGCGATCGAGACGATCTCTTTGAGGACGGAAAGGGAATAGTCCTTTTCTTTTTGACTGAGATGCAGATCGGCGCTGTGTAAAAATCGAATCATGGGCTAGGTCCTAATTTCTAAGAATAGGGTTTTCCCCGGACAAAAATTCAAGGGAATCCGATCCTTTTTGAATTTTTTTTTGAAACTTCTGCGGGGCTTCCCGCCCTGAGAGTTGTAACCTCAATCGAATCTTGGGAATGGATTTGGAATGAGAGACGATCCCAAACGGAGTTTTTGTCGTAGTTCCTACAAGGTTTCGGGGCGGGGAATTTACTTGCAAAAAGTAGAATTTTCTGATAGAGAAGAATTCCCGAAGTTTTTCCCGCCTCCGCTCCCCACCACCCAAGATCAGGGCGGGGCCGCCAAGTTTCACAGAAGAGCCTGTAGGTCCTACAGGAGTAGAGAGATTCCGTTCGATTTCAGTTATGGGTTTGTGGAAGCGGCCGCAGATCGTTCAGCCGGGGCTTAACCTTGATCCAAAAAAGGGATGAGATGTTGTTCCACGTATTGAATGACTTTTTGGATTCGATCGGAAGCGTTCCATTTTTCGGAAATCATTCGAGGAGCGCCCCAGAGAAAGATCGCTTCGATAAAAATTTTTCGGGGATCGGGAAAGAAGGATTCGATCTTGATTTCGATTCCGTGGTCTTCCGGATCCTGAGGATTGAGAGGAGGAAGGACAAAACGAAGTCCTCCTCCTAAGATCGGTCTTCCGAGTTGTTGTAAACTGTCTCTGTTTTGTTTGAGGCGTTTTTCCCAGATCTCGCCAAACGCGTGTTCTGTGGAAGAGTCGGTTAGGAGACGAACGGTAAGATCGCTCTTTACTACATTCTTCCCTTGAATTTGCCAAACCTTGTCAAAGGCTTCGATCACTCTTTCAAAATCTTCTTCGATGGATTCCAATGAGCCGTCCGGGTTTTCGGAAATGATTAAGAGTTGTGTAATATTCGGTCCCGCGTTGATCACTTGGATCGTAAGAACCGACTGAGAAAGTTGTCTTGTAAGGACGTTTTGATTGGGACCGTAGTTGGTTCCCGTGATTTCGATTCCCAATTCTTCCAGTTTGGATTGGAACTGAAGGATTTCCGATTTGGATCTTACTACGATCGGTAAGAATAAATCGCTGAGTCCGACGTGAATGATACTTCGATTTCGATTCATAGTTTACGGTCTTAAGATCCTTTCTAACAAAAGGATCTTTTTTGAATAGAAAAGAAATTCTTCCGTATGTCGATTATCGATACTTGACTAAAAACAAATCCTGCGTGCCGTTGATAGAAATTCCGTTGATCGTTCCGGTTGCAGAACCCGTTCCGTAAAGCGCACCTTCCGGATCGGTAACGATTCCGTTGCCAATGAGAGTCGCACCGGCGGTTCCGATTTGACGGAGCCACTGTTGTTCTCCTTGTCCGTTGTATTTTGTAAAAAATAAATCGTTATTGCCGATGGAAGCACCCGTTCCGGTCACCAAATTGCCGTCTGTATAACCGGTAAAAAAAACATTGTTTGCGAGATCTGTGACCAAGGACGTGGGCGTCGTTATCGCCGTTCCGTTATTGAGGCCGAATTGTCGAATCCATTGTTGAGTTCCGCTTTGGTCGTATTTAAAAATCGTTCCAGCATAGGTGGTTCCCGGGTTTCCGAAACCGAAGTCCGCGTTACTCGAAGCTCCCACAAAAATATTTCCGGAACGATCCAGAGTGATTGGCCCGGTAAGTATTTCCACGCTTGCTTGACCTATGTGGGTGAAGAACTGCCTGTTTCCACTCGAGTCGTATTTAAAAACGAAAAGATCGTTTCCGCCGATTCCTGGAGCGGTTAGCGTAGAATAATTCGCCCCTCCCCAACCGGCGACGAAAGCCGTACCGGAAGTAGAATCGCAGGCAAGTCCGCTTGCAGTCGTATTCGCACCCGTAACCGAAAGTTGTGTCGCCCAGGATTGATTTCCGGAAGAATCAAAACGGACCACAAACATGGTTCCGGAGATTGCGACCGGGCCACCGAAAGGTCCGTTCGTGTCTCCTACGACGTAGGAATTTCCGAGACTATCCACGCAGATGTCCGTCGGGTTTAGAAAATAGCTTCCTCCGGTAGGACCTACTTGTTTGCTCCAAATCGGAGTTCCGTCCAAAGAAACCTTGATTACAAAAAGATCCTGACCGCTCAACATCGGACCGGAAAAGGCAGCATTCGTGTATCCGGCGATATAAGCATTCCCTAATGGATCTGTCGCGATTCCCACGACCGTAAGAAGCGCTCCCGATGCACCCAACTGACGAGCCCAAGCGCGACCGCTTTGGGAGTTGTATTTGGCAATGATTAGATCTTGAGTTCCGAAGACGGCTCCGTTAAAAAGGGCACCGTCCGTTTCTCCCGCGAGGATTACGTTTTGGAATGGATCTAGGGCGATGTCTTTACCGCGGCTAGTCGCCGCTACTTTTCCTTCGAGTATCATCCATTCTATGGTTCCGGTGTTTTCGCGAAAGAGAATGGGATGGATTCCCGCGAGGAATTGGTTCAACCAGTATTCGCTCGTTCTTGGATTGCCGGAGTTCATTTCTTTTCCGGGAATACAGGAGTGAAGTAAAATCCAAAGAATAGGAATTGTAAGATAAGATTTCATTTCGCACCTAATCAAATTCTAAAATTGCGTTCTTACGTAATTGAAATAATCTATCAAAGATTATGCGTTCGTTCAAAGAGTAATAATGGTAAAATTTATAGAATCAATTATAATTTGAAAAGAAATTTACCGAGTAATAAGGGAATTCCCGCCTATGGCAAAACCGGACCAGGATCGGAATGGAAATAGGTCGACTTCCCGAGGCGGCCTTGGTATCCGTACTCATTATCCTAAAAAGAGTTTTCATAGATGAACTTAGAGACTGAAATCAGACAAGAAACGAATCTTTGCGATAAATCCGGGAATCTGAATTTAAACGCGGTGGGCTGGTCCAAAAAGCCGTTACACAGATGTAATCTGAGCGGGCACTACTTAAGAAAAAAGAAATGGAACTACTGGTGCATCTACGACGAAAACTTCTTAGCTTCGTTTACGATCTCCGACGTCGATTATGCGGGAGTCATCTTTGTCTATTGGCTGAATCGTAAAACGGGAGACTTCGAGGAAGGGACGATTCTTACCCCATTCGGATCCGGAGTGAGTTTGGGACAACTCCTGGGAAGCAACGCGACTTACATCGGAAATAACGCGAGGTTACAATTTTTTAGAGAAGAAGAAGGATATCGTCTTTCGATCAATTTTTCTCCGAGAAATAAGATCCCGGTTCAGGCCGAACTTTTGATTCCCGTTCCTGAGAATTGGGAGACGCTTAACGTAGTTGTTCCTTGGTCCAAGAGAAAATTTCAGTTTACCGAAAAATTATTCGGTGTCGGGGCGAGTGGAACCGTTCGATACGGAGCGATGGAACACAAATTCGAACCCGAAACCTCCTTCGCTTGTTTGGATTACGGAAGAGGGGTTTGGCCTTATTCGACAAAATGGAACTGGGCTTCCATGGTGGCGCATAACGGAGGAGAAAGAATCGGAATCAATCTCGGAGCCGGATGGACTGACGAAACCGGAACCACCGAAAACGCGATCCTGGTTAACGGGAGAATCTATAAGATTCCGTCTAACGCGATCTTTGAGATCGACAAAGAAAATTGGATGAAACCTTGGCATTTGTATACGAAAGATTCTCAAGCGATCGATCTTCAGTTTATTCCCGAATTTCACAGAAAGGCAAATACGAATACGGGGATTCTCGCTTCTTCCGTACATCAGATGATCGGAAAATTTGAAGGTATTATTCGATTGGGAAAGAACGAATACAAGATTACGAACGGTCAAGGTTGGGCCGAAGATCATATCGCGAGATGGTAGAATCCTTGAAGAATTATATCTACAATATCGCTTCTAAAAAAGATTATGAAGAAGCGATCAAGAACGGTTTTTATATCACGGATTCTCTTGCGAAAGAAGGGTTTATCCACAGTTCTAAAAAGAATCAGGTGGAAGATACTGCGAATCGAATTTTTTCAGGAAGAACGGATTTGGTCCTTCTCGTCGTAAACACCGAAAAATTAAAATCGGAATTAAAATACGAAGCCAGCGATTCTTCCAAATTCTCAAAAGAAAACGGAAAGAATATTTTTCCGCATATCTTTGGTTCCTTGAATATGGACGCAGTGGAAAAGGTTTATGAGATCGCACCTGACGAAGAGGGAAAATTTCGTTTTCCATTCTTAGATTGAGAATTTTCTCGGAAGTTTTTTTCCAAAAGTCCAAACAAAAGAAGATGAAAAAAGAATCCAATAAAACTCGATGCACCTGGGCGACAAAGGACCCGTTGTATATAAGTTATCACGACAAGGAATGGGGAAGACCCGTGCACGAAGATCAAAAACTTTTTGAGTTCTTGATCTTAGAAGGAGCGCAGGCGGGACTTTCCTGGATCACAATCTTAAGAAAGAGAGAAAATTACAGAAAGGCTTTTGACAATTTTGATCCTAAAAAAGTTGCGAATTACAAAGAGAAAAAGATTCAATCCCTTCTTGCAAACGAAGGAATCATTCGAAATCAATTGAAGATTCGTTCCGCGGTTACAAATGCACAATTATTTTTGAATATTCAAAAAGAGTACGGTTCTTTTGACAAATATATCTGGGGATTTGTGAATCAAAAGACGATTTACAATTCTTGGAAAACGATCCGAGAGTCTCCCAACGAAACACTTGAATCCAAAACGATGAGCAAGGATCTAAAAAAAAGGGGATTCAAGTTTGTGGGTTCGACGATCTGTTACGCTTTTATGCAAGCCACGGGGATGGTGATGGATCACACGACGGATTGTTTTTGTTTTGTGAAAAAGGAACTTTAAATAATCCGAGGATTTAAAGTCAGTGATACCACTTTTGATTTTTCTTTTTATTTCGATTTTAATCTTTTTTGTTTCAAAATTCGCTCTAAAGAACTTACGTAAAAAGCGCGAAGCCGAATATTCAGAATTTTTAAAGGAATTCGAAGGTAAAAAATTCTTTCGTTATACTTCTCGGAGAAATAGCAAAGAGAAGATAGAGTCGGAGATATTGCCCTTTTTGAGCCCTGAGATACTCGTTGTTTACATGAACGGAAGGGAACCGGAATCCACGGTCGACAAAAATAGGATGATCGCAAGAATGTTATATAAATTGAATGTGATCGGATTTCCTGCCATCATAAAGATAGAACACAGCCGGGCCCTCGAACATTCTCTGAAACAAGAAATTTATTCCTTAATCAACAAAAATCGGAATCTTGTCGAAATGGTTTCCGTTATCGAGAAATACTGAATGGGCTTTCAAAAGTGATTTCGAAAATTGATAAAGACTTTTTACTTTTGTCGTAGTTCCGACTTTACTGTGAAAAGTCGCGCGCCCACCCTCGTTGGATTCATAACCTTACCCACAAATTGAAAGGAACTGCAACGAGAATCATCCCACAAGGAAGGATTTTTAGGAGTTCCTACACGGGACTTTTTTCTTGCAAAATTAGAATTTTGTGATATAGGAAAGTTTCCGGAATTTTTCCACCACCCGCCCCTCCGCCCAAAATTTGGGTGGGGCGCGCGACTTTTACGGGGGAACTGTCGTAGTTCCGACGTTCGCTCTGAAACATCCGGTCCCCACCCTCGTTGGGTGGAGGAGGAGAGGTGGCGGGAAAAAATCGGCGATTTCTCCCTTAACAGAAAAACCCGCTTCTTTCAATCAAAATTCTTCGTCAAAAACTCTGTCGTACCTCCGACAAAACAAAGCTCAGTTTTACTTTACAAAAACTTTTCATTTCCCCCGGACAATCCCCTTTGCGAAGATTCAACCACAACCTCGCAAACCACGGCTGAAAAATATTTCTAAGGAAAATTCTTTCGGATCGCGTCCTTAGAAATATTTCCATCCCAATCCGTTTGAATCAAAAGAGCGTCCACATACTGGGCCGACTTTTTCTTCGTATAAGAAAGAATAACGTAGCCCTTTTCGTTTTTAAGAATTTTACTCGCCATGTAAACTCTTTGTGAATGTTTTTTCTCCCAGATTTTTTTACCGGAAGAATCAAACCTCACGAGAACCATCGGACCTTCTCCGTCTGCAAGAACTCCTAAAAACCCCTGATCCGGAGATTCGATAATCGGATCCAAAAAATTATTCCCGCCTAACTTGTGTTTTACTTCCCAGATCGTTTCTCCGTTGGGGGAAAGTTTTAAAAGCCAGACCGATTTGTTTCCTGCGCCGGAAACTCCTCCCGATAAAAGAAGATTACCGTCGGAAAGTTTTAGCAGAGAAATTGCAAAGTCCTCGATCCCCGACGTTCCGAATTTTTTCTTCCAAAGAGGATTTCCGTCTTCATCGTATCTCTGAACGATTACATCTCTTTGAGATTCTTTTCCGGACACGTTATCCGTGCTTACAGCAAAGACCATTCCTCCGCCGGGAAGGCCGACGCTGGCGTCCGGTGCAAAACTTAGGTCGGGAATATATTTAGAATTCTTAACCGATCCGTCTTTTCCAAAAAGCGTATATAAAAAACTCGTCTTGATCTTTGTGGAAACGACCGTTGTGTTTCCTTCTTTCTCGGTTGTTTCCAACTTATGCGAAACGGAAACGAGTCCTCGAAACTTTTCATTGGAAAGTTCATGCAAATGGAAAATCTGCGGATCTTCCAAACCGCAAAAGCCGTCACAGAATTCGTTTGCATGGATAAAACGGTCTACGATCAATTCGCCTTGAGCGTTGTGTTTGGAAAAAGAAAGTTTGCGATTGAACGTCGAACTTCCGATCGAACCCGCGGCGACGAAATTACCGTCTTGAGTTGCGATGAGATGTTCTCCTCGATAACTCTCGTGATTGTGAACTCCGATTGTATATCCGTCCATGTCTACGGGTTTACTCGGAAAGAGATATCTCCACCAAACCGGATTTCCGTTCGTGTCGATTTTAGCGGCCCAAGCCGCGCTGTATTTCTTTTGTTCAATTTTAGAATTCATATCCTCTTTGGCGCAATCGTTGGAAGAGCCGACGACGACAAAGCTGCCGTCTTTAAAGGAAGCAAGGCCGGACGGAAGTTCTTCCGGGCATTCATTCGGCTTGAGTCCGTTGAACTGTTCTCCTCCAAACATCGTCTGCCAAAGAGAAACACTCTGACCAAAAGCGGAAGAGAGAATAAGAAAGAAAATGAAAAATAAAAACAATCGTTTCATCGTAAATGTTGTCCTTGTGGGAAAAGAAGTTTCAGAAAGAATTTAGAATTGTAAAGAATTTATTTTAAATTGAAGTCGAACATTACGGAAGAAAACGTTAAACGAAGAACGTTTCGGAATCGATTTCAAAACTCGATCGCCTTTATTAACAAATCGGTTTTTATAATTTCATAATAATTTCAAAGCAAAACACGAATGTTTAAGCTTTTATCATATTGCAAAGGATTACGACGATGCAACCAACGGAAGATATTCTCGGACAAAAAGAAAAGCGCGCATTTAGAATCGGTTACGTTCTTAGAATAATCATCGCCGCCTCTTTTATTCCACCGAGCTTGAACGTTTCACAAAGTGGTACGGAAAGAATCTGGATTCTTATTTTATATGCAGGGGCCGCATTTGCTTCTGCGGGGATGGTTTGGTTCTTATCGAAGGACCGATTTTGTCTCAAGGATGATAATCGAATTGCGGGTTGGGCGGGAGTAAGTCTTGATATCTTGATTCTTTCGATTCTCCCTTGGACCTGGTATGATTCAGTCGGAGGGGAAACGATTCCAAAAACCTATCTTATGAAAACAGGTTTTATTCCGATCGCTGCCGTTTTTATTTTGTTGAGTGGGTTATCTCTCAAGCCGTTGTATCCGATCTTGGTCTCTTTGGGTTCGTTGGCGATTTCAGTCTGGATGTTTTTGTACGTTCAAAGGGATCCGAATGTAGAATGGACTTCGAGTCTTTCCGAAACGTTTTTAACTCCCAAAGCAAACCCTGAGTATTATTTTTCGATGAGCGCCTTGGTCTTGTTATACGGAGGTATCGTTTCTTTTATCGCCTTTACTGCGCGCGCACTTTTGAAAGAATCCGTCGTCCTTGAAAGGAAAAGTTCGCAACTTGGAAGATATTTTTCTCCCGGAGTGATTCAAAGAATCACAGCGGAGGATAATCTTTTTGCACCCGGAGGAAGAATTCAAAAGATCGCGGTTTTGTTTTGCGACATTCGAGACTTTACTATGATATCCGAAAAACTTTCCCCGGCGGAGGTGATTTCTCTTTTAACCGAGTATCATCGAGAGATGGTTCGTGTCGTTTTTGAAAACGGAGGCTCCGTGGATAAATTTATCGGCGACGGAATTTTGGTAACTTTTGGAATTCCCGAATCCACGGAAGCGGATTGTAACAACGCAATGCTCGCAGGAATCGAAATGAAAAAGGCATTAAGAAATTTGAATATTTTAAGAACTCGAAAAGGTCTCCCGGAAATCAGACAAGGGATCGGAATTCACTTTGGAGAAGCCATTTGCGGTAATATTGGAACCGAGGAAAGGTTGGAGTTTACCGTGATAGGAGACGCCGTAAACGCGGCCTCTCGAATCGAATCTGCATGCAAAGAATTGAATGTGGACTTTTTAGTTTCTCAAGAAGTTTTGGATCGGGTCGGAAACGATTTTCAAACCGTCGGAATGGGGGAAGTAAAGGTAAAGGGAAAAGAAAAACTTCTGAGTCTTCACTCCGTGGTCTTACCCGGAATTTGAAATCGCTTTCGATTCGAAGTCTGGGCTTGAAATCGAGAATCTTACGAAATTTTCAAAAAATAAATTCATAAAATTTATACCTCCGGACAAAACTTTTGCCAAGAGGTATAAACAAAAAATTTTAGTGAGTAGTTTTATCTTCCGAATTTCGCTACGAGTTTTGCTTCGCCGATTTTGAGTTGATTGATATAAAAGCCGATCAAAGCGCCGGAAGAATTTTGATCTGCTCCGATTTTATCTTTCAAAGCATAGACCGTGAAGATATAACGATGAGGTTTATCGCCCTTTGGAGGACAAGGACCGCCGTAACCGCCGGTTCCAAAGTCAGTTCTACTTTGAACGGATTCCTTCGGTAAAAGATTTTTCTCGAGATTTCCTGAGTTTGCAGGAATCGACATAGTCGTAGCCGGTAGATTGAATACGACCCAGTGCCACCATCCGCTTCCGGTAGGCGCGTCCGGATCGTAAACTGTCACAGCAATGCTCTTTGTATCTTTTGGAAGTCCGGACCAAGAGAGAGAAGGTGAAACGTTCCCACCGGTGCAACCGAAACCGTTAAACACTTGTTCGTCGGCGATCAGTTTTCCCGCAGTGAGCTCGGGGCTTTTGAGTTGAAAAGGTTCCGCTTGCAGGATCGAAGCGGATAACAAGAATGCGAGTGCAATTCCTTTAATTTTCATGAATCGAAATTCTCCTTTCTAAACATAGCTTATTCAGCAGAAAATTAGACTTTTTGCAATTCTTGTTTTGAAGAATTTCAAAAAATTCTTTCGAATCGATTTTCGTTTATAAAAGAAAATTCATGAACGACTAATTTTCGGGAAGAAAGCCCGAGCGTTGTTTGCGATTCGGGCTTCAAAAAATTCTAATTTAGCCAGACTTTTTTGTTGTCGTTGGCATATTGATCAAAGCTAATCGGATCCTTTCCGGTGATTTCTTTTACGTCGTTTGAAATCGCAGCTACATGTCCTTCTTTGAGAAGGCCCGCGATATAGACTAAGACGTTCGAATAATCTTCGGAAACACCGGCACTGAGTAGATTCTTTTTAAATTCTTCCGAAGTAATATCCTTAAATGTGATGTTTAAGCCTGTGGCTTTGGATAACTTCTGAGCGGCCTCGTCGTGAGTGATTGATTCTTTTCCAGTGAGCATAAATTCTTTTCCATTGGAAGAATCATTCAATAAGAGAGATACGGCCGACGACGCGATGTCTCTTACGTCGATAAAACTTGCTTTTGCATCACCGGCAGGAAAATAGATTTTTTTATCCTTTAAGATTCCTGAAATCCAGAAAGTCTGAAAGTTTTGCATAAACCAATTCGGACGAATGATATTGTAAGCAATTCCGGAATTTTTCAGAGTGATTTCCAATTTTCGAAGAGGCATATCCTCCGGAGAATGTTCCACGCCGATCGCGGTCATGAGTACAATTTTCTGTAATTTTTTAGACTTTGCTTTTTCTATCCACGGATTAAGAACCCCAAATTGATCCGTAAAACCTGTGGGGGAAAGAAAGAAGGCCCTATCCACTTGATCCAAAACTTCGAGTCCAAGATTGGGTTGCAACGCATCCGCTTTAACCCAGTGAAGATTTGGAGCCTTTTTACCGGATTCAGGATTTCTTGCCGCTGCGTAGACTTCATGACCTTTTGCTAATAGACCGTCAACTACGAGTCCCGATACAAGACCGGTCGCCGCATATACAAATATTTTCATTCTTTATTCTCCTAAAAAGATAGTAGCCTAAAATTAAGAATCTGGCTATGTCCTATGATCCAAAAAGCATGTCCAATCGTATAAATGATTCGACTTTTGGATATCTTGTGATAAAGTCGATCTATGGATTTACTTTCCGAAATTCTTACCGCGGCCGCTTGGAAAACGGATATTCTTGCAAGGAGATCGATGTATCAGGCTTGGGGACTTCGTTTCCCTTGTGAAAAGAGCGGCGGATTTCATCTTCTTTCCCAGGGTTCTTGTTTTGTTCGCTTTCAAGGGAAATGTATTCCTTTGGAGAAAGGGGATATTCTATTTATCGCAAAGGGATTCAATCACGAGCTCGTATCTTCTCCGAATCAAAGAGCGATGGATATCAACAAGTTCAAAGAGGTTTTGGCGAAAGATTCAAAATTTTCGGGAGCTCCGATCACTACTTTTGTTTCCGTTCGTTACGAGGTTCCGGAGACAACTCAACATCCGTTTTTTTTAGAACTTCCGGATCATATCCTCATTCGATCCGGAGAAATTCCTCCTCATCATCCATTACATACGACTTTGATCTTGATTTCTCAAGAAGTGGATTTGGAACTCGGATCCGATCTGATTCTTCAGAGATTGACCGATATTCTTCTTTATTACGTTATACGTCATTGGTTGGAAACTCACCCTTCGCTTTCACCCGGATGGAGGAGCGCGTTTAAGGACGAGAAAATTTTAGCAGCGTTAGGCGCTCTTCATAAAAGACCGGCGTATTCTTGGACTCTTGAGAATCTGGCTCGGGACGTTGGAATTTCAAGGGCCTCTCTTGCGAATCGTTTTCGAGAAGTCTTGGGTTGTACTCCTATGGATTATCTCGCAAGACTCCGGATCGAAAAAGGAAGAAGTTTAATTCAGGACCAAGGCGCAACCTTGGAAGAGGTGGCGAGAATCGTAGGTTATTCTTCCGCGTTTGCCTTTTCAAAAGCATTCAAAAGAATTCACGGCGTTTCTCCGAGAAAGGAAGATTCTCAGAAAGTCAGATACGTATCTTGAAAGAATTTTTATCTTTGAAAAGATGGGCTTTCGTTTCGTAATCTTATAATCGTATTGTTGAAATATAAGATCGTATGTTAGAATCAAATCTTCGATTTTAATAAACGAATACGACTCTCTCAATTCTTCCTCATAATTTCCATTTTTTATCTTGGAAATAAATAGTTGTTTATCGTTTTTTCCGATGAGTAAACCCTTGCTTGGATTTGCTTGAAAACAAGGGAGATGGAATAAGGTGAGTTTGATTCATGCTATAGGACTTTTATTTCTTTTTCTATCGGCGCCGATCTTTGGAGAAAGAATCCCTTTTGAGAACGACCAGGTTCGTTTGGGCATTTACTCTCAAATTCTGGAAGATCCGGATTCTAAATTTACCATCGATTCAGTTCAAGGGCTTGCGTTCCAAAATTCAGATCAAGCGAATCCATCCTTTGGATTTACAAAGTCGTCTTATTGGTTGAAATTTACTCTTTCTAATCCAGAAAATTCCGTTCGAGAAAAGATGATAGAGGTGACGTTCCCTCTCATTGACGAGATCGCACTTTACGCTCCGGACGCGGGCGGCTTCAAAGAAACAGTGGTAGGTATTACGAAACCTTTTGCGGAAAGACCGATCAAAAGTCATACTTTCGTTTTTCCGATCCAAGTGTCTCCGGGAGAATCGACCTATTATTTTCGATTTAAGAACGACGACAGCATGCAGATGCCGTTGATACTCTGGGAACCGACCGCGTTTCATAAGAATATTAGAAATATTCAATATATCAACGGAATCTATTTCGGAATTTTGATTGCGATGGCCGTGTATAATCTTTTTCTACTTTTGACGGTAAGAGATAAAAGTTATTTCTATTACGTTTTTTATATACTTTGTTTTGCACTTTTTCTGATGTCTCAATACGGTTTCGCTTACGAATATTTCTGGCCGGATTTTTCCTGGGGCGCTCGAAGGATGAATCCTTTTTTAGCGGGTCTTTTAGAATTGAGCATTTTACTTTTTACTCGCGACTTTTTGGATACGAAGAATACGTTTCCCAAATTGCATAAGTTCAATTGGATATTGATCTTACTTTGTGCGGTGGCTTCCATTTCTTCCTTTTTCGTAACTCTAACTCAAGCCGCGTTTCAAGTCGCTATCCTTGGATTATTTACGGTGTTTTCCATTCTTGGATTTGGTATGAAAGCATTGTTATCCGGGTTTCGACCGGCACGTTATTTTATGATCGCGTTCTCCGCTTTGCTTTTTGGAGGAGTGTTTTACGCACTCAAGACGATCGGCTTTATTCCGGTAAACTTTGTGACTGAATTTAGTATGCAGATCGGTTCCGGTCTGGAAGTCACGTTACTCTCCTTGGGGTTAGGAGATAGGATCTCTCTGTTGATCAAAGACAAACAAGAAGCTCAGAAGGAACTTATAAGGGAACAAAACGACTCGATCGAAAAACAGGCGCGTTTGAATGAATCCTTTGCGAGGTTTGTTCCATCGAAACTGATCAATCTATTGGGTAAGAATGAAGTGATTCAGGTTTCTCTCGGAGATCAGATTCAGAAAGAAATGACGGTTTTGTTTTCGGATATTCGGTCGTTTACTGAACTTTCGGAGACGATGAGCCCTCAAGAAAATTTTAATTTTCTAAATTCTTATCTGGAGAGAATGACTCCTGCAGTTGAAAAACATTCCGGAACGATCGATAAGTTTATCGGCGACGCCATCATGGCTCTTTTTGAAACGAATGTCGACGACGGTTTGATGGCCGCGATCGAAATGCATCGACAGCTAAAGGCGTATAACGTAGATAGAAACCGTCAGGGTTATAGATCCATTCAAACTGGAATCGCGGTTCACAAAGGACCCGTTATGTTGGGAACCATCGGTTCTAAAAATAGAATGGAAGTTACGGTGATCTCGGATACCGTAAATACCGCGTCTCGAATCGAAGGGCTTACTAAAAATTACGGCGCCAAAATTCTTCTGAGCGAAACTGCTTTTTCCTCTCTAAAGGATCCTTCCATCTTTCTCTATCGATATTTGGGAAGAACCTTTGTTAAGGGAAAGAAAGAAGATCTTGCGGTTTTGGAATTCTGCGATACGGAGAGCGAGGACGCTGAAAAATTCTTTAAGACAAAGGCGAAGTTCGAAAAAGGAGTTTTGAGTTTTTTTCAAAACGATTTTTCCGGTGCGGAAACGTATTTTATAGAAGTTCTTCAGGAATTTTCGACGGACTCCGCCTCCGCCTGGTATTTGAGCGCTTGTAGAAGATCGGCAAAGGCGGTCTGAGCTATTTTTGAAAGAAAGATTCTATAATAAATAGATTATCATCATTTCATTTTCTTCTTTTCAGGTTCGTCTATAGAAAAAATAAAAACATTATTAAAATTGAATATTCAAAAAAATAGTTAGATCGAAAAGAGGATCACCGCTTTCAGGCTCTCGTCTTGAATTAATTCGGGATGCAGCGCCCAAGATTGAGCCGGAGAAAGAGACGACGTTTTAGAAGTGATTGTTTGTTTTCTCGTTTTCAAGGCCTCGCCGATTGTCTTAGGATCGGATGTTTGTTTGTCGGGAACTCCGTCTTTATTTGTATCCAATTCCATTCTTTTCATCGGATAGATCCAAATGTCCGGTCTTTGATCTAAATCGGAATCGATTTCGATCCTCGCAATAATACCGGAATTGATCTTAGGTTTTGCAAAACGATTGTAGTATTGTGTTGTTTCAAAAAAACCATCCAGATCCCGGTCCACCTTTTCAATGAGTTTTAGATTTCCGGGTCCGAACCAAATTTTTGAATCTACTTTTTGAGGATCTTTGGAAGCGATCTCATTGTACAATGCTTGGTATGATTTTGGATCCTTGGGGTCCATTTTTAACCACATCCAATCATCCGGAACTTCTTTTTGATATTCAAAGGTTTCCATAAAGATTGAGATCTTAGAATCGGTTTTTGTATAGAGTATGTTCTCTATTTTACCGTCTTTGTTTTGATCGTGTGAGGTAACTTCGAAAGGAGAATTACAGTTTAGGAGCGAGAACAATAACGTGTAATGAAGAATCCGTTTGTTCAAGAATCTAAGTTGCATACAAATACCGTTTTAATTTTACCGTAAGGAAGGCTATTCTCTTCGAATAGCCTTCCTTAGAATATAAACTTTGTTTAAATCAGAATTGAGTGTTTAAGGTTGCGCAGGTGCTGTTTGCAGCGGCGCCACTTCCGTATGTACACTGAATTTGTGCAAGCTTTGAGATTTTTGCCTTTGTAGTCGCGGTCTGATCGAAACCGTAAACGCCAGCGAAATCGGTGGTTATTTTATTTCCAGCTGCAGTCACGCAGGCGGCGTCACCAGCGCCGGTCGCAGCAATAGTGAGGAAGCTAAGAGGAGCAAGCGTTTTGATAAGGTCTACGCTCACGGTCTTGAGGGCTAATATTTCCGCTTGAGAAAATCCCAAAGGCGACAACGCCGTGTTTAATGCTACGAGCCCTTCGATTCTGAGGTCAGCAATTGGAAAATATCTAGTCTTTTCGGCGTTCGTATCAAATGTTGTTTGAGCTGATGCAGTTGCGTTTGCTGTTGCTGCAGCATTTTTTGCGTTTGTAAGGGCGTTGCTTGTGTTGGCATTGCATCCCAAAGATGTAGCGAGTGTTTGTGCTACATCGTAGTTTGCTTGCGTAATCAATGTATTTGCAGCTAAAGTAGATCCTACGATCGTTGCTTGGTTACAGCCGCCCTTTGGGATCACGCTTAAGCTTGCTGAAAATAGGGTTGAATTGGTTCTTTGCACGACCGCGCAGTTTCCGCTGGTTTGATCCAGAAGGAAGAGTAACGCTGTGGTTGCCGTGTTGTCGTCTTTATCTTTCTTACAAGCGGACAAAAGCATTGTCAGAACAAGTAAAGCTACGAGTTTCGTAGTGTGTTTTTTCATGTAGAAGGTTCTCCTCTTAGTTTACCTTCTAACAAGCTTAGCTCCACCGCTTTGAATGAATTATATCTAATTCAATAAATTTATATAATATAATTATAATATATAAATAAAGATATATATCCATACGAATCAGGATTTTAATGTAGGAATACAGTTATAAATAATTTATGGACAATCTCTGTATCACGGTTTGATGGATTTTCGTTTTTGTTGTTTGTGTTTCGCATAACTTTAAATTAATGAAAGACGGGAGCGGTTATTTCCCGGTTGGAAATGGGGAAGGGGTGATTTTATGAGAATTTTTTATTGGGAACTCAAGATTATAATTCATTTCTTTTTCTATCATCGAGGAGTTGGGCCTTTTTCGATTTCATTTTTGGTTCTCAGAAGGAAAGGAGCGTAAAAAACTGCGGCCGAGAATTTTAAGATCGATTGTCTGAAGTCACAAAAAACCATCCTTCCTCTAAAAATTCTTTGAAATTTAATTCTTCTGTGAAAGATTCACGAGGCCATGACAAGTCCTCGCGATAAAGAATCGTATTCTTCTTATTTAGAATTTGAGATCAACTCTACGTTACAAAAGGTAAGTTTCTATTCTTCCGTTTTAGGAACGACTTCTGCGATTGCTCTGATTTGGATGCAAAGAAAAGGAATCATCTTTCAGATGCAGGTGCCGATTTTATGGACTCTCATCGGAGGGATCGCTTCTTTTTTCTTTTATCTCCTTGCAAAATTCAAAATGGTGAAAGGCGCACGGATCTATCTTGTGATCTTGTTTTATTCTACGGTTCCGGGAATTTTGTATGTCCTCGCCGAGGCCTATCTTCCGTTAGGCGCCGCCACCTACATTACCGGCCCCGCTTCTTATCTTTATTTTTTTATGATAATCCTTTCGGGTTTTGCTCTGAATGAACGGTTATCGATTCTTTCCGGTTCTTATTGCGGTCTTCAGTATCTTGTCTTTTACATTCTTTCGAGGGATGGAATCTTGGAGATTCATTCCAAGGATGTTCTTCAGTGGCACGATCTTACCGATCCTCCGATTTATTTTTTTAAATCAATGATGATGATTTTTTCCGGCGTTGTAGTCGGCGTTCTCGTAAGAAATACAAAACGTCTTCTTTCGGAAGTTTTGGAAAGAGAAAAAGAAAAATCGAATATCTCCAGACTTTTCGGACAATTTGTTTCCGAAGAGGTAAAAGAGAAATTGTTAAGAGAAGGAGTTACGGATCGTACGGAAAAGAAAAAGGTTCTCATACTATTTTCCGATTTGAGATCGTTCACTTCCCTAAGCGAAAAGTCGGATCCGGATCGATTGATTCTTCAGCTGAACGAATACTTTGATCGTATGGCGGATTGTATCACGAGAAACGGCGGAACTATCGATAAATTTATCGGCGACGCCATCATGGCCGTGTTTGGCGGACTCGTGGATGTAAATTCTCCGGCGGACGCCGCGTTAAAAACATCGCAAGAGATGCAAAGAGAATTGGAGATTCTCAATCGAGAATGGAGTCTTTCTCAATTTCCTATCTTAGAATCCGGTATCGGACTTCATTATGGAGAAGTCGTTCAAGGAGCGATCGGTTCTAAAAATCGATTGGATTTCACCGTCATCGGAGATAGCGTGAATACCGCTTCGAGAATCGAAGGTCTTTGTTCTTCTCTTAATGAAAAAATTCTTTTTTCCTCCGCAGTTTATCAGCTTCTTTCGGATGAAAATCGGAAGCGATGCAATTCTCTCGGTAAGTTTAAAGTTAAGGGAAGAGAAACGGAAATCGATTTATACAGTTTGAATATTCATTGACCTTTTCCTTTCACAAAGCAAAATATCCTTTCACAATCGGTCTAACGAGTCCATATCAAACAAACATGAAATCTAAACTTATACGGAACTTTTCTTTCAAACTGGAAACGTGTTTTCCGGATCGAATTTTTGGATAAGAATATGAAAGCTCCGAGAATCTATTCTTGGATTTTTGTTCTTTTCTTTTTTTCCTGTTCTTGGATGGAATCGATTCCGTTTCCAAAAGCTGAGAAAGGAATCTTAGATCTCACTCATTGGAATTTTGAAGCGAACGGACCGGCGCTTCTTGAAGGAGAATTTCGATTTTTATGGAATCAACTTTCTCAAGAATCTTGGACTGAAAGTTCCCTCTTTGCAACGGTTCCGAAGTCCTGGGTGAAACTCGATAACCCCGAAGGAAATAAATTTCCTTCCGAAGGTTATGCGACTTACTTTCTGAAGATCAAACTTCCGGATTCTTTAGTCGGTCAAGAATTAGCGTTTCAATCGGATATTTCCGAAACAGCATACGAAATTTATATTAACTCGAAGAAATTGGGATCGATAGGAACCGTCGGCGTGAGTTCTGAAAGTTCAAGGCCGGAATGGAACAAAAAGATCTATTCGTTTTTGAATTCGGAAAAAGAACTCAATCTTAAAATTCTTATCTCTAATTTTCACCACGCGAGAGGCGGGCTCACCGGAAAATTTTTTATCGGAAAGACCGCTCCCATTCAGTCGATCCGTGAAAAAAGACTTACGATCGAAGTGTTCGTATTCGGTAGTTTGGCGATCATGGCCCTCTATCATCTTACGTTATTCTTTCTTCGCAAAGAAGAAAAGTCGGTTCTTTTTTTCGGTCTTCTTTGTCTTGTATATTGTTTTCGTTCGATCAGCACGGGTGAGAATCTGATTCAAATTTTGATTCCTGGTTTGGACTATTCGATTCATAGTAAGATCGTTTATCTTTCGTTTTATCTGACCGTTCCGATCTTCGCTGCCTTTTTTCGTTCTCTGTTTCCGCAGGAACTCAACGAATATCTTTATTACGGAATTCTTTCCTTCGGAGGTTTTTCTTCGGTCCTAGTTCTCATTACTTCTCCTTCTTTTTTTACGGGTACGATCGATATATATTATGGTTTTACGTTTATTACTTTCTTTTACGGGTTTTATATTCTTACGCTTGCGATCGTAAGAAAACGAAGCGGAGCCATTCTTCTATTAAATGGATTGTTGGTGTTCTTTCTGGTTAGCGTCCACGACACTCTTTATAATAAAAGAATTATCAACACTGGCTATTTTTCTCCGATCGGTTTACTCGCTATGCTTTTTTCACAAGCCTACTTACTGGCCCGCCGTTATTCGCAGGCTTTCGGGGCGATCGTAGATCTAACCAATACGTTAAACAAGACAAACACCTCTTACGGTCTTTTTGTTCCGAGAGAGTTTTTGAAAATTCTCAATGAGAACAGTTTTATTGAAGTTAAGTTAGGCGACATCGCCGAAGAAGAAATGACGATTCTCTATAACGAAATCCGTCCTTCTCAGATCATTTCCGATCAGGCTTCCGCAAAAGAGAATTTTGAGTTTATCAATTCTTATCTTGGCAAGGTAGGTCCGTTGATCCGCGATCATAACGGGTTTATCGATAAATACTTCGGAGACTCTTTTCTTTCCTTGTTTTCTCAAAAGACGGAAGACGGACTTGAAACCGCGATCGGGATCCAGAGTATATTAAGAGAAATTAATATGTCCAGGATTAGCAACGGAAAAGAAGCGGTTCGAGTAGGGACCGGTTTACATCGGGGACCGATCGTTTTGGGGACAATCGGAGAATCGGAAAGGATGGAAGGCGCCGTAATCTCGGCTTCGGTCACGCTCGCTACGAGGGTCGGACAACTCTGTCGTCTATTTGATTCTTCCATCCTGATCACGGATCACGTTCTTTTTAGTTTGGAAAATCCAGAGAAATATCAGATGCGGGTTTTGGATCGAATTCAACTCAAAGGTCATAATTCGATTGTAACTATTTTAGAAGTTTTTAATGGACAACCCGACTCTCTTCTCAATGTCTTTATGGACACAAAAGAGGAATTCGAAAGAGGGATTTCACATTTTAGACAGAAGAATTTCGAAGAAGCCTGTGTTGTGTTCAATCGGGTATTAGAAAGAAATAAATTAGATCAGCCCGCACGTTGGTATCTCGAAAAATCGATTCACTACTGTAGATTCGGATCTCCCAATAACTGGGATGGGATCACGGTATTAGACGTATAATAAAAGAATCGTAGTACAAAAGGTATTTCGATTTTTTAAAAACTTTAGATGGACTCGCCGAAAGAGTTTATTCAAAGAAAGTAAAGAACTCGATTTTCAATATTCTTATTGACCAAGAGCAAGAGCGGGAAAGAAAATAAAGAAAACCTCCCATGATTTTATTTAGATTTTACCAAAAGAAGGTTTTGATTTTCCTCGGTCTGATTTTTGTTTTGAATCAATGTTTGACCGAAGTAGAACGACCTCAGGTATCCGCTTCTTCGGGAGTTCTGGATCTTTCCTCTTGGAATTTTGAAGAATACGGTCCTGTTGCGATGCAAGGGGATTGGGTTTTTCGTTGGAATGAGTTCTCCGAAAATCAGGATATCGGACCGGAAAAAAATAGGCTTATGCCGGTTCCGAAGGCGTGGACTCGGATTCAAACCCCCGAAGGAAAAAATTATCCCGGCACAGGAATCGCAACATACTTTTTGAAAGTGATTTTACCTCCGAGTCAAGATCTTAGAAAGTTCGCTCTTCTCGCGGAAACTTCGGAAACGGCCTATGAGATTTGGATCGACGGAAAAAAAATCGGAGCGCACGGGGTTCCCGGAAAAACGCAAGATACGTCGGTTCCCGAATGGAACGTTAGAGTTATTCCTTTTCAAATTCAGAAAAACGAATTTCAGATTCGGATTCCTCTTTCCAATTTTTATCACGCGAGAGGAGGTCTCACTGCGCGTTTGATTTTTGGAAACGAGGATCAAGTGATTCGACTGAGAGAAAGAAGAATTACGATGGATATTTTTCTTCTCGGCTTCCTCGTCGCGATGGCCTTCTATCATTTTACTCTTTATTTTTTGAGAAAGAAAGACGCGGCTCTTTTGTATTTTGGAATCATTTGTTTTGTCTTTTGTTTTCGAGAACTTAGTACGAGTCAGAATCTCATACAAGTGATCTTTCCGGGGATCAACTATCATTTCCACATGAGAATCGTCTATCTCAGTTTTTATCTCATTCCACCGCTCGCCACTTCCTTTTTGCGCGCCTTGTTTCCGGACGAAGTAAAGAAAGAAATCAGTTACGCTGTGGTTTTTATCGCTTCGATATTTTCTTTGGTCGTGGTTTCTCAAGATCCGGTTTTGTTTACGGGAACGATCGAATACTATTACGTATTTACATTTTTATGTTTTGCTTATGGGTTTTACGTTTTGGTCTTTGCACTGATCCGCAAAAAGCCCGGATCGATTGCGATTCTGATCGGTTTGTTTCTTTTCTTTTTGGCGTATAGTCAGGACATTTTTTACAATAAAAGAATCATTCCGACGTTCATCCTTGCGCCATTCGGTTTAATCGCGTTTATTTTCTCCGAAGCCTATCTTCTTGCAAAAAGATATTCTCTTGCGTTCGACGCCGTGGAAGATATGTCCGAAAGTTTGAAAAAGGTGAACTCTTCTTACGGTCTTTTTGTTCCGAGAGAACTTTTAAAAATATTAAATAAACATGATATTCTTGAAATAAAACTCGGAGATACGGTGGAAGAGGAGATGAGTCTTCTTTATAACGAGATCCGCGCGTTTTCAGATATGTCCGAGAAGATGAATGGAAAAGAAAATTTTGAATTCATCAATTCTTTCTTGGGAAAGGTCGGTCCGATTATCCGGGAAAAAGACGGGTTTATCGATAAGTATTTTGGAGAAGCCTTTTTAGCCTTATTTCCGCCTGAACCCGAGAAGGCATTGGACAGCGCGGTCGAGATCCAACGAATTCTAAGAGAATTCAATCGGGAAAGAATTGCGAATGGAAAAGACCCGGTTCGTTCCGGAAGCGGCATCCATACGGGACCGATTTTATTAGGGACGATTGGAGAAGCGGAAAGAATGGAAAGCACCGTCATTTCCTCTTCCGTAAGCGTGGTAACTAAAATAGGACAACTCAGTCGGACGTATGAGTCGTCTTTACTCATCACGGATTCAACTCTATTTCGTTTAACAAATTCTTCTAAATATCATTACCGGGTTGTGGATCGGATTCAGATTCGAGATCAGAAAACGGTTCACACGGTCTTGGAAGTGTTTAACGGACTTTCAGAAAACCTGATTGATTCTTACATGAATACTCGGGAAGAATTTGAGCGCGGAATTCTTATGTTTCGAGAAAAACATTTCGAAGAAGCCTGCGTGGTTTTTAATCGAATTCTCGAAAAAAATCGAGCGGACCAGGCCGCGAGGGTTTATCTTGAGAAGTCGGTTCACCACTGCCGATTCGGTGTTCCTGAGAACTGGCAGGGAGTAACTCTGCTTGGGGAATAATCAAAATCTCTAATTTAGAATTATGTCATCGAGTATTCTTGTTTCAAAATCGGATAAGAATTCTTCTTGAACCTTGGATTCGATCGCTCTTTCACTTCTGGATTCTCGAACCAAAGAAATGGCTTCGCTCGAACTTATTTTTTCTTTCCAGATCGTATACGCCGCTGCGAGAGTTCCGGAACGTCCCAAGCCGCCGACACAATGAATGAGGAGCTTTCCTTTTTTGGAAAGTGCTTGGTCCATCCATTTTAGAACGGGAATTGCCTGTTCGATCAACGGCGCGGTTTGATCCAAGACCGGGCAATAGTAAACGTCAAGTCCTCGGTTTTTGTATTCTTCTTTAAGATCCTTCACTCCGTATTCGGAAAATTCATTTTCAGTAAGAAGGCAAAGGATGTGAGTGATTCCTTCTTTCTGAATCGTTTCGACGTCTTCTTTTAAATTTCGTTCTCGATCCTTTCGACCGGGAAGAATCGTGAGTCCGATCCGAGAAAGATCCCCTCGTTGCGAATCGGATTTGAGATAATCGATTCGGAGGGTCTTTGATTTTTGAATGTATTCTCTGATTCCGGTGATACAAAGGGTTCCCGAGTAGAGCGCCCATTTTTTCTGCCACTCGTTCGATTCGTCGAAAGAAAGAGTATGCATTGCGTAACGTAAAGCTCCCGTATGCAGTTGATACGGATCTCGGTCCATCTTTATAAGAAAAGGATAATACGATCGAAGATGTGCTATAATCGAATAGGCCTTGTCGATCTTAGGATATTTCCAGGGTTTTTCCGGGTTTAGGGGAAGCGGAACTCCAAGATCGGAAACTTTGAGAAGGGCGTCGCTGAGCTTGATCGCTTCCCTCCATTCTTCCGAGTTTTGAATCTTAGTAAAGATATAGAGGATATCGTTTTCGAGCTTGATCAAATCCTTTAGGATATGTCCTTTGTGAGTGTGAAAAAAATCGATCAACCAGACGTTGTTCTGAGCGTCTAAGATGATGTTGGCGCCGTTCAGATCTCCGTGAATATAAGAAGTGTAGTGTGAAACTGCTGCATATTCTTTGAGAGTAACCAGGTCTTCTTCGTAAAATTTGCAAACGTTTGGAACGATCACTCCCGATTCGATTTCAATCGTATCACCAATCGCCGGTTTTCCTGAAATCGATTCGACCCTTTTTCTTACTCCGGGCGCGTATTTAGATTGAAAATCATAATATTCTAATAGGTTTAATTTTTCTTGGACCGACGCGTCGTAGAGTTTTGCTAATTGTTTTAAAAATACAATATCCAGAATTTTTTTTAATTCTTGAACGTTTTCGGTCGCCTCATACGTTTTTTGAAACGTCCGAACATTCCCTTCCAACATTGCCGCATAACGGTATTTAATCGCTCCTCTGTTCTCTAATTCCGCAAAGTCAACGATGGAAGGAGCGTTGTTTCCCAAGACTTCTTCGATTCTTTCAAAGGAAATTCTTTCCCTGGCGATGAGATCTCGGGAACCGATCTTGATCACCGAAGGAACCTGGCTGTGTCCGATATGATCTATGGACTTGGATTTTAATACGACATTACCCGAAAAGCCGCCGTCCAGACATTTGAATTCCACGTTTTTGCAATCTCTAAAAAGATAGAGGAGGAGTTTTTCGTCGGTCTCATTGACTTTGTAGTCGTCTTCGTATCGAAAATGATCCGTGGATATTCTAGAATGTGTGATTTTCTTTTCTAAATTCGGAACGCTTCCGCTTAAGAAAGAAGTAAAAGCTCCGATGGAAGGAAAAATTTTTATTCCTAAAATTTCTTTCATCTGATCCAAAGCGATAAAGTGCATTCCAATGGAAGAAGAGGCGGTCAATGCAGGGCAAATCGCGATTTCCCATTCGGGATATCTTGTTTTGATGTCGTATGCAAGAAATTGAACTTTGGCTTCGGTCCAAACTCCCGAAATTCCGATTTTTAAAGAATGTCCTTTGAGCGGTCTTAAGATTTCTTCTAAATCCGTTTTTACGAAATCATTCAATCCAGATGCGTTTACGATTTGATGTCTTTTCTTTTGTTCTTCTTGGATCCAAGATTCAAATACGAATTCAGCTCCTTTTGTATTTTGAATACAGTGTTGCCCGAATTGTTCGAGATGATCTTTTTGGGAAGAATCCGAAGCGTCGTGCCAGTCTCGAATGTGAATGATCCAGAGATCTTCCGGTTTTACCGAATAGGCCCATTCAATCAAAGAATGAACCGGACCGTACTCGACCATCTCGCCTAACAATCGTTTTGCTTCTTGGTAACCGACGTGCAAGGCATTGGGAAGAGGGTCGTATTTTTCAAGAAGAGCAGTAAAGTCGTTTTGAAGACACTGAGTCAAAAGAATCGCTTTTGGAATTTGCATCGGGTTCCGTATTGTAAAAATGTCTTAAACCAAGTTGAATCAAGTATTGATTATCTAAAAATCCGAAATCTAAGCGAGAAATTGCTTGGAAGAAAAAAATAGACAGAAGAGATAAAAAAGCAATTGGTTTTTTTGGAATTTAATATCGTCAAAAAATAAAAATTTGGTTCCGTTATTTAGGTCGATCGTTCTTTTTTAATCGTTTATTCAATTTTTATAATCTACTGTTTGATATTTATTGATAGTAACCACATTTTAATTTCAAAAAAATAAAATTTCATCAATTGAGTATCAATATAAAAGAATATTCGAATAATCTTTCTCTCTTTATAGTTTAAATCAGTCGTTTGTTAGATAAAAACTTTTTTTTGCCATTTTGTTCATAAAATCAGCAATAATCGATTGACTGAAGAATTCATTTCAATAGTTTACATTTTCCAAATGGTAGTCATGAAATGAGACGAATCGTAATTCTTATAAGTTTATTTTCGATTTTTTATGCATTAGCCGTATTTTATTTTTCCGATCAGATCATACACTTTAAGAAAAAAACGTTAGAAGAGGATCAAAGGGAGCAAGATATTCCTTCTCTCGCCAAATTTGGGTTAGACGATCGCCCTTCTGAGGTAACGATTCCGTTAAAAGACGTAACCATTCGCGCCTGGTTGTTTGAACCGAAACACAAAAATCGTTGTGGGTCCGTAATTACACACGGTTATACGGTAACTCGTTACTCAGTACTCAAGTATGCACAGTTCTTTTACAGACTTGGGTGTCCTTCTTTAGTTTATGATGTTCGTTATCACGGTCTTAGCTCCGGAGATTCTTCCACATACGGTTATTATGAAAAAGACGATCTTTTACAAATCATTCAGTGGTTTAAAAATAGAACCGGTTTGAAGTCCTCGGAAATTGCGATTGCAGGTCAATCGATGGGAGCTGCGATTTCGCTTTTGGCTGTTGCAAAGTCCAAAGAACGATATTCGTTCTTACTCGCGGATTCTTCTTATAGTCAAGCAACAGTCGTTTTTCGTGAAAGGGCCGTTGTGTTATATTCCAAACTTATACTTACGATGTTGCCTTCCGCAATCTGGCTTGCCTCGGTTCGATCCGGAGCCGATTTACAAGATTCTTCTCCCGAATCCTTTGCTGAGATGATTCAGACTCCAACCTTGCTGATGCATTCCGCAGCCGACGTCGCCACGTTACCTTCTCATTCGGAAAGAATTTTTTCTAAGCTTTCCGTAAAAGAAAAAGAAATTCACCTAACACAATGGAATGCAAAACACAGTGAGAACTGGAATCGCAATCCTCAAGAGTATGAGAAGATGATTCGATCCTTTATCATTCGATATCGGATCGCCCCCTTTTATAATCTTATTAATCGCTAATGTCTGAATCGGAATTGATATTATTCTTTGCCACTTCGGCCTGATAACTGTCTATAAAACGTTTGATGATCTCGTAGTCCAATACCTTTTTTACAATGCTGGATTGAATGATCCCATTCTGAGTTTCTTTGATCATTCTTTGCGAGTTATCCATAAATTTAGCATATTCAATATATGTTTTATAGATTGGCGATAGAATTTTATATCCCATCGTTTTTGGCAAAACGCCTTGTCCATCCAGATACTTTGACATATCTCTATAAAGTTCGTTCCATCGCATCGGATCCAGTTTGAGTCCGCCGTAAGTTCCTACTCTTCTGTGAACCATAATCACGTCTAAAACCAAATCTCGATCGTTTTTTCGAAGCGTATATTTGATTCCAGTTTTCTCAAAACCCAGCGGTTCATAAACTTTCCATAAATAAGGATCGGTCGCCGCGATGATATAGGATTTGTTTGTAGTAATCAAAACATGAAAGATTCGTTCAAAGATCCCCATCAAAATATCGCTTTTCCGATAATCGTGATGCATACACAAGCCGACCACTTCTATCATATCCCTGGCGTTTGGTAGTTTTTTGAATTCTTCCGGTTTGATATGTCTTTGCAATTCGAAAGGAATATCCTCTCCGTTCGCAAAGAATACGTTGGCGCTTCCGATCAAACGATTGTGATGCCAAGCGGTAATAATTCTACTATTAGGATCATACCAATGTGATACGTCTGAGAGTTCGGCTTCTTTTTTTAATTTTTTTACAGCCGAATATGCAAGTTTTCTTAACTTCAAAACTTCAACGTATTCTTGCTGAGATTTGACGAATCGATACGTCATGATGTTCTTTATGTTGGCGGTATTGAATCCGAGTTTGCGAAGAGCAAACGGACCGATATCGATCAAACGAAGAAAGTATCTTACGATTGCCTTTTCCGTATTTTCCGAAAGAAAGTCGATGTTTGCTAAAAAGCTGATTCCGCCGGCAATGGGTTGAACAGCTTCGACCTTTGCGTGAATCGGTTCATTTCCGCTAAAAAGATTAAGGCTGAATACGATGTCCATCGATGGAAAAATCGCCAATGATTGATCGTAGTTCTCGATGAGAAATCGTTTTCTCGCGATTCTTTTAACTTTGATGAGAGAGGTTTGATCATAGAGAAAAGGGTGATCCATCAATCCGAAAAGAGGGATCTGATCCGAGATCTCCATCATCGTTTCCGATCTGTCTTGAAAAAGATCTTCGGAGCCTAAAATCCTATGGAGGCCCAATCTAAGAGGTTGTTCTTCCTTTTGCGATTTGTTTGCGATGCGACAATTGAAATTATAAGGATTCGTATCTTTCGGGGATAAACGAAAGTCGACCATGACTGAAATATTCTCTTTGAGATCTTCGCTTAACAAATGGAGATCCTTACTCAGGCTTTCTATTCCCAAGCCGAGCGAAGAATAATCTAGAACCCGGAACTCTTTTGGTTCCTTCCAAGTGGGATGAGAAGCAAATAATAATATATCCCCGCCCATACGAACGTCGATCCGACCGTGTTGTCTTCTTTCCGTAGAAGGCGCATATTGTTTTACATTCTTGATGTTTGAAACTAGGGTTTCTTCACTGTTCATTGTGGTTTCCGTTGTTTTCATAATATTTTGCCTCGTTGATCAACATTGTTGCACGGCTTACGTCGCCCGCGGTCTGGTAAATTTCAGAAAGATGTATTAAATTTTGCTTATGTTCCGGATTTCGTAGTCTTAGCCGTTCTCCGAAATCAGTGGCATTTTTTATATTTCCGGAATTCTTATAACATTTAGAGATGATAAATAAACAATCCGAATCTTCAGGAGTCGCGTTGCTATAATGTAAAGCCGCCTCGGCCGCCTTTTGATATTCTTTTTTTTGAATATAAACGTTTGTAAGTAGCTTGAGAATTTTTCGATTTCTTTGATACGTCGGATCCTTTTCTAAAATCGATTCAAGAAGAGGAATCGTATCGTCGTAATTCTTTTGTTTGAATTCGTTACGAGCTTTGACGTAAGTTTTGTTCACTTCTTCGGATTCGGAAGGCTCTATGACTTTTCCTAATTTGTATTCGACTCTAATCAGAGAAATGTCGTCGGTAACCTCGCCCGCAAGTTTGATTTCTTTTACGATCTCTTGGAGATGTCCGTCCCCTTTTTCAACACATCTGAGAAAGAAATCTTCATTCTCGTTCATGTTGGTACCGTTTTCATCTTGGATTAGAATATCGTCGCGTCCGTCAGAACCTATAATCAGAACGTCTTCCGGTTGAAACTGAAAGGTATTGATATGGAGACTAGTCTCCATATTGATAGGCATTCCCAGTTTTCTATAAAAGAATCGATGCGGAAGAAAGTTAGCAACTCCATCTCGATAATACGCAGGAAGGGGATGTTCCGCATTCATATAATATAATAAACCGGATTCTTCGTCGAGAAGGGAGACGAACACGGATACTAACATGGTGCCGTCGAAACTCGTAAAAATATTATGGAGTTCGATGAATGTGTTCTTAAGCCAACGTTCCGGAAAAAGATTCATTACATCGAAAGAATTTCTCGATCTTTCCAGAATGGCTTCGAAGACCGAGCCAAGAACCAACGCACCTCCAGCGCCTTGAATTGATTTCCCCATCGCGTCTCCGTTTAGAATGACGCTGTAAGATTTTCCCTTCAGGTTGATTTTACTGGAAACACAAAGATCTCCTCCGATCTCCGAAGCCCAGCGTTTGAACTGAAATTTCTTTTTTTGTTCCGTTAGAAATTCTACAAAAACGTTTTCCGACTTCGATTTGTTTTGAGCAAGAGGTTGAATAAGAAGAGAAGTTAGATAGTAATCCGCGTCTTGTTTTGTTTTTAATTCTTGAACCTTTTCCAAACTTTGTTGCAGTTCATGGGTTCTTTCTACGACCTTTTCTTCCAAAGTTTCAGCGTAGTCTTTCAGTTTTTCTTGTGCGGAACGAATGGAAGCCACCATGTGATTGAAGGATCTGGATAAGAATCCGATTTCATCTTCAGCCTGAACCGGAACTGAAACGTTATATTCTCCTTCGTTGACTTGTTTGACTCCGCTCAAAAGCAACATCAGCGGACGAATGAGGCCGCCGTGAAATAGATATGGAAATAGTAAAAGAATCAATAACGCAGTTAAGACGATCAAGGTCGCCATTTTTAAAACGATAGAATGTACCATTTCCATGTAAGAAGAATATGGATACGCGACTTCAAAGATCGTATTTTCATTTTTGATCAAGTAACGAACCAATAAGATCGTCTCTCCATTTGCGAGTTTTAGAGAACGATACATACGATTGGAAACCGCTGCCGACGAGGTTTCGTCGATTCCGTAATAATCCTTCCATTCTTCCTTGGATGAAATCGATTTCTTTTGGAGTCGATTTAGATATTTCCCCATTTCATTGGCTTCACTTTGAAATAAGACCTTCTGCTGAATTGTATTTAGCTTTTTGTGTTCTATCTTGAAAGAAGAAGCGAATAGGCCGTCGCTTTTGGGTCGCGATGCGATATAAATTACTTTGTCCGGAATGATGGTTTTATCTAATTTCTGAATATTCTTTAGAATCGTTTCTACTTCGATATTTCTCGCTTCGTCGAAATAGGTCTCGTTGATTCGAAAGGTAATTCTTGAAACGATGCTTAGGATCGTGAGCGTGGTAACAAGGGTTACACCGACGATCTTTACCATAAATGAAGAAGGTTGTGGAGAATTGTTTAGATAGATGACGGTATAGATAAATAACTGCAGGCTCGTCGCAGATGTAAGAAGAAGCTGGAAGTCGGCGAAAGAAATCTTTTTGGCCGCGTACAAAACATAAACCGCTGAAAAGCAAGTATGAAGTATCACAGCCCAGCCGAAAGAACGCAACATTCTCGCATTAGGACTCAAAAGATGGAAGAATCGATTGTCTCCGTTGTTTTCGTTTCTCCTAAATTCTCTCTCCTCGCTGACGGTTTTTCGGATGATTACGGTTAAGATCCATAAGAAAGTTAGAAAATGAACCAAACCCATCGGGGCGGTGGATTGTGGCGTCTGAAATTCAAAAAGCTGAGTATCGAAATTATAAAAGATCTCTGAATTAAGATTTTGTAATATATAATACGAATATCCGAAAATTCCGATTCCCGCAACGAAGAAGAAGGAAATATAAGATTCTTTTTTATTACGGTTTTTGGGAAAGGAATAGATGAATGATAACAGAACTAAGTTTGAAAAACAAGTATAGAGCGCTATAAGAAAGCTTGCTGGTTTGGCAACTTCCTGAGTAAAGATAGTAGTTCTTAATACGAATCCTAAGTTTAGAAGCAGTGCAAAAAAGAAATATCCGACTAAAAGCCAGGTTTGTTTAGACTTCCCCTTTAAGCTTAAAAGATATACTAAGAGGAATGTGGAAAAGATTGTCCCGGAGATATAACCTATCGAGTAATAATTGAGCTGGAGAACATTCGTCATTGTAATTCCTTTTTCGAATCAAAAGCGTGAAAAATTCTGAAGGGATATTAAATGGAGTTGAAATAATAGAGTCAAACGGTAAATTTATTTTCCTCATTGAAATTTGATTATTATAGAACGGATTGAATGAAAAGATTTAGAAACGTATAGCGGCGATTAGATTATAAATGGAAGGAGAAGATTGTATCCACAATTCCAATGGAATCGAAGAATCTCTTTTTATTTTGATGCAGTGCATCAGAGTTTTTCCTTTTAAAGAGCCTTTAATGTCCTTGCGAAACTTCTAAATTAGAACTTTTCTATGAAAGAATATTAGATTTAGGCAAACAAAGTAAAAGATAGCGAACGTTGATCGTATAAGAGGGTGAAAATGAGCGAGTATGTAGGAAAGGATTATATTAAAAATGAATATTTGGAAATCTTAAAGAAGGGAAGGTTAACGGAACAGGAGCGAGATCTGTTTCTTCGAAAGGAATCTTTGGGCGAGGATATAATTATTCAGGCTTCGAGCGGGAGCACTTCCGAACCTTTGCTTATTCCAAGGTCTAAAGCGGACGTTGCGGACATTGCAAAGAGGGTCATTCGTCCTTATGTCGAATTCTATCAATCCTATCCGGAAAGAATCGCTCTTTTTGGAGGAATCTCTCATACCGAAGCGGCGGTTAAATTACAAATGGGTTCGATAACGATGCGGTCCTTTCAATTGGACGAGATTGATCAATTGGATACGTTTGACCCGCACGTCATCTCCTGTTATCCGAGCGTGGTTCGAGAGTTGATCGACGATCCGACGGTTTCCCTGAAGAATCTAAAGGCGATCAAGTTAGGCGGAGAAAGAATTTATTTTTCCGATTTAAGAAAGATATTTAGGAGATTTTCGAATGTCTTGCTGATCGAGCAGTACGGCTCCACCGAGATGCCGGCAGTCGCTCTCCGGATTTTTAAGAATGCCATTGATCCTTCCTATTATCAACTTCAGAACGAAAGATTTTCCTTTCAGATTCCTATGGATATCGACGGTTGGCATCCGTTGGTCGTTCAGGATAATTTTACCGATTTGCTTTTTCCGATCGGTAAGTTTTATGATATGGGGGACGACGTCCTTTGTAAGTCGGGGAAGATCGTCGATGTAAGAAGAAGAGGGGATCGTTCTTTCGAATACCGAGAGGAAGTCGAGCAACTCCTGAACCTTGGCCTGACCAATGTTCAGATCGACCCGCAACAGGCTCAGATATTTTATTCCGGTGATTCGGAAAAGATCGGACCGTACTCGATTAAGGGGAAAGCGTATTCTTTTTTAAAACAAAAATTGAATCGAATCCATCCATCCAATAAGTTACCGGTTTTGGTTTAAGATTTTTCCGCGCGAGCGATCGAAGCGTGGTCAAGTTATTGCAAATCGGTTGCGCTTTGTTCGCTTTTTCTTTGGCAATAACTTGACCGGAGCTAAGAGCGCGGTTCTGCGGAACTTAAAGACGTATTCTTTACTTCGGAAGATCGAACGCAGAACGCGCCCGAGATATTCTCATCAAAAATAAAAACCCCCGAAAACCTTTTCAGCTTTCGGGGGTATTACGACTTACCGAATTGGAAATTATTTTTTTCCTAGTCCCGGTTTGTCGGCTCCTACTAAGATAGACATATTTCCAGCAGGATGTTTGTTTTCCTTCATCAACTGGTGAGAAGCAGCCGTCTCGTTCCAGGCAAAGGTTTTGGAAAGACAAGGATCGACTTTTTTCTCGATGACTAAGTCGTTGAGACCTTTTGAGTTTTCATCGTTTGCAAAGTGAGAACCTTGAAGACGTTTTTGTCTCATCCAGAGATAACGTAAGTCAACGGTCGCGTTGAAACCGGTGGTTCCGGCACAGATGACAACCATACCTCCTGTTTCACAAACAAACATGGAAGTAGGAATGGTGGTTTCTCCCGGATGTTCGAAAACGATCTTAGGATTTTTTCCTTTTCCCGCGATGTCCCAGATGGCCTTTCCGAATTCGCGAGCGGACTTGGTCCATTCTGCGAATTTTTCCATCTTGTTGATTTCGGAAGTCAAAGCTCCCCAGTGGTTGAACTTCTTTCGATTGATTACTCCCGCGGCGCCTAACTTCATACAGAAGTCGAACTTATCGTCTTCGGATACGACTGCGATTGGAATTCCACCGGCAGCTTTTACGATTTGAATCGCCATCGCACCGAGTCCACCCGCTCCTCCCCAGATCAAAACGACGTCGTCTTTTTGTACGTCGTTCGGTTTCCAGTGATGAAGCATTCTATAAGCGGTCGCACCGACTAACATGTAAGCGGCGGCTTCTTCCCAAGAAAGGTGTTTCGGTTTTGGAAGACACTGATGGTCTTGCACTTTGCAGAATTGCGCGAAAGAACCCCAGTTCGTTTCGTATCCCCAGATCAACTGAGAAGGCGCGAACATAGGATCTTTTCCCGCTTTCACCCAAGGATCGTTTTTATCCCAGATTCCGCAGTGAAGAACGACTTCGTCTCCGACTTTTACATTCTTAACATCCGCACCGACTTTATAAACGATACCGGACGCGTCGGATCCGCCGATATGAAACTTCTCGGGTTCACCTTTTTTGTTTCTTGCGCCGATTACATCTACGGGAAATCCGAGAGCGGCCCAAACGTTGTTATAATTTACACCGGCTGCCATTACCGCGACGAGCACTTCGTCCGGAGCTATTTCTGGAACATCGATGAGTTCTTCCTGAATTGCTTTGATCGGATCTCCAAAACGCTCGGGACGAACGACCTGTGCATACATTTTTTTAGGAACCTGTCCCAAGGGTGGGAGGGTTCCGATTGGAACGGATTCAATTTGGCTCATGAGCACAGATTTCTGAACTTTGGTATTTCTTCTACACCAATTTTTAGGGGAGTTCCCGCGTTTTTTTCGGGCGGAACTTCAGGCTTGTTTTGCAGGAGTTCCTACATTTTTTAGATAGTAGGATTTCTCTTCCGAAGTCTTGGAAAACGCAGGAGTTCCTACAAAAAAAGCCACTTCAGAGAATTTCGAAGAGGCCTTTTCCTAACGAAGGCGGCAAACTTACTTTTTCAAATGCGCGTCATCGGACTCTCGTTTCTACTTCTTCATATTGTTTCTGTCAATTTGTCGTTTGGAAGAATCGTTCTTTTCGAGAGTAGGATTGGAATTGAATTCTTTGAGGGTCCGATTTACGAAAGTCCCCAGATTTGCATCGTGGCGATACTTTCCTAAAAACGATTCTACCTTGGTCGTCTGACCTTTTTGCGAAATCGCATAACTACGAATCGCGAATTTCCTTACCGATTCATGTTCATTGTTGGCGGAAATTTTAGATTCTAAGAATTGTGAGTTTGCTTCCGAAGGATAGAATTGAAGTAAATTCAAAGCTCTGGTTTTAATATAAACTCTGGTTCCGGATTCTTGGATGATCGCGATCAAATAAGGAGAAGGATCCGCTTCGTAGATCTCTAAATTTGCTTTGAGCTCGTTTAAATCTTCCAAATGTCTTGTGCCGGATAAGACGGATCTGATCTCCGAGAGTTTTTGCGGATCTAAATTTCCCGCAAACAAGGGCGTAATAAACGTCGCCAAAATAATCAATTGAAGAATTATACTTTTCATATATGCTATTTTCCTAATTTATTTAGTAAACGAGAGGGTTTAGTCTCAAAACCCATCCCTGTTCTCCGGTAAGTTGAGTTTGTTGGGTCACCCCGTCCCCCGCCCAAAACATAAGGTTTAGAGAGCCGGAATCGAAAAAGCCGGTTCCGCTACATTCGCTGATGTCGACTCTGCCGTTTCCGTTTGTGTTTCTCGCAGAAGTGCAGATCGGAGTTTCGATCAAAGGGTCCATCGTATAATTCGGGTAACTACTTCCGCTTTGACCCGCGCTTTCCACGATATGAAATAATCCTAGAAAGTGAGAAGCTTCGTGTGCCATCGTATCTCCTAAGAAATTTTGATCTGCGACGCTCAGAATGGATCCGAGTGTGCCCGAAGAACGATGAGGTTCGATAAATACGATCATTCCCGATTGAGGAGTGCCCTTGAGACCGACGGTTCCCGGAATCCCGCCTGAAATTCCAAGAACACCTCCGACCTCGGTTTCATCTCTTGCGATATAAAGATTTAATGCGACATCGGATTGAACTGAGGAAGTGGAAGAAAATAATTTTCCTAAACTTCCGGTCGTGTTGTAAAAATCGGTAGAGAGAGAAGCGAGACTTAGGAACTCCGAAGAATCCAACTCGGTCACGCTAAATTGAATGTCAATCTTCGCCGAGTTTTGCGCATAAATGGATTTCCAGCGATTTAAGGCGGTTTGCAAACCGGCTTCCGTCGGATCGGGGTAAGCTCGGGTGTTGCCGTCTTTAATAAAGATTAGATTCACATTCAATTTCTTGCGATTAGTCCAAATTTTGCTCAAACCGTTTGAACTGGAAGAACCGCTACTCGCAGAAAAGGATCGTTCATCCGAATCCAGAGTTCTACAGTTTGTGATGATCGAAGCGCTCGCGTTGATTGTCGCGGGATTGGTAGGAAAGTTAAAATCAACCGCATTGATTTGTCCCGATGAAAGCGTGTTGTTGATAAACTTGTTCACATAGTAATAACCGTTGTATCCGTAAGGACTCATAGAAGTAACGGTGAAAACGTTCCAAGCTTCTCTTCCTTGATAGTTGCTACCGTTGGAATCGTAAAACGTGGGGAAGACCGGCCTATAATCGGCATTCGGATTTGTAAACGTATGATCTTGTTTTGCATAGAATATGGAAGAAGGTTTTGAAGGAGACAGAGTGTATGTCTTCGCACTCGAATAAAAATAAGGAAGTCCGCTGAAAGTCCAAGACGTACCGCTTGAAATCGTAAAGGAATTTTTTTCCATACAAGGTGCGGATGGGGTCGTAGGAGGAGATGTCTTGTTGCCCCCGGAACTGGCACCGCCCATCAATAAAAATAAGATCGGCGTCATATCGGAACCGCCTCCAGCGCCCGGACAATTGATAAACGAAGTGATAAAGACCAATCCCAAGAGTAACTTTTTACATTTCTTTTTCATATCGAACCTTTTTCTATTCCTATCAGCTCGTAGGAACTACTCAGACAGGGTTTTTCCATTTTTTAAAAAAATAATGGAAAATTATAAGATGATATTGTTACGGGCTCTGTTAGCTGAAAGTAAAATTAGATCTGAAATGAGATAAAAATCTTAGGAAGAATGTAAAAATCAATTCCATTGAGGATCAGGAAACGATAATATTCTTCTCGTGATCTTTTCATCTCTTCAAAACATTCAAAAACAAATCTCGCATCGGCCTTGGCCCTTACCAAAGGCAAAGCCGTTTATGGTTCAGTATTGGGAAGAACTGGCATTTTTACACTGGGAAGTTTCGAAAGAATTTTTGGACGAAGTTTTGCCGAACGGGTTGGAAGCGGATACTTTTGAAGGAAAGGCTTATATAGGATTGGTACCTTTTCGAATGAAAGGAGTGAGACCAATGTATTTGCCGCCCTTACCATGGATTTCTTATTTTCCGGAATTGAATGTTCGGACCTACGTAAAGAATGGAGAAAAACAAGGAGTTTATTTCTTTAGTTTGGACGCGGCCAATCGTCTTGTCGTCGAGATCGCAAGAAAGTTTTTTTATCTTCCCTATCTCTACGCAAAGATTTCCATACGAAGCGAGGGGAATCAAAAAGAATTCTTCTCGTTTAGAAAAGATCATCGCGCGGCGGCTGCGGAATTTCACGCAGAATACAAACCCATCTCCGAGGTGTATCGATCAAAGCCGGGAACTCTTGAAAACTGGCTCACAGAAAGATACTGTCTTTATTCTCAAGATTCTAAAGGAAGAATATATAGAGGAGAAGTTCATCACGTTCCTTGGCCGCTTCAAAAAGGAGAATGTATCATTCATAAAAATGAGCTTCTCCAAAGTCATGACATTCCCATCCTAGAAGACACATTTCTCGTTCACTATTCCGAATCGATTCAGGTTTTACTCTATCCTCTGGAGCCGATTTCTTAGCAGACTTTCTCTGTTCTTACATTCATTTTCAGCGGATCGTTTTTTAAATGGAATCGAATTGGTTCCAAAGGTTTAAGGAATGCTAAAACAAAAGGATTACGAAGAAGGATTTGAATGGAATTTTGAATTATAAAAAAAGAATTTTTGAGCAAAAAGTTTGAAAGAATTCCGTTTCTTCGTCTATTGATGCATCTTTCAGCAAAAAGAATCCATTGATTCCAATTCGGTATTTGGACTGGAAAAACGTTTAAAAACTACAATCAAAGAAATCGGAGAAACGAAGACATGCTGGCACACATAAAATCGGATCAGCTTTTTTGCAAAGACAGCGAGAAAGAACAGAGCTTAGTTACTCTCGGAATGATGTTGGAACTCTGCGAAAAGTGTTATGTTTTTGGAAAATATTTTTTGATCGATGAGTTCAATTCGGAAAAACATCCGTTTCTTTTGAGAAAAGGTTTTGAACTTTTAGGAATCGGAATGGATTCCGAAAATGTTCGAAATATTTTGAAAGGTTATATTCTTTCCGGAAGTTATGAAGGAAAAGAACTTTTAGATAGAATTATTATTTTGGAAGGAATGGAAACCATTCAGAAAGAATTGCACATTTCCATTTTTTTAGAAAGAGTCGCTTCTTATTTCGGAGAATCCTATCAGAAGAATTTTTGGGATTACGTGATGGAGAAGAGAAAGGAAATCGATACGATTCTCCTCAATGATTTTTATGCGGAGTTTTGTAATTCCAAACCTCAGATCGATTCCGATATTCTTTTAAGCCGCGCTTTTCATTCTCTTTCTCACAACGAATTGAAAGATCTTCTTAGACAAGTCAGTCTTCCCGATTTGGCGGGCGCGCTGAAAAGCGTTCGTGAAAAACTTGTCATTCAAGTTTTAGATTTTTTGGATCGAGAATCTTCTCGATGGTTGATGAAAGAACTTATGAAATCCGATGATTCTTATGACAGCTCTGAAAAAGTAAAAGAGGCCCAGTTGAAGATCCTCGGTTTATTCGCTTCGAAACGAGGAATGAATCGGGATTTTTAGATTCGAAGCCGTGTTAGAAAGGATTCCTTAGTTAGGGGATAAAAAAAGGCCGGGTGAAAATCCCGGCCTTTTTTATTGGATCCGATCGGATGATCGACTCTATAAAAAATCACAATTCTTTTTATAGGAATTTGTAAGAGCTCCTACAGAACTTTTCATTAAAATTTGCTTGCACGGACTTTTGCTCGGTGTTGAGCACTTCCCGAGAAAAGAATAACATAAGAAAATTATAAAATACAAAAGTTTGATTTATTTGCTTTCAGCTCAGGAAACGATTTTGTCCAATTCCGTGCAGATGATTTTTGCGACTTTGTAATTGCGATACCATTTCTTATCGGAGGGAATCAGATTCCATTCTTTCTCCTGATCCTTCTCATTGAGGATCGTTTCATAGGCGGATCGATATTCTTCCCAGTGTTCTTGAGTGACTTCGTCCGAGGGATCATACTTCCACTTTTTGTCCGGATCTTTGATTCTTTCCTCGATTCTTTCCTTTTGTTCCGTTTTGGAGATGTGTAAAAAGAATTTTAGAATGAGAGTGTTGTTTTCTCTCGAAAGATGTCTTTCAAAATTACGGATAGACTCCATTCTTTCTTTGATTCTTTTTTCCGGAAGAGTTCCGTGGACGAGAGGCATAATTACGTCTTCGTAATGTGAGCGATTGTGAATATAGATCATTCCTTTCGATGGAACATACTTATGAATTCTCCAAAGAAAATCATATTGTATTTCTTCCGAATTCGGCTTTGTCCAAGCTTTAACCGAACAACCCAAAGGGTTCAATCCTGCAAAAACGTGTTTGATGGTCCCGTCTTTCCCGGCGGTATCAACCCCTTGTAGAAGAATCAAAACGGAACGTTCTTTTTTTGCGTATAATTTTTCCTGAAGTTTAGAAAGATCTTTGAGATATTCAGCCGTTTTGAGAAGAACTTCCTCTTTGTTTTTATCAGCAGAGGGGAGAGTGTTGACGTCTTTTAAATTCATTCCTGCGGCCTCTAAAATTTAATCTTTAAAAAGTCCAATCATGGACAAAACGGATTTTCGAACGGATCGAAAAATCGGTAGGGAAGAAAGTTTGAGAAGCTGAAAAACGAGATCCAATCCTTTTTCAAGCAAGGTCTCCGCTTTTTTCTTTTTTATGGAAGAATCGAATAACCAGACATAGATGATTCCCAACTGTAAAAGCCAGAATAGAAAAGGAAGATCTTTTGCTAAATCGGAAGGAACAGAATCTTTGGAAGTTTCGATGGCGTTTCGAAAAAGCGAAACCGCGTCCTCTCGAATTTGTTGAGTTTCTTTGCTAAAAGGAGAAAGAGGATGTTTCGGATCTCCGCCGCTTCTGGCGAGAACGTGTAGGAATTTTTCATATCCCTGAAATTGTCCGAGTTTGAAACGGATGATATTCTTCACCCTCGCTTTTAGATCCAGTTCGGATTTACAATATTCTATATTTTGAATATTTGCTTCTTCTTGTGTAAGTCTGTAGAATTCAAGAACGATGTCTTCTTTGGTTTTAAAGTGGTAGTAGGTGGCTCCGACCGCAAGACCGGCTTTTTGAGCGATCGCTCTCATCGTGGTCTGATCGTAACCTTCCTTTTGAAATAATGAAATTGCGGTTTTAAAAAGGAGAGACCGGGTTTGTTGAGACTTTCCGGTTTCTCCTGTGGATTTGACTTTTTTTCGAATCATGCCCTGGCTTCAGCTTCTCCAAAACTGGATGAGATTTTCTTTCTGAACTTTGCAAATAAGAATAGATTGAAAAAATGCATCGCTCCTAAGATCAAAAGTACAACACCGACTTTTGTGGTTAAGACTTCGATACATTCTGCCAGATCTAAAGGCTTTTGGTTGGTAGTCAAGGAAAGGCTTATGTAGCCGATATTGATCAAGTAGAATCCAACGATCAGAAGATGATTGATGGAATCCGCAAGCTTTTCCTCTCCGTTAAACATCTGAACCAAGAAGATTCTTCCGTTGTTGAAAAGTGTTCTCGCTACCCAGATGGTCATCAAGATGCTGATGATGAGATACGCGGAATAGAGTCCGATGGTAAAAGGACCCGATTTTGGTCTGGAAGCCTTCAGTCCTTTTGCCATCAAATACGCGGCCGCATTGCTATTTCCGTATTGTAAAGCGACATCCAATGCATTTTCACCGTTTCGATTGAGATATTCCAAATAAGAATCACGATCGATCAACAATTCTATCAACTTGCTATCGGGATATTTAGCTGCAAGATGAATCGGATATTCACCAGCGTTGTCCGCTCTGTCGATCGGATTGTATCGATCCAAAATGTATTTTAGAACCTTTGGATTTCCGCTTTCAATCGCATAAAACACTGCGCTTCTGCCTCTGCTGTCAGTATATTCCACCAATTCCGGTTCCTTGGTGAGGGCCTTTTCGATCTTTATCAGATCTCCTTTTCGAACTTCTTCAAAGAAATCGCTCTGAGAATCTCCGTAAGCGGAGGATACGATTCCAAAAAAGCATGTGAGGAGAATCAAGTTCATTCGTTTCATAGTTTTACTCCAAAAATTGAACATGTTCAAATATTGAGCCGACGTCGCGGGTTTGTAAACCAATATTTATGAACATGTTCAAAAAAGATGATTTTCGATTCGTAATTCGGTCGAGGAGGGGATCTTTGTTTGATTAGAAGCCAGTAAAAGGAATGAATTCGGATCGGTGGAAGCTTTTGCCTGTTTCCGGGGAAAGTTCTATCGAACCTCGGGATCGATTGTAAGGTTAGAGGTTGGGTTCGATCTTCGATAAAGAAAGCCGAAGAAAGGTAGATCCGAAAAAGCTCTAGTAGGAGATTGCCTCGTCTGGGAATAAAATTCGAATGCGAGCATTAAAAAATGGAAGCTATTTTGAAAAGATCCGAGAGATTCGATTTCCTAAGTACAATAAGCTGTTATATCCTTTTTTATAATCTTAAGTCTTTGAGGTGAATATGAAAATCTTAACTTTTTCGACGCTGATTTTGGCGCTGTGTTTATTCGGATTCTTATTTTACATGGGCGTCTTTGATACGGTTCCAGTAAAAGAAGAAAGCCGCGGTCCGTTTTACGTTTTATCCCACGAAAGAATTGGCGACTATCGAAATGTCGGCATTACTTTTGAAACTCTACAGAAAGAACTTCCGGCAAAAGGAATTCACAACTTCAAACTTTTTGGAATCTATTTAGACAATCCGAATGAAGTTCCCAAAGAAAAACTTCGTTGTGAAGTGGGCGCTATTTTGACGGAACCAATTTCGAAAGTTCCGGAAGGTCTCTCGCTCGAATTAAAGATGCGCACCATCCCCGAGAAAAAGTATGTCTTAGCCGAATTTCCTCTAAAGAACTTTCTCTCGATTTTTTTAGGAATCTACAAGGTTTACCCAAAGGTTTTCCAGGCCTGCGAAGAGAAAGGTTGTAACTTAAAGGGGAAACATTCTATGGAAATCTACGAACCCCTGACCGAACATAAAACGACGTATTTAGTTCCACTGGATTGATTGAATTTTGAAAGTAGGATTTTTGGAAACGTGTGAGTTCCTACTTTTTACTTTTTCAAAAATTCAAGCAGTTTTGGAGTGATTCTTTCAGGAGATTCGAAATGAGGGATATGTCCCTCATTCTCTAAAGGAAGAAACTCGATGCCCTTTAGAGTTTTGAGGGCCGCTTCGCTATTCTTAAAAGGAACGACCTTGTCATTCCTTCCCCAGATCAGCAATTTAGGAATTGGGCTCTCGCTTAATTTTTCGTAATCTTTTTGAAAGGATTCTAAAGGCATGTTTCTTAAACTGGAAAGAATGGCTCTTTTGAAACCGATGTATTTCATTTGCTCTTTATAGATTGAGTTGAAATCCGGAAACTTTTCCGGAGCAAAGAAATTTGTCTTAGAACCGTTTAGAATCGCTCTGTCTCCAAATGCTTTTGTAAAATAGTCGCCGATCCATGGAAGCCTTGTCAATTTTCCCAGCAAAGGAAGTTCCATTGGAAAACCCGCAGGCGCAATCAAACCTAATTTTTTGACTTTTTCAGGATGTTTTAGCGTAAACTGACTTACTATGATCCCTCCCATGGAAGTTCCGATTAAATTTACCGGTTTTTGAATATTCAAAGAATGGAATAAAGAAAGCAATTCCCTTTCAAAAAGTTCCGGATTGTAGATCGTATCCGGTCGATCGGAAAGACCTCTTCCAAAAAGATCCATCGTAAGAACTCGATATCCTTCCTTTTGAAGAATTTTGGATAAAGGTTCGTAAATAAAAAGAGGATTGGAGAATCCCGGAACTAAAATTACGACATCGCCATTTTCAGGTCCCTTGAACTCGTAATGAACGAATCCATCCGGAGTTTCGATAAAGGTTCCACCACTTTTGGATCGAATTTCGGAATCAATGATTTGATTTTCTCCATCAGCGATAAAAGGAAGAACGATCAATAAAACCAGTAAAAGGGATAGTGTGTAGAGCAGGATACGTTTCATGATTTGAGGAAAGTAGGGTTTTGAAAAGAAAAGTCAAGGATCTTTTGACTCTTCAAATAAATCTACGGTCATCGATGACCGATTCTTTTTGTTTGAGAAATCTCATAAAATCGAAAAATTTTTCGAGATTTGTCTAAAAAATCAAAAATGATGTTTAAATAATTGTTGCATAGGCAATAAAATGCGTCTAATCTTTGACTTAGAATGAAAGGAGATTTTTATGAGACTAAAAACGGGAGATAACGCGAAAGCGTTTACTGTAAAAGATTATCTTGGAAAAACGATTCATCTTGAAGATCTGAAGGGGAAATATACTCTTTTGGCCTTTTTTAGGAACGCGGAATGCGCTCTTTGCAATTTGAGAGTTCATCAGCTCTTAAACGCCTATCCTGAACTTCAAAGAAAGGGGCTTCAGATTTTGGCGGTATTCGAATCCACTGAGGAGAGTATTAAAAATAGTGTCGGTAAAAAAGAAATTCCATTCCCATTGATTCCGGATCCGTCCAATAGTCTTTATAAACTCTACGACGTCGGTTTTTCTTGGTTGGGAGTTGTAAAAACGATTTTGACCGGAAAGAAGGAGATCAAGGAAGCCGAAGGATTGGGTTTTGAAATGAAAAAAGTTCCCGGTATGAAAATGGATCGTATGCCCGCGGAATTTTTGATCGGACCGGATTTGAGGATGCAGATCGTGAAATTTTCAAAAAAGGTTACGGATCATATTTCATTGGAAGATCTAAAAGCGCATCTCAACTGATTCTTAAATCGCAATCGGACCGAACGTTAAATTCTGAAACGAGAAAACATCTTAGATTCTTCCATCCAAAACGTTGTTTTCGATCGTTTCAGAAATTCTTTTTAGAGTTTGTAAATCGGAATTGCTTAGACCCTTATAAACGTATTTTCTCTCTTGTAACATAAGGGGAACGGTCCTCTCCAAAAGGGCTTTTCCTTTTTTTGTAATTACGACTTGGAATTTTCTTCTGTCTTCCGGGTCGTCCTGCCTTTGTACTAAATCTTTTTTCTCCAAGCCGTCTAAAAGGCGAGTAACGTTCGGTCTGTCTTTAAAGGTTTTATCGACGAGATCCGTCTGCGAAGCGGATTCGGTGACTGAAAGCTGGTTGAGTAGAATCCATTGTTCAACGGTGATATCTTCGTTGTAATCGGCCATAAGTTTCGTAAAGTGAAGTCTTAACAGTCGATCGGTTCTGTGAAAATAATAAGCGAAGGCGGTATCGATGAGTTGTGAAGTCTTTTTTTCTTTGCCTTTTGACATTTGTTTGTATCTCGGATTCCAATGATTATATAAGAAATAATTACTTCAATAATAAATAAACGAACAGAGAAATATCAAACGGATTCGATTAGTTTTTGTAGGAATTCCATCTTAGAGCCGGATTGCATCAACTCGGTGTAGACTTCTCTTTCGATTTTTACAAAGATTCTTTCCTTTCCGTTTCTCATTCGAACGTGAAGTTCTTTTATTTCCGGGTCGTATCCGATGGATTCGATTTCAGGCGAAGATATATAATGTGTTTCTAACATTCTAAATTCTACTTTAGCATTCAGACGAAATGATGAGAGGAGAAGATCATTCTTTTTCTAAGATAAAATCTGTGGGCCGCATATCTTTGAACTCCGCTATCCACGTATAATACTTTTCTCTATTTTACTTCAAACCGGACTTTAAGTCCGTCTTCAAGAATTATTTTGATTGAACTCGGTTTATCGGAACAATCGCTCAGAGAAAATTCTGCATCCAGCTCAGCAAATTCCTGAGTTTTATTTTTTCCAACCGATCCGTCGAGAACCGAGTCGGTGCGATTCTTTCGATTCGAATCCCGGTGGGTTGAATTCCGGTTCTAAACTCGAAAATTATTCTTTTTTGATTTTCGGAACCGATATTTTCTCTTTCGGGTTCGAATATTGATTGATTCAGTATTTCTAATATTTCTTTTTCTGAATATAGTTCCTGACAGTAATCCCGGATTCCCATAGAAAGATCTTGAAAAAGATTTTCTCTTTTTACGTCTCTGATTCCGATGATCGGCGGAAAGGTCGATCTCTGCGGAAGATTTTTGAGTTGTTCTACGGCTTCTTTGACGTTCAGTCTTTCCCAGTCTACGAATAGGATTCCGGGTTCGTATTCTTTATATCGTTCTCTGAGAATGGAAAGTTCTCTGCAAGGATAGGTTTCCCAGCCCATGGCTCTTAGGTGCGCGCGGATTCTCTGATACAAAAAAGGATCGGGGCTGACAACGATCGAATTCAGACCTTTTCTAAATGAAATTTCCTCTAAAGGAATATCTATGATTTTAGAAGATTCTAAATTTAAAAAGTAATTCAAACCTTGATCAAGAAGTTCTTTCAAAAGTTTAGAATCGATTCTTCCGATCAAGAGAGGTTGTTTCGACCAATCCAACGAAGTTCGTAAGGAATCTGCTTCGACCGATTTCCGAATTACGATTTCTTCCTTCTTTGTCTCAGGAAATCTTCCCGCGCTCGACCATTCTAAATAAGAAATTTCTTTCCAGTCTAGGAGTGAGAACAGAAGTTTTTCCTCCTTTTTAGTGAGTCCGTTCAGGAAGATACAATCGAACAATAGGCTTGGCATGGGTATTTTGCTTGACCGAAGGGTTTTGCGACGAATTCTAGAATTGTGCGATGCGTAAAAGACGCAACCAATTAAAATGAAGATCCTCAAACGATACGCGAACCGAAGGCTCTATGATCCTGAAACGAGTAAGACCATTACTCTTGAGGACGTTGCTGAGATGATCATCAACGGAGAGGAAATTCGCGTCATCGATAATATGTCGGGTTCCGATATTACTCCGAAGATTCTCGGACAAACCTTTCTCAAAGTCTCTCTGGGACAAAGAAACGAAGAATTCTCCAACTTTATGCTTTCGGCTCTGATTCGGGAAACGGGAAAGGATATCAGTTCTCTCTTCGGCAGATTGGTCTTAGGCGGCATTGGAGCCAGTTATCTGACTCGGGACCGCCTCGAAAAAATTCTTCAGTCGATGATTTCTCTCGGCGAACTCAAACTCGAGATGGCGACAGAATACAGGGACGATCTACTCACTCACATGGCGACCCGCGCTTCGGAGAATAAGCTCAGAATCCAAGAAGACCTCAAAAAAATCGGAAAAGAGCTGGAAGAATCCACGGAATCCGATTTACCATTGGAAGATCTCTCGGAAAAAATCCGTAAAATTGCGGAAAGTGTCAAAGAAAAGGAAGCCTGAAACTTTAACCCGAGATTCTAAAAACCGATATTACAAGAGAGGGAATTGCATGTTTAAGAATATTTCGATCTCTATCTTTCTGTTTTCTATCTGCACAGCGTCTTTATTTTCTTCCGATAAGGCAGTGGAATACGCTGATAGGGCTTACTTCGAACAGATTCGAAAGTTAGAATCCGGTTCTTACGAAGAGAAAGTGGACGCCGCCGATTATCTCAAGTTCGTCAGCAATAAGCTCGCCGTCCGTCCCCTTTTGAACGCTCTCAAAGGAAATCCAAAAGTTCCTAAGTCTTTGGAAAATCATCCCTATCTAAAATATACGGTGGCTCAAGCTCTTTCCGTGATGGATCAGGAAGTTGCGGTCAAACCTACGATCGAAGAATATAAAAAATTAGAACCTACGATCACCGAAAAGGACGAACCGTATTTTACGACTAAAGAGGATTATACGATGGTGATCGCGGCTGGAGAAATTCTAAGAACGATCGGAAGTTATCCTTATGCAAAAGAATCCGAGGACGTTCTCATAAACGCGCTCAGTCATCCTAACTACTACATTCGCGCATCCGCGGCGGACGGACTCAAATATATGAGTCGCAGAGAAACCGTAAACTTTCTCGTTTCCACTCTGGAAAAAGAAAAGAACGATTTCACTCGTGCGGCGCTTCTCAATTCTATCGTGAATATTCTAAAAGTAGCTGATAAGAATTTTTACACACTCTGCGATATGCTCAAAAGCGAAAGCCCTTCGGTTCGTTATAGAGTTTCTATGGCGTTGGGGGAAGTGGACTTGAAAGCCGCTGAATTTTATCTGCGTCAAGCGCTTCTCGTCGAAGACAAACAAAGTGTTCGCGATCAAATTCGAAAAGATTTGGGAAGCGTTCTCGGTTTTAAACTTCCTTCGATTTCCGTGCTCGCGGTGGAATAGAGAACGAATCGAAATTCTAAATTCTAAACTCAATCGTTAAATAAAAATCAAACCAAACCGGTGTATGAAAGCTCCTGACTTACCTCAGGGGCTTTTTTGTTTTGTGGGAGCTTCCGAGAAGAATATATACGTGCCCGCAAGGAGCGCGACAATTCCGGAGGCGCTCAAAGCAACGGTAGAATTCCACTGAGTCCAAAGAAATCCTGTGATGGAACTCGCGAGAATCATACAAAGACTTTGAAACGCATTAAAAGTTCCTAATGCAGTCGCGGTTTCGGTCTGAGGCACAAGATTTGTGATCCAGGCTCTTGAAATTCCTTCCGTGGAAGCGGCAAAAATTCCGTAGATTGAAAATGAAATCCAGAGAACCCAGGAAGAAGTCCCGAATCCCATTCCAAAATAAACGAGAGCGAAACAACCGAGTCCGAAGATAAAAAGACTCTTCAATCCGATCTTGTCCCCTAAGATTCCAAGGGGATAGGCCGCGCCTGCATAGACGAGATTGTAAAAGATATAAGCGCCGATTGAAGCGGAATCGCTCAGTCCGAATTCTTTCAATCTGAGAAGAAGAAAAACGTCGGATCCGTTAAAGAGAGAAAAGAGCAGGATTCCTTTGCAAAGATTTCTATAAGAGGTCGGGGAAGTTTTCCAATATTGAAAGAAGAGTAAGATAGAATGAGAATTCTCACCTTCTTTGCGAAGAGCCGGTTCTCTGTATTTTTCTCGAATCAAAAACGTAAACGCGATCGCAAGGATTCCCGGAAAGAATGCGAATAAGAATAATTCTTTGTATCGTCCCGGATAAAAGTAGAGAAAGACGAGCGCGCAAACCGGTCCTAAAACCGCTCCAAACGTATCCATGGATCGATGAAACCCGAAGACCATTCCTTTATTTTTGATCGTTGTCTCGTCCGAAAGAAGCGCGTCTCTCGCCGACGTGCGAATTCCTTTTCCAAGACGGTCCGTGGTGCGAATCAGAAAAACCCAAATCGGAGAAACCAAAAAAGTCATCATCGGTTTGGAAAGCGCGCTCAGGAGATAACCCCAGCGAACAAAGGGTAATCGTTTTCCACTGAGATCGGACATTCTTCCAAACGAACCCTTGCTAAAACCTGCGGTGGCCTCCGCGACTCCTTCTAAAATTCCGATGAGGAAAATGGAGAATCCGATTTCTTTGAGATAGATGGGAAGAATCGGATAGAGCATCTCCGAAGCTACGTCCGTCAAAAGACTGACTAAAGAAAGAACGAGAATCGTCTGCGTGATGATTTTTTTTCGTGAATCGGGCATATTGAGAATCTTGAAAGCGAAATCCCGATGGGAACAAACAAGTTCGAAGTGTTCTTCGAAGGAAGGGTGGTGGGAGATACTGGGATCGAACCAGTGACCTCTACCATGTCAAGGTAGCGCTCTAACCAGCTGAGCTAATCCCCCTTACCTTGCGTTCCAGAATTTGTATCCTGCATAATCCGTAAAGAAGATTCCTGGGTTCAAGCTTCGGGAGATTTTTTTTTCAATGGAGAATCCGGATTCTTCCATCAAAAATACTAGCCGATTTTGAAATCCATAAGTGTTTTTGGGATTCGGACAGAACCAATCTGGAAGATCGGGTATTCTTATCCCGCGTTGGAAACAAAAAACTTTTTAGATGAAGAGGGTTGGAAATGAAAAAGCCGTTTACGAAAACGATCGATGGGAACGCTCCTTCCGTCCGCAAGATGGACTTCGAAGCTCTGGAGAATGTTCCAAGATATTATTTTAATGACAACGCAATTATGACGCACGCTCTGAACAGCTTTCACGTCATCTTTCCGGAAGGAGAAAGATTTTTTATTCGAAGTGTAAAACCGTTTCAGGACCGGCTCAAAAGCGAAGCCTTGAAGAATCGGGTGAAAGCCTTTATCGGCCAGGAAGTGCAACACGGAAAGGAACATGAAAGGGTTTGGACTTCGATTCGTAAGTTCGGATTACCTTTGGATCGAATCGCGAGGTTCTATTACTTCACTTGTTACAAAGTGATCTTTAAACTTTTGGGTTTTCTTTTCGGGCCAAAAATAAATCTATCGATCACGGCCGCTCTGGAACACTACACGGCGACGCTGGGAGAAATTTCTTTAAAACACGATCTGGCAAAAGACGTGCAAGGCGATATGAAAAAACTTCTCGTTTGGCACGCGTGTGAAGAGATCGAACACAAGTCAGTTGTTTACGACGTTTTACAAGAAGTCGCTCCGAGTTATTTTTTAAGAATCGTCGGATATATGATAGCGACGGTAATGCTCTGGTCCTACGCGATTCTTTTTCAGTATTGGTTTTTACTCGCGGATAAAGAAGTTTCTTGGAAGAAATTCAAAGAAGATCGTCGATATGCTCGGGAACAAATGGCGATTTCGGTTCCGCCGTTATACAAAGGATTTCTAAAGTATTTCAAAAAGGATTTTCATCCGGATCAGATGGGCGGATACGAACTCGCGGAAGCAAAACTCGCGACTTTGTAATCATCTTCACTTTTTTTACTAACGTATCCATCCGAAACACTTGCTCTCGGACTTCGGAGTTCTTAGGAATTCCGAAGTCTATTTTTTTGTCCTTACCGTTTTTGTTTTTGGATCGGTAATGAAGAATCTAAAAATAATTTTCAAAACAAACTCAATCGCATTCAGAAATTTTAATGTAGTTTTGCGTATCGATTACGAAGTCACGCTTGCGGTTATAAAACTGCAATGGTTCGCGATATGCATCGCGTGTGCCTGGTCGTATTCTTCCTTGGATAAATGCCCATACGCAAAATGAGGTTTGAGTTCTCCTCCGTAAACTTGAAATTTCAGGATCGTTTCTTTCAGGATTGCGAGACTTTGTTTCCAATCCGTATCGGTTTTGATTTCTGCGGCTCCTGGAATCGGAGCTTCCAAATCGTGGGACATTTTTTTAGAGAAGGAAAATTTTAGAAAAACGAGTTTGCCGATCGTATTTTGAAAGAACGCACTTTTGTTTTCAGGATAACCCTGGATTGAATATTCGATCGATTGAGCGCAGTGAAGAAATATCTTTCCCGCGTCCCAATTTCCATAGCCGGAAAGTGAATTCGACTTTTCTAATGTGTCTAAGTATTTTAAAGAATCGGAAAGTGTATCGAAATCAAGGCCTTTGTTTTGTGCTCCTGCAGGCGCGGAAGAACAATCGTTGATATTCGGAAAGATCGCTCCTGCGGTTCCTAATAAAACGATTAGTTTTGTGGAAGAATGCAAAAAGTCTTTTCTCGTAAGAAATTTTGAGTCGGGTTGTGCTTTCAAATTAGACGCTCCTTCGGGACGAAAATTATAGTTTGTATTTCTACCGAGTCAAACGTTTTGCAAACGTCGATCTAAGTTTTAAATCAGGTTGAACGGATTCGAATACGCTCTTATGTGAATAAAAAGAACGGGACTAAAAAAAGTCCCGCATTGATCCGAATCGGAAGACCTATATCTTCCAATCGATTTGTTAAATCGAAGTCCTAGTAGGAAATGCCGATTTTTTTGTAGAAATAACTCAAACACCAAGCGGGACCGATCAAAAGAAATTGAAGATCCTTGAAGAAGGAAGGTTTTTTTCCTTCGATCTTATGACCGATAAATTGAAAGACCCAAGCCACGATAAAAACTCCTACGGAAATACTGATCAGCGTGGAGACACCGGAAAGGGCGATGTAATAGATTCCGGACAACATCGCGACGACCATGAGCATCATCCCGATAAACATAGGGATGGAAAGTCTGAGATAAAATATTCCCGTAACTAAAGCGAAGATCGTCGCCCAGTTTAAAAAGAGACGAGCCTGTCCCAATGATTCCGGAAGAATACTCTGGATGGATCCGGAAGGAATGGCCCATAACATTCCGAGTAAAGTGAACATGATGGTCGGCACCATGATCCAATGGATTCTTTTGTTGATTTTATTTTGGTGGCTATCCGCGTATTCGGTCAGCCATTGTTCGATTGGTTTCATCTTCAACTCCCTTCATCGTTGTTAGACGCCGTTTCTCGATTCCGTTTCGTTGAACACGGATGAGACGGCTTCGTTTAGAGTTGCATATCATCTTCGAAATCGCAGAAGATTACTTGAACGGAACTGCTATTTTTTAAAAAAAGTGAGGGTTTGAGACCGAACATTTCTCGAAATGTTCGGCTCATATGAGCCTGATCCGCAAAGCCTGCGTCGTGAGACGCCACCGTGAGCGAGTTCCCTTTGGAAAGAGAAAGAACACAAGCTTTGATTCTCAACCACTGAATGTATTTTCTCATCGGAATTCCGACTTCGTCTTTGAACAAATGCATCAATCTGCTTTCTGACAAACCCGAAGACTTGGTCAATTCTTCCAAAGAAACAATTTCGGGAACTGATTCCGAAAGTGTTTGGACCACACGTTCGATCCTTGAATCACGTTCCTGCGGAACGTTCTGATCCTTTTTGAGTTCGTTTAATATTTGTTTCCAAAGAGAAATCGCTTCTTCCTCGGATTTTGGAGCTTTTAAGAATTTTAAGATTCTCTTATAAAGATTAGAATCCAATTCCAAATAATCGGATGAGAATTGAAAGAATGCCCCGTGAACACGGATGTTATCGGGATCAAAATGAAAGATAAATACGTCTTCGTTCTGGGCATCCAGTTGCTGTTCAACATTGGGACGTACAAAGATGGCCTGAGATTCTATCCAATCGCTGGACCCGGTTCTAAATCGAAAGGGTTTGTCTTTACTGAGAATCAGAGACGCGCTGTAGTGTTCGTGCAGCTCGTTCAAGATCGGAACTCCCGTTAAGAGCACGTTTGAACCGATAAGAAAAAGCTTTCCTGCCATCGCAGGAAAGCTTAGGAAGCATTCCACTCATTGCAACTCATTTTGAAATCGGGGATTCCCGATTTCGGAGGCAATCGACTTCTAAGATTAGGAAATAGCCTTATCCATAGCCGCGTCTAAGTCGAGTGTAATTCCGATCAGTTTATCGAGCCTTGTAAGTTCGAAGATCTTTTGAAGATGCATTGGAACGTTGAAGATGATGATCTTTCCTTGAGCTTCTTTGAAAAGTCTCGCTTGTGTACTAATAAAAGCCGCCAAGCCGGAAGAATCGATATGAGTCGTAGTAGACAAATCCACTAAAAAAATGTTTACTCCGTTTTCGATTCTGTCAGTCATCGCTTCTTTGAACTTCTTCGCCGAGAAGAGGCTGATCTCTCCGGTCGTTTTCAGGATCGCCATGTTCTTTTTAAGAACGCCCGCTACGTGAGAGTCGGTGATCTCCTGAACCATCAGTTCGTCTTTAGAGGCTATTCCGCCTGAGTTTGTGTTTTGCATAAGTTTCTTGTCTCCTAAAAAGTATACGTCATTTTAAATTCGATGTTTCTTTCCTTCGTCATCGCATAAGGAAGGCTTCTTTCCGTGGCCGCGATCGAAAAAACCGCGGGAAAGGAAATTAAAGCCGTGTTTAATAAATAATTAATTGATAAAGAAATCAAAAAAAGGTGGTTCAACTGTTTGTGTCTGGCGTATTCCGAGTTGCTCTGATCAAACAAAAGAAAAGTCCCGTTTTCTTGAGGAAGTAACAGAGGTTGTTTTTCTTTGACGTTGATTCCGGCGTAGTATTCGTAGGCGGCGCCCGCGATAAAAAAACCGGTAAGTCCCATCATCGCATATCCGGATTTCGTATAATTCTTTCTTTGAAGATAATAACCGGGAATCAGATAATCCCACATTACCAGACTCGTGTCCGGGTTTTTCGGAGTAAGGTCTTCGGGTTTATAAACCAATTTTGATATATTCTTATTTTCTAATATGACTGGAGATTCCGCTTCTCCCCGAGTTACCATGATGGACTCGTCGTTAAGAATCGAAATTTTAGAAAGGATATCGTCGTCAGTTTCCGAAGAGACGGTAAACTTTATATTGGTTTTTGAAAGTTGTTGTAGAATTCTCGCGGAAGGTTCTTTGATCTGCGCAAATTTCACCCTTTCCAGCGCGACCCTGAGATATTCTCCGCCTTCAGTAACATAGTAAATTGTTTGCGGGTTGATCTTGGTGATTTTATGAGTACAGGTCCGTTTCGGATCTTCGTCCAATTCTAAACAAAGAAAGTTTCCGGCTTCTTCGAAACGCATTTCGGAGATCTCGCTTTTTTTGATTTTTCTTTCGCCGTCGTCGGTTTGAATCGTAATTTCTTCCAGGGTAGGATCGTTTTCCGTAACGTTACCCGAAATCTCTTCTCCACTTTTTAAGAGAATTCTATGAGCGGAGATTTCCAAAGAAAAAATAAAAATTGTAAGAATGAGAATAATTCTGCTCATTGAACTACCTCGATCTTAATAGCAGAATTGATCGGGACCTTCGTCTTGGAGGATTTATCGATCACGGTTATCGTATCCTCTTCAAAGGAAGCCTTTAAGAAGGATTGTTTGTTCGTATCTTTTGTCATTACTAGTTTGGAATCCTTTGTGGCATTTTTATCCATCGAGATGGATTCGATCGTATAGGTCGGGAGCGTGATCGGGAAGTGTGTAGAATACAATTTTGTTTGGTCTCCGTTGATCACGATTCTGTTTGCATAAACAGGATCGGCATCGGAAACGATAATCTTGATTTGGGCTTTCGGCGGGGCTTGCGCTTCCACCTTCTTTAAGAATTGATTCGATCTTTGAAGAACTTCGTCCAATACGGCTTGGTTCTTTTTCGAAATTTCAATATCCAATTTCGAATTTTTATTTTCTTCAGAACCGTCGAGTGATCGACTCGGTTGTTTTAATTTTTCGGAGGAAGTTTTGATTTCCTTCGCTTCCGAAGTATCTCCGAGTCTTTCCGCGTTCTTATCCGAAAGACTTGCGATTTCAGAACCTGCGTTGTAATAATAACCGAGCATCAGAAGTCTTCGATTCGCCTTGATCGCGATTTCTTTGTTCTTATCTGAAAACGCAAGACTCGCGTATTCTTTGATCGCTTCGGGTTGATGTCCCGTTTTTTCCAAAGAATAACCTTTGATATAATTCATCTCGGGAGAATCTATGTTTGCTCTTGCGATTTCTTCCAAGGCCTTCGCGTAGTTTCCTTTTGCAAAGTAGGCTCTCGCTCTTTTTTCGGGATCGTCTTCGGTCGATTCGATTTCCTTTTCACTCTGTTTTGCTTTTAAAATCAGCGAGATAAGAATTTCGGCGTCGCTTGAGAGCAACGTCCCGGGATGATTTGCTTTCACTTCATAGAGAGGTTTGAGAGCGGTGTCGAATTCTCCCTGAACGGCGAGACAAAATCCTTGATGAAGTTGGATAAAGCCGCCTTCTTCCGATTCTTTGCCGAATTGATCAAAGGATTCTTCATAAGTTCTATAAGCTTCTTTGTAAAACTGGTTTCTCTCCAAAGCAAACGCGTGCTCCAGAAGACGAATTTTGGAAGAATTAAGATGAAGATTGATACCAGCTTTTAAGGAGAGGGACCGAACCGAGTTGATTAAAACCGCGCCTGTTTCGTGTAAAAACGAAGGTTCTAAAGAAACAGCGTCCTGAGAATTATTGATCATCGAACTTTGAAGATGATTCAATTTCATTTCCGCTTTGATGTTTTCTTTGTTTGAAATGATTCCTTCAAACTTAGAGCGTAGGATTTCGCTAGAAAAAGAGAAATTAAGAATTTTACGTCTTTCTAATATAATTCTCAACTCGAAAAGTTTCGTCTCTAAAACGATAAATCCGAGAGGAAGAATCAATAGAAATCCTATAATGGATATGGCAACGCTCTTCTTCATAGTTATTGAATTTCGATAATTCCGAACGTAACATCGTCAGGGAAATGATCCGCGAAAATATCGACTTCCTTTTTGATAATCGACGTAATTTCTTTTGCATCTAAGTGAACGTTCGATTGAAAAAGTTGAAGAAGACGATCGTCCCCGAATTGTTCTCCCGTTGGAGCGGTCGCATCGAGAATCCCGTCCGTATAAACTAAAATTTTATCGCCCGGTTCCGTTTTGATTTTCAGAACTTGGTATTCTTCCGGAATTCCGATTCCGAGGATATGCCCTGTGGAATCGAGGGTGATGATCTTATCCTTATTCTTTCTAAAATAGTAGATTGGGTTGTGGCCTGCACTGCAGAAGTAGGCGTATCCTTCCTTATCAAAGAGAACAAAAATACCGGTCGCAAAGAAAGAACCTTGCAGAGTATCAAAGAGCCTTTCGCTCAAACGAGTAAAGATAAAGGAAGGGTTAACCGTTTCCTTCATGATGTTTTCAATATTGTAATGGATAATGGATGTGATGAGCGCGGCGGAAACCCCGTGGCCGGTGGCGTCTGCGAGAAAGAATACGGTTCTATCTTCGTTGATTTCGATTACGTCGTAGATATCTCCACTAACTTCTCGCATCGGTTTGTAAAAAATATCCAAGGTAATGAGATTGAATTTTCTTCTTTTACCGGGGAGTAAACATTCTTGAACGTTCTTACCGATTTCCAATTCCGTTTGAATTTGATTGTTCTTGTGTTCTAAACTTTCTACTTGGGAAGAAATTCTTTCCACCATTCCGTTGAAGGTGCTTCCTAAAAGATCCAATTCGTCCTTAGAGGAAAAATTCCAAATGGCGCGCGCGCTCAAGTCGCCGGTAGCCATAGTTTCGCTGACTTCTTTAAGAATAAAAAGTCGAACGAAGATCTTTCGATAGAGAAAGATTCCAAAAAGAATGTGGAAGGCTATTCCCCAGAGAAGCAATAAACCCAGCTGAATATATAACGAATTGAGGCGATCTAATATCTCTTTTACCCGGACTTGAGAAACTAAAAAGGTCTTTTCCGTAAGATAAAAAATAAGACTTACGATGAAGTTTTCCGAATCGAGTTCGATATCGTAAGAACTGTTAATCGCTTCTTTGGCGTTTATGATTGTTGCTAATTTACCCTTTAGATAATCGATAGAAGTAGGGGTTCCGTGTTCGAGATTGATCTTGAACTTTTCAACCGAACGGTCTTCTACGGAGACGATTGAAAAATTTTCAATCCCGATACTTAGTAGTTTGTTCTCTATGTCCGTTAATTGTTCTTTATCTTCGTAGTTCTTGGTTTCTAGACCTTCAATCTTCTTGAGGATCTTTCTAGCGATTTGATCCGACTCCAGTGTAAAGTTATCGATCAATAAATCCGTCTGATTTTCAAAAATCATAACTGCGACGAAGGTGAGATTGATCACTGTCAGTAAAGAGTAGATCGAAATTATCTGGAGTCGCAGTGATCGTTTCATAACAATATCAGTATACTCGCCTTTTTGCATATTATCATCGTTTATTATAAAACGATAATTGTCAGATATATAGAGCTATTACTAGTGTTTTAATGATTTATTTTGAGAGCGTTTGTTATAAAAGAGTTACTTTAGAGCCAAAAAAGTAAGCAAACTGAGTTTTTGAAATTTCAGATTATTGATTCTATGGCAGGTTTCATTTTTTAGTCGATTTTTTTATATGGAAATAACTTATTTGAAAACGGGCTCAGTTGCCCAATTTGTACGCATGCATAGAGCGAGCTCTATGCATTTTATAAGTTGATTATTTTTGAAAAGTCTGAACTTTATGGGAAACAGGCTTCGAACTCATGAGGTAAGCGAAGATTGCTCCTAAATCTTGGTCGCTCATTCCTGCATATTCCAACCAAGGCATTAGACTGTTGAACTCTCCAGGCTTGATATCTGGTTTCGCTTTTGCCCCTGCTACGCTCGCTTTAAATCTTGCGATGAAAGTCTCTCTTGTCCAGTTACCGATTCCCGTCTTAACATCGGGTGTGATGTTTGCGCTGACTGCTTTTCCTCCGGTGATTAAAGAAAATTCAAAACCTCCCGCGTGTTCCATACCTTCGACCGGTTTCCCTTTTACTTTTTGTGTATGACAGTCATTACATGCAGCTAACGTAAATAAATACTTTCCATAAGCTACCGTATCCTTCGGCTCGGGTCTCTGTGAAAATTCAGGCGCCTTTGGTATGGTTCTCATAATCAAGTTCATAGGAAACTTCGCTTGTGATTTCTCAACTTGATTTTCGACGGCAGGGATCGTTCTGATATAAGCTATGATGGAATAAATATCTTCCTTATCCATCTGTGCGTAATTTTCGTAAGGCATGAGAGGAAAGAGTGGAGTTCCGTCCTTAGAAACGCCGGCTGTTATCGCGTAGAAAATATCAGTGTCGGTCCAATTTTTCAAACCGGTTTCTGCGGGAGTAATGTTCCTAGAATAAAATGTTCCGGGCAATCCCATCTCTTCGCCGAACTTTAGATTTCCGGCTCCTATGTTTTTATCAAACGGATAAAAAAGTTTTTGAGGATCTCTTTCGCCTGTGTGACAACCCATACAAGCGGCTACGTTGTTTACTAAGTATTCCCCTCTTCGGACTTGTTCCGGAGTGTGGGCGATTTTAATTTCTTCCTTCTTTCCGATATCCGGATACTTTAAATAAAGAAAACTCAGACCACCAATTAATATCAAGATAACTGTAATAGCGGCTCTTTTTAAAAGAACTCCAAAAAATTTCATCATAATTCTCCTGTTTTTATATATTTAACCGTTAAACAACTTCGTAAATGATTTTTGTGTCTAATCGGCAAATCGAAATTCCCACCTTATAACATCTTGAATATATGATAAATTTTGAATTCTCGAATGGAAAAGAGGAGTTGTGAAAAAAATTTGATTTCAAAAGTCGAAGGATTTTTTTGCGATTTCGACTAACTTTCCGATTCTTAATATTCCGAGCGAACGCGAGTTCGTTTATCAAAATTGAATTGTTCTCTTTGAGGAATTTTATCCGGGGAATGCCGGATTCAAAATCACCGTTAAACGAGCATTCCGGCTTTTCGTGGGAATGAAAGTCGGATATTTTTGAACGAAAAGGGCTCACTTTGGTGAAAAACCGGATTCTCCATTGAAAATGTATTCAAAAAATGGAAAGAACCATTGTTTCGAAAGATATGATATCCCGAATTTCCTTTTACTTTTTATTCTTGGTTTTGCTCTCCTGTTCGTCGGCGCAAACGCAAGAACCTGAAAATCACAATAAAATTGAAAAGATACAAACTGCGAAGACTCTCGTCGTCGAATCGTTTTCCGTAGATACGGTGCGTGAGATTTGTTCCAAGACTCCGGATCCTGAATTTTTAAATCCGGAAGACGACCTTTGCATTCGTAAGAGACAAGAAGAACTCTTGGGAAGAATTTATGTACCTTCTCTAAAAGAAAAAAATCTTACGAAAGCGTTGGAATTGGTCCTTGCACTGAAAAAGGTATTTCCTAAAAAGAAAATGTTGATCGGAAAGGACGCGGAGATTCACGTTAGACACGTTCAACAAAGAGTGGAATACTGCGATCCGACTCAAACAACCTGTGTTCCCGTTGTTCATAATTTAATCTCTTTTTCAAATTCGAACGTACACAGTGCAAATCAGACATACACACTCATTCCACAGATGAGTTATCTTGAAAAGGACGACAAAAGTCTTCCGGTTGCAAAATGGAATGAACGTTTGGATTTAATTTCTAAAGAGAATATCGAGTTTATGCTGAATGCTTGTTTTTCTTTGGAGTGAAGGCCGCCGCAAACTTTTTCGATTGATTACGTTTAAGTAAACTCAGCGTCTTTTGGTTTTCAGCCAAAGGGCACTGAGTTAATTTCAATTAGTAATTTGTAACACAGCGAACATATCCGTTTGTGTTTGTTTTCGGATATTCCACAACTCCGCCAATTGCAAAGTCTACGATGTAGGCCATCGACCTGTAGCTTGTTCCTTCGGGAATTTTGTAGTGTTGATCTATGTTTTCGGAAGAGGCTACGTATTGTTTAGGATCACTTTCGTTATTCCCATTTCCGGAAAGCGTCGGACTACTTCCCATAGCGAATGAATTTGTAGAAGTCCAATATCTTCCGGAAGTCGTATTCGGAAATAAAGTGGCGTTGATGATCGGCATCGAGGTCACTCTGTAATCTACGATCGAAATCAATTCTTTAACGGAAGGCAATCTCCATTGTCTTCCATCTCCGAGAGTTGTTCCTAACCCACGGCAATAATTGAGAGCATTGGTCCAGTTACTGGTTTCCGATGGACCAGAAGATGTGCCGCAATCCGTATAGTTCATCCCTGCGGTTCCTCTACCTCGAATACACTTTCTCCAGAGAAGTCGATTTCCGGCATCTTGAATGATTCCGTTTCCTAGATCGGAATAGGCGCCACCGATTGCGGTGACTCCGTTTTCTAAACCGAAGAGAATTGTGAGGAGCAGTATTGTTCTTATTGTTTTCATCATAGTTCTCCTTTGTTCAATCCGCGACACACATTGCAAGAGTCGCGTATTTGTTGAGCCAGTAATTACCCCAAGAATAATTCTTACCCTTGTTGTTTAAGTGGGCCCCGCCTCCGAAGACGGAAATCTGCCATGCACCCCAAGCGTTGGCTCCGTTTGCCAAGTCCGGTCCTGTAATACCGTTTGCTAAGGAAGCGCTGACTCCATTCGTTGAAGTCCAATATCTTTGGTAGTTGTTTCTGATAAAACCGGGGAAGCTCGAAGCAGGAATCGTTTCATTTCCCAGATTGGTGCCTCCACCATCGTAAATGAGAATTCCCATCTGTTCACTCAAGGTAGGAAGTCTCCAGGTTTTTTTACCTGCAAAGCCGGCGCCTGCGTTGTTCAGATTTAATTGTAAACAATAAGTTAAGGATTCTCCCCAAGTCAGATCGATGATCGCGGGGATTCCCAGAGCCACGAGGCTTACATTGTAAGGATCCGTTCCATCTTGTACACAAGTTCCTCCGGACCAAATGTGGGCCGGCGGACAGGTCTTCCAAAATTTTCCGTTGAGGGTATCAGTCGTAACATAATCGTTCGGATAACCCGCTATGGTCGTCGGAGTCGCGAGTCCATAAGGAGTTGTAGAATTAAACTCAGCGTCTTGTCCGGAAGAAGCGCACGCGACTGCACTTCCGGAAGCATCGTAACAAACGTTTTGAAGAGTTCTCGAAATCAGAGTAGGATTTGTTTCCACGTCGGAGCGGTAATTGAGTCTGATCTTATTGGAAACAACGAATCCACCCGTAACGACGTTGCCGGCCTTATCTTTAAAATCAGAATCATTGAACAATAAATAGAAATTATGAAATTCCGGTAATTTACTGTTTAGGCTAACGGTATAAGTGAGTCCGTCCGAAGACCAAGCACCGGTCATTGTAGGCCAAGCGATTTGAGGATTTCCACTGACTCCACTGTCATGATGTTCCGGAAGCGGCGTCACACTTTTATCCATCGCTTCGCTAAAGACGAATGCAAATGTGTTTTGATCCACGCTCAAACTCAAAGAATTGTTGGAAGGTGTAGCAGAACTTACAGTCGGCGCGGTATTATCTATATTCAAAGTTTTTGAATTATAACCCACATTGCTGCCGGAAGTGGTAAGACAAACTCGAACCGTGTTGGCCCCGACTGCTAAAGAAGAACCGGGGATGGTAGTCGTGACCTCAGTCGCCGCCGTCGCGCTCCCTGTGATGGCAGGCGAAAGGGCCGTTCCGTTGGTTCCGGAAGTACAATTGGTTCCGCCTAAACGGAATTCGTAAGTTCCGGCGATATCCGATTGCCATTTGATCACACTGCTATCGGCACTTCGCAAGTCGCTTTTTGAAACGGAATTGATTGTAATCGTAGGATTTCCTACTGCAACGATATATTGACTTGTGCTGACAGCGCTTTTATTTCCGGCCTTATCAATTGCGATCACTTTGACGTCGGTGGTAGCGTTGTTTGGAATCGCAAACGCTGCGGAATAAACATAAGAACCGGAAGGCGCGGTTCCATCCGCATTGATACCAGGCGTAGATCCGTCCGTAGTATAAGCAGTCGCAAGACAACCAGCAGAACCGGTATCGGTGCAGGTAAGACTAATATTCGGAATGGAAGCCCCGTAGGTTCCAGCGGCTGGAGAAAATCCAATGGTGGGAGCTGCGTCGTCTCGAACGGCGCTGATACTTTTCATATCCCAGGTAGTAGCTCCGTCAGGACTTTTGAGACAAAGTTTGACTGGATTCGCGCCGGCGGCCAAAGAAGACGCTTGAATTCGATTTGTGTTTGAAGTGGAGGCGGTTATGGTCGCACCTGCATTGACGGTTCCATCCGTACAATTGGTAGCGCCAATACGAAGTTCATACGTAGCGTTCATATCGGAAGACCAAGAAATGTCGTAATAAGAAGTTCCGGAAGCTCCGCTCACATACAAAGTAGTGGCTGAAGGATTCGAAAGTGTTCCCGTAGGAGCCAAAGGAGTGAGCGCTGGTGCGGCCGCGTTGGACGGATCTGTAGGATCTCCACCAGGAAAGGAAAGGCTCGAACTCGGAAGAAAGAAAAAGTTCATTCCCTTTTTTCCTTCTCCTGGCAAACAGTTTAAAAAAACAAATAACAGACTTACGCATAAGCTAAGAATGTATAAAACGCGAGTTTCTTTTTTTATTTTCGCATGTTGTTTCTTTCTTTGTTTGATCATGAACAGACCCTCCACAACATTTACATCTTCAAAATTTGAGCGATGTAGAGTTAATTTACTTCTTTTTTTTGTAGAATACGTCACCACCTATAATTAAGGAATTAGCTGCTTATAAATTAGGGAAGACTTCTATCAAAGTCCCTTTTGGATCAGAGAACGAAGTCAAAGCTGTTGTAAAAGTTTTAAATTTTGTTATAAGACTGTGTGAAAAATATGTTTTTTGAAATTTCGATTTTCGATTTGTAAAAGAGAAGGATGGACACGTTAGGAAATCATTTCCTAACGTTCTGTTCTTTTAGCGGGTCAATCTCTAAGGAACGCCTAATTCCCAAATTTTTTTGAAAACGTATTGAGTTATTAATCAATAACTTTTCCTATAAATCAGTAATTTCTAACTTTTTGCCACTTCTCGACATTTTTTTGGCGCTCTTTTGGTTTGGAGTTCGTAATGGAATGGGGCAAAAAGTAAAAGAATGAAATATTTTCGGGAAGTGACGATTTATAATTCTCAAGAAGTAAAAAAATGAGCAAAAGCTCGGAATGCCTTTGTTACCAAAATATCTGGTAAAAATACAAATAAATACTTAAGGATTCGGATGTGGAAGAGGTTAAATACTACTCTTTAGCTGCGATGCTCTATTTTATCATCGCGGCATTTGGACTATTTAAGAGGGATCGTAACAAGAGGTTCGGTACGTCGGTGCTGTTTTTTTTGATGGCCTCTCTTTTCTGGTCGTTTACGGCTACAATTTTTATCACTGAGTTCGCTCTTGCTAAGAAGCTGGCTCAATACTTTTATGCTTTTTTCTCTGTAACGGTAATATTCTTTTTTACGAATCTTACGATCACGGCGAAAAACGGTACTTCTCAAATTAACGACGGGGACTTTTCTGCACTCAGAAAACTTTTGCTTCGTAGTTTCGCAGCCACCGCAGCGATCGTTGTCGTTTGGGATTTATTGGATGAATTTAAGATTCCTAATCTTTCGGAAGTGATTTCCTTAGGAAGTTTCTTATTTTTTGCCTATCTCCTTTTTCAGGTGTTGGTGCCGCTTCGATCCTCGGAAAATCGGGGAAATCTTTTCAAAATTCTTCCATCCATTAGCGTGTTGCTCGTCATCAAGCTGACGGAAGTGATTCGATATTTCGAAGGTGCGAAGATCATCGAACCGATCAACACGATCAATTACTACTTCTTGATTCTTTCTCCGATCATTTTGAGCGAATTTATTCCGATCGTTGCGGATTTTCAAAGAGCAAACGACGAATTCTCAAAAGGAAACGTTGCTTCGAGAGAATTGGCTTCGGAGAAGAATTTCGAACAAAGAGATTCGAATTTGGAAAAAAGATCTCTTTTAGAAGACTTGAATATAGAAAAAGTTGAAAGCAAGTTGAACGAGTTGATGCAAAACGAAAAGATCCACTTAGACGAAGAACTGAGACTTCCCTCTCTGGCTTCCGAAATGGGACTTTCGGTTCATCATTTATCCGCGTTCTTAAACGAACACATGGGATTGAATTTTAATTCGTTTATCAATCATCATCGAGTGAAAGAAGCAAAAGTGATGCTTCTGGACGAACCCGATCGTTCGATTCTTTCCATTGGAATGGCAGTAGGATTCAGTTCTTCCTCCGCTTTTCACAGAGCATTTTTAAAAGAGACAAAAAAATCTCCGAAGGCGTTTCGAGAAGAAAATCTTATAAACTATAAAAATAAAGAGGATGAAATGGGAGATCTTGATTCCAGATATTCTCATTCTATCTAAGAAGAATCGTATTCTCCTTTGATTGTTTTGATTGGAGGAGTTGCGTTAGAATCTGCTATTTCCACAATTCCCAAGTTTATTTTTTTCAGAGAAGAATCTTAGCGAAATTTTTCTCTGAAAAAAATAGGGACCGAAGTAAATCCAATCAAAATTCTTATTTCCTTTGCAGAATACGATTTCAAGAATGAAAAAGAGTTCAAAAAACTATAGAATTGCTTGTCTATAAAATGGTAATTAAAAGATAGAAGTAATAGATTCCATGAAGCGAATTTCTTTTTATAAACTTATACTATTTATATTTTCTTTGAGCGCTTTGTTTTCTTGCGCTCAAGCGGAGCGCTTCTCTCTGGATGGTCCGAGCGGCGCTCTGATTACGATTGTGCAAAAAACTGTGGAGACTTCGGTTTCTTCCGCAGCAAGCTCATCTGGTTTTCAATTTAGCGGCACCTTGCAGGGTTTAAAATCCGGAACGGTTCAGATCCAATTGAACAACGAAATTCTTCCGATCTCCGCAAATGGAGGATTTCAATTTGCAAATCGTGTTTCTCAAAATCAAACCTATCAATTGAGTGTGAATTCTTCCGCCTCCAATCATTCTTGTAAGATCTATTCGGGCACGACTGAAAATCCTTCCGGAAACGTTTCCACGGACGTTTCGAATCTTGTCGTTTATTGTTCTACGATCGTCATCAACGGAAAGATTCCCGGGGAGACGATTGAAATCAAAGAAGACGGGACCGCTTTGAGTTTTGATGTTTCTTTGAGCGGACCGACGGGGCCAAACGATCCCGTGGCTCACGTGAGTTTATCTACGACGGCCACCATCGATCATTTTAATCCGGGTCCCGATAATTACGATATGAACTTTGCAAATCCGGATTCGGTTTCCGTAACGGCGAGCGATTTAACCCCGGCCGGAGCGTCGGACTATTTTGATCAGACGTATGCTTTGAATGTTTCCGTAACTCCTTCCAATCTCGCGGTTTCTTTTAACTTAAAAATTCTCAACAACGATAAACGGATCGCTGCGGTTACCAGGGCTTCCGCGGGAAATATGCAATACGGCGGGAATGCCTTTGGAATCAACGGAGGCGATTCCGGTTGCACCGGTTATGCAGGAATCACCTCTAAGATTCTTGCCGGAGTTGCAGCGCGTATTCCCGGAAACTCAGATTGGCCGATTGCTAAGAATACAAAATATTACCGAGCGGATAACAATGCATTCATTGCGACTTCGGATAACAACGGTTTGATCGCCTACAATACGCTTTACAATAGCACTGGAGTCCCGCCTGCGAATTTCTGGTCCGGTTTTAATACAAATTGGACGGTCAATGCAAACAACTGTAGCGATTGGACGAACAGTGCGACCGGCAACGGATTGGCCGGAGACGCGTCTACTTTGATACCGTGTACCACCGGAAATAAATATTCCCTCTGTATCGAGCAGTGATCCTTTTAAGAAAGTTAAACTTTTTGTAAAGTAGGATTCTGGTTTCGTCTAACGTCTTCGATTTCTTCCGATGATTGCGTAGAGTCCTTTTGCGACGCTCTGAATCGTTCTCGTCATCATACCTTTAAGTTTGATCTTCAAAAATAATTCTAAGATCAATTCCCGAAGCGCGAGATCGAAAGGAAGATTGTAATTTTTCCAATCGATCACAAATTGAAAAGGATAACTCTGTTCGGGTTTATCGTTGGAGTTCGGCGCAAAATGAATGAGTGTTCCTTCGACCGCGGTTTGATCTGCGTTTATATGTTTGAATTCCCCGTAGATCTTTACTCTGTTTTTTAGAAAGGGAAGGGGGATCACTTGAAGACCCGCGAGTTCGGACCACGTGATGTCGCTTAACGATAAAAATCCCCTTGTTTCTCCGGCCAAAACGCCGATTCTGAGACTTCCTCGTTTTCCGAGTCTGCAGGATCCACTTTTGGTTCTAAAAAGAAGTTCCAGCGGAGAACCCGAGTCCATATATCCGCCTTCGATCGCGATATCTCTGAGTTGAATCGAATACGTCGGTGTTAGAGTTTTATCCACGATGGAAATCGATCCGTTTTCTATTTTCATATTTTGGAATATGATTCTTCCACGTTTGGGCATCAGGCCGATTTTTTTGTGGGGACTGATGATGTTAGTATAGTCCATGTGGAAGTTTCCAAAGTAAGAAGATGGAATTCTTAACTTACCTTTGAATAAGGAAAAAAAATCGATCTGAAAGTTGAGAGAAGAAATTCTCGTATAAACCTGATCGGTTTTAAGAATTCCGGGAAATTCTATCGTGCAGTTTTTGGATATGACGTAAAAGAGCGGAAGAAGAATTCCGGAAGACGTCCATTTGAATTTGAAATGTCGAAACGAAAAAAAGTTAACTAACAGTTGTATAATCGGACCGGACATCAGAAACTGAAGCCCGGCGTAGAAGATAAAAAGATAGAATAACGTTTCCCAGACCCAGTTCATCGTAAAGGTTTTCCGGGAAACGAGGATCTGATCTGTAAGAAACGAATCTGTTTCAAAAGACGGGGTTTACTTCTTCTTTCCGTGAGTTCTGCTCTCGATATTCTTCTTATCCATAGAAGATATCTCGAGTTCTTTTGCTAAGTCGTCTAAAAATTCTCTTTCTTTTTTTGTAAGCGCTCCGTCCATCGAAACGATTACACAAGCGTCTTCGTAAAAACCAGCGGCCATGATCGGATTTCCTTCCGAAAAGTTTCGGATCGTTTTTACGGGAAGAGGATTTTCAAACACATCGGATAGTTCGCTGATGATGGAAGTCTTTTCGCCTTGATGATCGAAGAAAATACAACCTTCTTCAAAGAGAGCTTTTACCATCTGACCGACTAAGCTTCCTTCTTTTTGATGAAAGATTCCGTCCGCCATACAGGAATAAGACCAAACACTGACGAGGACCTTGGCATAATTCATCTTCAGATGAAAGATTTCTTGTTCGGGGTCTAATTCTTCTCTGAACTTTTCATAGAATTCATGCCCCGGCAGGACTTTGCTTGCAAGGGATGAAAGATTCTCCATTGGCATTGGGAGTTCCTCCAGGTTTTCAGAAAATTCTATCCTAACCATTGGATTTGCAATGAAAAACTGAAAAGAAAGACGTTGATTTTGGCCTAAATTTTAAGAACCTGACTTTTGTGAGTAAAAAAATATTAGTTACCTCTGCGCTTCCTTATGCAAACGGTCCAATTCACCTAGGGCACGTATTGGAAGGTATTCAAACGGATATTTGGGTTCGTTATCAAAAAGCCATCGAAAACGAATGTTATTTTTTCTGTGCGGATGATACACACGGCACTCCGGTAATGCTCGCGGCTCGTAAGGAAGGGATTACTCCCGAACAATTGATTGAAAGGGTTCAAAAAGAACACTACCGCGATCTGAGCGCATTCGGCGTTCAATACGATAATTATTATTCCACAAACTCGAAAGAGAACAAAGAAATCTCCGAGGAAATTTATTTAAGGCTTAAAGAGAACAAACATATCGCGCGGAGAAGTATCGAACAATCTTATTGCGAACACGATCAGATGTTTCTTCCGGATCGTTTTATCAAAGGGACTTGTCCAAATTGTAAATCCAAGGATCAATACGGAGACAACTGCGAAGTCTGCGGAAAAACATACAATCCGAAAGATTTGATCGATTCTCATTGTTCTCTTTGTGGAACCTCTCCGGTTCTTAAGAATTCGGATCATATCTTTTTTAAATTGGCGGACTTCCAAGAATTCTTAAAGGATTGGATCGAAGGCGGAAATCACGTTACGGAAGGCGTTCAAAAGAAATTGAGAGAATGGTTTGATGCCGGCTTGCAAGAATGGGATATTTCCCGAGACGGACCATACTTCGGTTTTGAAATTCCGGGTGAGAAGAATAAATACTTTTATGTTTGGCTCGACGCTCCGATCGGCTACATGGCTTCTTCTTTGAATTTTTTCAAAGGTGACAGAGATCGATTTAATTCTTTTTGGAAAGATAAGAATGCGGAGATCGTTCACTTTATCGGAAAAGATATATTATACTTTCATACTTTGTTTTGGCCCGCGATGTTGCACGGGAGCGGATATCAAACCCCTAAGAATGTTCACGTTCACGGATTTATCACCGTAAACGGAGAAAAGATGTCCAAGTCCCGCGGAACTTTTATCAACGCGAGTACTTATTCAAAGTATCTGGATCCGGAACACCTAAGATTTTATCTCGCGGGAAAATTGAGTCCCGGGATGGACGACCTGGATCTTTCCTTTGACGACTACGCAGCCCGAGTGAATTCCGATCTTGTCGGAAATTTGGTCAATCTTGTTTCCAGAATTTCCACGAGCATCTTGGATCAGTTGGATCGAACGTTAGGAACCCTTCCGGAAGACGGAAAAGAATTGTTAAACGAATTGCTCGATCAACCGATCAAAGTCGGAACCGTGGAACAATCCGTTCAAGATATTATAAAAAACGCATACGAACAGAAAAACTACGCGAGAGTGATGAGAGAAATCACTCGTCTGGGAGATACGGTCAACCGTTATGTAAACGACAACGCTCCTTGGAAACTGATCAAGGAGAATCCGGAAAAGACCCGAGAAGTCGTAACTACAGTTTTGAACGCGAGCCGAATTCTCGCCGTTTATTTGTATCCGGTGGTTCCGAAGGTTTCCGAAAAAATCTACTCTTTGCTCGGATTGAAAGAAACTCCGAAGTTCAAAGACTTAACAAATTTTAAAGCATTAGAAAATACGAAAGTAAATCCGTACGAGATGATCACAAAACGTGTGGATGAAAAGGCAATCAGCGCAATGTTAGAAGAAAACAAACAATCCGTATCAGAACATTCTAAAAAAGAAGAAGCGGTAAAAACCGCAAACGCGACTCCGACCGAGGAAAGATTAGAAATCTCCATCGACGATCTCGCAAAAGTGGAACTGAGAGTGGGACAAATCGTAGAGGCCGGTCCGGTCGAAGGCGCGGACAAACTCGTCAACGTCAAAGTGGATCTCGGAGAACTCGGAATCAAAAACGTGTTCGCGGGAATCAAAGTCGCTTATCAACCGGAAGATCTGAAAGGTCTAAAGGTTGTGGTAGTCGCGAACCTAAAACCGAGAAAGATGAAATTCGGAATTTCGGAAGCGATGTTGCTCGCTTCCGGCGAAGGAGAATCGTTGAGTTTGTTTATTCCTCACAAGGACGCAAAACCCGGAGATAAGTTAAAATAAAAAGGAAGAGATCATTCGTCACCGTTCTTAATTTCCGAGTATCCTTGCCACGCGTTGAAGAGTAGCATAGGAATGAGAACGACCCTTTGGGAAGTTTTGTGGGAATTCCCACAAAGGGAGAGGGGAGACTTTTTACTTGCAAAATTATGATTTTCTGATAGAGAAAAGTTTCCCGAGTTTTCCCGCCACCGCTCCCCACCACCCAAGATCAGGGTGGGGCGCGCGATTTTTACGGAAGGGTTGTCGTATCTCCGACGGGATTTTTCCGGGATTCTCGTTTGTTGTATAGAATTCGGTTTTCTTCTGGAGCTGGCTTTCATTCGGAGACAAGCAATTTTTTTGCGAAATCCTTTGTCGGACCAAATTTCTCGGAGTCAAAAAAAGATTTACAGAATTAAAACTGATCTTTCGAGGAATCGAGGTTCTCAGTCCTCGAGTTTTGGAAAGTTGAATTTATTTTAGGAATTGAAATGCCTTTACAGTTAGATATCTCCTACAGCTTTCAAAGACTTTTGGAAAAAAGTAAAAACGTCGGCGGACGATTGGTCTCCCGTCAACTTACTCATATAGTAGATTCGTTTATACTTTCCAAGTTTGAAACTTCGGGAGTTGAATTTAAGTCCGGCGATGAGATTTGTCTGGTGGCGATGGGCGGCTATGGAAGAATGGAAATGGCCCCTCATTCCGATATCGATCTTTTGTATCTTCACAACGGAATCAAAGAAGAAAGACTCGCCGCTCTTATCTCCAAGATCAACACTTATCTCTATGATTCCGGAAAGGAAGTAGGACATTCTTGTAGAACGATCAAAGAATGTTTTCAATATCTCGACGACATGTCCTCGTATCATGCCTTTTTGGACGCGCGTTTTCTTGCGGGTTCGCGCGCGCTCTTTGAAAAATTTAAAACCGATTTTTTAGAAAAGCTTCCGGAAAAACGAACCAAAAATTACAATCAGGCGAAGGAAGAAATTCTTTCCTCTCGTTTTCTCAAAGAAGAACGTCCGATTTTGTTAAGCGAACCGAATCTTAAAACCGATCTCTGCGGTCTTCGGGACATTCAATATATGTTTTGGATGGAAAAATCGGTTCGAAATCTTCCTTCTTTGGGCGGGCTTTCCATTCTTCCCGTTTTTCAAAGAGGAGAGATTCAGCTTTTGCAGGAAGCATACGACTTCCTTTTGAGAACTCGAATTGCGATGCACGTGATTACTTCGAGAAAAACGGATCGATTGGATCTCAATCTTCAACAGGAAGTAGCCGAATACTTGAACTTCGGTAAAAAGACTGAACTTTCCTCGGTGGAAAAGTTTATGTACGTTTTATACGGACATCAGAAGAATATTTATTTTATCATTCGTACTTACTTGGATTCGATCATCGAAAAAAGAAAGAGCTCGGAAGGCGAAAGTTTTCCTTACGAGGATCTTCATTTTTTTAAAATCGGTAAAACGGTTTTCCCTCCCGTAATCGGAACCTTGTTTACAAACCCGCATACGATCTACCGAGACGTTATGTTATCTTTTAGGATGATTCAGGAAAAAGATCTTCAAGTTTCGGGAACTCTTCTCAACGAGTTTCGTTTTGCTTCCAATTTTCTGGACGACGACTTCAAATATTCTCCAGAGGTGAACGAGGAATTCTTAAAAATTCTAAGAACTCCTTCTCAGAGAGGAAGAGTTTTGAAACTCATGCACGAGTCCGGGGTTCTGGGAGCGATTCTTCCCGAGTTCGGAGCTTGTACAAATTTTCCGCTCTTTAGTTATCATCACGAGTTTACCGTTGACGAACATACTCTCTTGATCTTACACGAATTGGATCTTCTCGATAAGGGAGAGTTTCAAGACGCGGAAGTGCAAAAGGCTTACAAAGAATGTTCCAAGATCGAGCTTCTCGCATTAGCAATTTTGTTACACGACGCGGGCAAAGTAAAGGAAGGGGATCATTCTCAATACGGCGCCGAACTCGTATCTTCCGTCGGAGATCGATTGGGTCTGAGCGACGAGGACCGGGATCTTTGTCGTTTTCTCGTGGAAAAACACACTCTTATGTCCGAGCTAAGTTCCAAGAGAGACATCGGCGATCCGAAGTTGGTTTTTGATTTTGCAAGAACTGTGGGAAGTAGAGAAAGATTAAGAAAACTTTATATTCTTACCGTAATCGATACCAAATCGGTCGGTTCGGGGGTTCTTACAAATTGGAAGAGCTCAATCTTAAATACTCTTTATCAAAATACGATTCCTTATCTTATCAGCGATTCCAACGGAAACTTCGGAGAGGTCGGACCGGATCGAGACGTGGAACTCGAGAACCTAGAAAAATATCTGATGGGAAAGGAAGGTCTCGAAGAAGAAATTTCCAAATCAGTCGTCCAGTTTGCGAACGAGGTAACTCCTTCTTCCTATTTGAACACCGTATCCAATCGTAAAATATTAAGGAATTTTAAATCGATTGGAACGCTTGCGCAGGATTCCGCTCGCGGTTTGATTTTTGACTCGGAACAGGACCCGGCTTTTGTAACGATCGATGTCGTTACCGTCAATCAACCCGAAATTCTTTTGGATCTTTCCTGCGCGGTTTCTTCCGAGGGTCTTAGCCTTTTGGGAATGAAGAGTTATACTCTCGGAGAATATTGGATTACCTCGATTCAAGTAACGGATTCCGCAGGCGGGGGAAACCTTCCTCCGGAAAGAATGGATCGTATCGAAGCTAAGCTGAAAGCGATCGCGTCCGGAGATCTAAAAAGAGAAAGTATCGCCTTTCAAAGAGCCGATTGGAATCCGAGAAAGCCGACTCCTGAAAGTATCGTAAACAGATCGGTTATGTTTTATAATTCCGATCTTCCGGATGTAACGATCATGGAAGTAAGAATGCCCGACGTCGTCGGTTTGGTTTATAGAATTCTCCAAATTATTCTTCATCTCAATTTGAAGGTGAGATATTTGAGGGTGTCGACTAGCGCGGATTATGCGTATGATTCTTTTTATATCCAGACGGCGAGCGGAACAAAACTGGAAGATCAGGAGCTCTTGTCAAAGCTGAGAGACAAAATTCTTACCATACAACTTTCAGAACAAATCTTGGATGAAATTTCGATCTGAAATCGGTTTTGTTTATTCAGAAATTTTTTCGACTTATAGAATTCTAAAATCTGAGCACGTTAGCTCTTCTCGGACTAGCTTCTTTTTTCGCTCGCTTGGAAACGAGGGCGGCGTTATACTTTCCTAAAATCTATATTTTAAAAAAGAATAAATCGCCAATTTTTTAGTTAGAAAAGTTCAGTGAACGAGGAGAGAAATACTTTGAATAATCCATCCATAAATCCGGGGCTTGCCCCTTTTGATATTTCCAACTATAAAGGAAATCGAGGAAAGAATTTTTACGAAGAAGACAGAGTCTTGCAGACATTGGTCGAAAAATATTCCCAAGGTTATGACGCAACTCATAAGAAAGCGATGCTGGATCATCTCCTCGGTTATGGAGACCTTGTGGGAGGAATCTTAGACGAGCTTACGGAAGCGTCTCATAAAGAAGGCAAATACGGAGAAGTCGTCAAATATGATCGAACGGGAAATCGTATCGATCAAATCGTTTATTCCAACGAACAAAAACAATCCAGAAAAATTTCCTATGATTACGGAATCGTAAATTTAAACTATCATCCTTCTTGGAAACATCCTTTCACCGATCTCCATCGTTACGCGCTTGCCTATCTCGCAAATCAAAACGGAGAAGGCGGCGTGACCTGTCCTCTGGCAATGACCGAAGGGATGATCAAGGTTTTGGAATCAATCGGAACTCCCGAACAAAAGGAAAAATATTTACCCTTGGTCGCCGGAGAAGGAAGTGATTCTCATTTTATGGCGGGACAGTATGTGACCGAAAGAGTGGGCGGTTCCAACGTAAGCGCAAACCGTACGATCGCGAGAAAACAAGAGAATGGAAAGTGGATTCTTACCGGAGAAAAATGGTTCTGCTCCAATCCGGGAGATCTTTGGGTTACGACTGCGAGAGTAGAAGATACAAACACAATCGGCCTTTTTTTAGTTCCAAGAATCAAAGACGACGGAACGTTAAACGGACATCATATTCTTCGTAAAAAAGATATCATCGGATCCAGAGGAAAACTCACCGTTGAAATCATCTACGACGGGGTCGAAGCGGAAGCGTTAGGAAGACCCGCTCACGGGATTGCGAATCTGATCAAGTATGTGATTGGAATTTCAAGACTTCACGTTTCTCTCGCGGCTTCCGGAATTTCGAGAAGGGCCTGGATGGAAGCCTACGAATACGCAAAGTTTCGATCTGCTTACGGAAGTAAAATTTTAGAATTTCCATCCTTATTAAAACAACTCAGCGATCAAAGACTCAAACATACCGCCATGTTGACTTCCGTTTTTAGGCACTACCATACACCCGAGAATTTGAAATTAGCCGGAGAAGTTTTGGCGCCTCTCTTGAAATACAAATGTTCTTCAACTTCCACCGAGATCACATACAATTCGATTTTGGTCTTGGGAGGAAACGGAATCGTGGGAGATTTTTCGGCGCTTCCAAGGCTTCATAACGATTCTATAATTAACGAAACTTGGGAAGGGACCCATTTATTGTTAAGCGAACACGTCTTACGAGGATTTAAGAGAGAAAAAGTAACAAACTCGTTCTTTAAATACGTGGAGGAATTGACCGATTCCACTACGGAGGCTTCGGAAACGATTCGAACCAAGTCCGCTCTCCTAAAAGGAATTTTGGAAAAATCCGGCGCGGAAGAATTGGATCTCAATCGAATTTATATTTCCGACCTGGCTTTTGAGATTTTCGCGTTAGCCGCTCTTTCGGATGCGTCCGGAAAAAAAGCTCCGAACGCGCAGAGAGATCTTTCTTCTTTCAGAGACGGTTATTTGGATCTTGTAAATTCTTCTCAGAGTTTTTCCAAGCAGGGAAGTTTTTCCGGAAGTCCTGAAAAACTGAAATCGGTGATTCATTACTGAGATTTTCGGAGTTCTCGTAGGCTTTTTGTAGGAAGAGCTTGCGAGACACGGAAGAATCTTCGAGTCTTGGCCGATCTTTCTTTGAAAAAAGCGAGAGTTCCCGCACAAATTCATCTCCGAAACAAAACTCTCCGGAAAGAATATACGAAAACGGACTTAAAGTCCGCTTCAAGAATTATTTACAAAAAAACAATTTTGTCGGACCAAACACCTCGGCTTTTCCAACGCGCGTTCTAATCCGGAATCGAAAAGATTCTTTCATTCAAAACCAATTCTTCCGCTTGTTGGATTTCTAATGGATACGAATAAAAATAGCCCTGACCGAAATCACAATTGAGTTCCTGCAAAAGATTGTGTTGCATTTCATTCTCCACCCCTTCCACGATGATCGCTTTTCCCATCGCCTGAATCAAGTTCACCAGAGAAGTAATGATCGTCCTTGTGGAAGTCTGAAAATAATTAAAAAGAAAAATCTTATCGAGTTTGATATAATCGATCGGGAGATGAATCAATCTCCCTAAGGAAGAATAACCCTTACCGAAATCATCGAGAGCAAATTTAAAACCGTAATCCCTCAAAGTGCTTACGACTTTTCCGATCTGAGCCTCGCAAGAATCAAAAGAGTTTTCGATAATTTCGAGGATAATACGATCGGGCTGAATTTTATAATAGCTGCTCGCCTCTTTCAGAAGCGAAACTATGTTTTTATCGCCGAGTTGTTTCGGTGAAATATTAAGCGACAAGGAAATATTCTTGGATTCTAATATTGAATTTTCGTAGTATCGAAACGTCTCCCAGATCATCCATTCTCCGATCGTTTTGATAAAGCTGGAATTTTCCGCGATCGTGATAAAACTTCCGGGAAGAAGTTTTCCCTTTTTCGGATGATTCCAACGTACAAGGGTTTCCATGGAAAAGATTCGATTTTCTCTCATATTCACGATCGGTTGAAAGTGAATCTCCAGCTCGTTTCGATTTAACACTTTTCGAAGATCGATCTCTATCTTCGCTTTTTCCGAAGTTGCGAGGATCGCATTCTGATCATAATAAAAATAAGAATTCGGACCGTTCAGAAAAGAACGATGCAAAGATTCTTTCAGAATACGAATCGCATTCATATCGGTTCCCGAATCAGGTTCAAAACGCGCGTAACCGATGTTTACGTTGAGGTGAAACTCTCTTTCTTCATAAGAAAAAGGAAAATTAAACAGAAGAATGATACAATCGCAGAACCACTCGGCTTTGGATTCCGAATCGATTTGTGTGGAAGAAATTAAAAAACTATCACCTTCGATCTTAAAAATCGAATCGTTCGGGTTGAGATATTTTTTGAGCCTCTCCGCAACTTTCACTGAAATCAAATCAAAGTAAGAATTCTCTTCTTGAGAGGACACTGCGTCGGGGTTCGAGAAGGAAATGAAAAATACAAAATGTCCGTCGGTGTTCCGAAAGTTTTGTGTAACGAGTTCTGGGAAGTGTTTTAGAAAGTATTTTTTATTCGGAAGATTGGTGATCTTATCGAAATAACTCAAATCGAATTCTTTTTTTGGAGGAATCGAATTTTCCGGTCTAAAACGAATCATGTAAGAATGATCCAAATCGTGAATTGTCAGTTGAAGTTTTAGATTGGCTTCGTTTAAAAAGGAAGGAAATTCGATTTCGTTCTCTTGTAAGATCGAGGTCAAACCAAATTCTTTTTCCCAGGACGTTTTGGTACGAAGAATGGGAATTAACTTTTCGTAAAGAATTCGAAATTGAGGAGACGACCAATGTTTTTGAAATTTAGAATTGGAATAGATCATTTTCCAGTCTCTATTCAAAACAACAATGCCCTCGATCGATTGATCCGAAAAATATAATAATGACTTTTGTAAAGACGGAGAGATATTCTCTATTTGTGAGCCCATGCTTAGCATTTTATCGTTAAAATGCTATAATGAAATACGTACTATAAATCAAAATATTTGTTATTATAAGTTTACATTTTTAGAAAATCCTCCTTTTCAGGAATGGCTGCCAAATCGAATTTAATTTTTGGATTCTGAGTTTAAATTATTTTTATCCTTATTAAAAAAAATCTTTCCTTGAGACGACGCTTACGATTAGCTCTGTAATCCGTCGAAAATCCCGCTTTCTGAACATTCGATCTGAAGCCGATTCTTTCACGTCAAATTGAAAAATTCTTATGTTGATTCCGATCCGGAATGGATCTCGAAAATTCCCAAGGTCAATCCTTAGGTTTTGATTCGAATATTTCTTTGATACAAGGATGGAGCAAAGATTGGACATCGAATTCTATAAAAATCAGCACGCCGAAATTCTCAGTCGATTGAGCGAAATTGAAAGTAGATTGGGCCATGAAATTTCCGAGAATATAGAAAACCTTTCGCACGAGCTTGCAGGTTTATCTGCGAGATTGATTCTTCATATAAACATGGAAGAGAATCTTGTTTTTCCGATCGTGAGGGATTTGATTCCAAACGACGAAAGCTCTTTGCAAAACGAATTTCTCAAAAGAGCAACGAACTTAAAGATCGCGTTCAAAGAATACAATAGCAGATGGTCTCTTCCTTCTTCGATTCTCGAGCGAGAATCGGAATTTCGTAAAGAAACGAGAATGCTTATCGTTTCCCTCAGAAAAATCGTAAAAAAAGAAGAAACGGAAATCTATTCCATTCTCGAAAAACAATCCAAGATCACTTAACGTTTCCCCATCCATTCGATACAATCCGCTAACATACTTTGCATTTGTTTTAAGTCCTTGTGCAAGGGATATCCGTGACCCGGAAGGATTCGTTCAAAGGAAAAGTTTTTCAGCCTTTCCATGGACTTTTTTTGTTCGGGCCAGGAATACCAACAGACGTTTCGAAATGCGATCAATCGATTCTTCTCCGGATCGTAAGCGAGATGATCTCCGGTAAAAAGAAATTCTTCTCGATACAATAAGACGGCGTGACCTTTTGTATGTCCCGGAGTCGGAATGATTTTTAGGTCCTCGGCGAGTTCGAATATTTCGTTTCCTTTAAGCACGATCTCGGCCGATGGAACCGCGCGAAGATCACCTTCATGAATGATTCTTTCACATCCAAAGGCCTCTCTGAATTTTTCGTGATCGGCTACGTCGTCTTGGTGAGTTAGAAAGTGGTACCGAATTCCTCCGAGTTTTTCGATTTTCTCCGCAAGGGAAGGAACAAATCGGGGAGAATCGATCAATATATTTCCTTCCTCTCTTTGGATCAGATAGGAAAAGGCTCCGAAGGAATCCTTAGAATGATAACCGCAGTAATAGACGTTCCCTTCAATCTTGCTCGGGAAACTTTCCTTGGCTTCTTTGAGGTCCATCCTGTCTTCCGTTCCTATGGAGGTTGTGGGACAGGCGAGAAGTGCACGGAGAGCTGAGATTTTTTCCGTGTCCGTCTCCGGTTGTTTCCAGACAAATGAACCTCCGTTTCTTTCGGAGAACGTGGAAGGCGCGATGATTCTGCAAGTCTCGCAATCGATACAGGAAGAATCCACGTAGAAATTTCCTTCCAGATTCTCACTTCTTTTTTTCGATAGGTTCGCCATGTTCTTTAGACTTGGTTTTTTGCCGGATTACAGATGAGCCTAAGTGACCTTAGTAAATGCAAGGGTTCGCCTTATTCTTTCTATTTTACGGTTGGAATACATTTTCTCGCAACCTCCGACTTTGTAATCAAAATGAAACATTTCCCTCATCTGATTGTAATGTAAATGAAATATAAATTGGGCCATAGTTAGAAAGAATACGAACGGAGAACGGATGAGTTACATTTCGGTATCTTACAATGAAAATGAAAGAAAAGAATCGTAAAAGAAGACTTATATTATTACAAATCGGATTTCAGATTTTTGGGACGTTGGCCCTTACTCAGACTTCCTTATTGGCTCAAGAGAAGAATTCGGCTCCTGCTGAAACTGCGAAACCTCCGGAAAAGCCTGCGACTACGGCCGTGGCAACCGTCGCTGATTCTTCCAAACCCCAAGAAAAATCGAAAAAGGAATTTTACGAAGACAACGATACCGGTTTGATTTATACCAAGCCCGGTCCAAATCGAACCAAGATTGATACTGCGGATAAGAATAATTTTCCGGAGCGCAAAGAGATGCAGCTCCCGAATCATTTCAGACACAGACCTGAAAATATTAACGAAGAAAAGTTGGTGATCGCGGCAAGAACTCAGTTTCGCGGTGTGAGCGGCGACAGACAATCCGCATTCTCAGGGAACGAAGACTTTAACACCGTGGATGCGAACTTTCGAAGATTACGTCTCGGTTTCTTTTATCAAGGTGCGAAGTGGTGGGGTTTTGCAACGCAACTCCGTTTGGAAAACGCTTTCAACAGTCAGTTTTTGAAAGTGACAAAGGATAAAACCACCGGCGACGTTCAGGACGTAACTTTGAACGATTCCCGAGGTATCATTCACGAAGCCGTCCTCTGGATCAACATTCCGATCTTGAGTTCTCGTCTAACTTTCGGACAAATCAACGTTCCATTTAATAGAGAATACATTCAGAGTTCGGCCAACTTTGTCTCCTTGGAAAGATCAATCGTGACTAACGTTCTTCCTCAGTTCGATATAGGAGCGATGTTTGCGATTCATCCTTTGGAAGCGATCGATAAAAAATATACGAGATACTTATCTCTTCACGGATTTATCGGTAACGGTCACGGCGGCGGCGGAGACTACGGTTATGGTAGAAGACAAGACAATACCGCGGCACGCCAAAACCTACCGCAGCTTCTTGCACCAATTTTTTACGGAAGAGTTCAATACAACGTCTTCGGCGGTCTTATCAAAAAAGAAAAGGATATCGGTTGGGTGGAAGGGGATGAAATTTTCCAAGACGATGCAAAACTTTCTATCGGCGGCGCCGTAGCACAAACGACTCAGGTAAAAACTTCTCAACCGGTTCCTGTGGAATATTTGTATAAGGATCAAACTCCGACAAAACTCATTCTTCAACAAACCACTCCTACATACGGGATTGATCCTACCGGTCTTCGTTCCGATTATCTCGCGGACTCTTCGATCACAACTCCGGGAAGACCGAATTTAGGAATCGTAGGTCACACCTATGATATGACTTTTACTTGGAAGGGACTTTATTTAAACGGGGCCTGGAGTAAATTTTCCGGTTCCGCCGCCAATCAAGTTATGGGATATCACGGGACGATAGGATATAATTTTCATCTCTGGGATTCCAAATACATAATGCCCGTGATCAAAGTGGAATTTATGAAAGGTGATTGGAATCAGAATCACATGTTCGAACCGGGTGAAGCGTATTATATCTACTGGGCGGGAATCAACTTGTTAGGAGACTATCACCTCTTTAAGGTTCAGCTCTTCTATCAACAAATGCACAGTAATTTGGCAAAAAATTATTTCTTCAACACGGCCGATAATCGGGACGCGAGAACCGTATATCTTCAGTTCCAAGCGAACTTCTGGACCGGAACAACTTCTCCTGAAAACGTTTCCGGCGGTGCGATCTACAGACAGGATTATTGATCGGACTTCGGATCCTTTACGAAAAGTGATTGATCGAAAAGTTTTAGAATCGAGTTGATCTCTACGTCTCCGCTTTTCGAGCAGAAAAAAGAATAAGCCTGATTGATGGTAAAACCGTCGATCAGGTATCGAAACATCACATAGATTTCTTCCGTATCAAAATTGGGATTTAGAAAATTTAATTTTTGAGCGAGTTTGATACTTCTTCTGTGATATCTTTGATAGAGACGGTTGTAGTAATCGGTTTTCTTTTGAAGTTTTTCTTTTGTAAGAATTTCGTTTGTTAGGAATTGATAACAGACTCGATTGAGTTCTTTCTTTGATTGTATATCCAGAAGAATGGGTTTTAGATATTGATCTCGAATCGCGATAGAACTCTGACAACGTTGAAAAAGAGACTGTGTAATCTCCAAATCCTTTCGTGCTGCGTAATCGATAAGAATATAAATGAGATCGTCTTTGCTGTCAAAGTGTTCGTAAAAAGTTCCTTTTGCAAAACCCGCCTGAGCGGTGATGTCTTCCACTCTTGCTTCGTGAAACCCCTTGCTTCCAAAAACAAAAAGAGTCGCTTCTAAAAGTTTCTCCTTTGTTTCAAAGGATTTTTTAGATTCTTTTTTGGAAGAGATAGAAGAAGAAAACCCGAGAAACGTTTTTTTTCTCGGGAGGATTTTCGATTCTTCTTGGGAATGAAGTTTCAAGTTTTACTTCTTCTTTCCGTTTTTGTTTGAGAACTTGGAACCGAGTTCGTGAAAGACCGAAAGTGTAACGGGAACGTAGAGAAGACTTCCTAACGTTCCAAAGCCCAATCCCCAGCCCAAGGCCAAAGTCATAGGAATCAGAACCGGATCGGAACCTCCAAGGCTGTAAGCCGTTGGGAGAAGACCCGCGACCGTCGTGAGGGTTGTAAGAAGAATCGGCCTGAATCTTCTTTGACTCGCTTCGATCAGGATTTCATCCATACTCGCTTTGGATCCCTTTTTGATCGAATCGATACAATCAACTAAGACGATCGACGCGTTTACAAGAACTCCCGCTAAGCCGATGATTCCGATCATCGCTAAGAAGCTGATCGATTTTCCGGAAAGAGGAAATCCGATTACGATTCCGATGATCCCCAGAGGAATCGTGCTTAAGATCAGAATCGGTTTCCAAAAACTTCGGATCGTAAGAGCGAGAATTCCGAAGATACCGAAGATCGCGATGATTCCCGCTTTTCCAAGAGAAGCCATCGATCTCTGCGTATCTTTTTCTTCTCCGCCGAAAGAGATGGAAATACCCGGATATTGTTTTTCGATCAGAGGTTTGAATTCGTTCGCGACTTTTTGATTCGCGTCGTGAGCCGTAATTTCGTCTAACTTTACATCTCCGTTGATCGTGATCGCTCTTTCGAAATCCTTGTGTGCGAGAAGTTCGGGAGATTCAATCAAATCCATACGAGAAATTTTTGCGAGATACGTGATATTTCCGGCCTTGTTACGGAGCGGAATCGATTTGATTTCGTTGGGATTTTTACGGAAGTCTCGATCGTAGACGACTCGAATATAAATTTTTGTTCTTCCTTTTCGAATCGAACCGGCGCGTTCTCCGTCGTAAGCTGCGCGAAGCGCGTTCGCGGCGGAAAGAGTGGAAACTCCGGTGAAACTTTCAAGACCTTCGTCCAATTGAATGTACATTTGTTTACGGCCGAATCGATAATCGTCTCGAACCGAAAAAACTCCCGGAATGGATTTTAAGAATGCCTGAAGTTCGTTGGAAATCTTCTTTAGAGTTTCGTAATCTCTTCCTTGAATGGAGATCGTGATCGGCGCTCCGATCGGAGGAGCGTTTCCGAATTCTTCTAAAAAGAGATCGCTGATTCCAGGAGTTTTACGAAGCTCCGGTTCGATGGAGCGAAGAATTTCGGAGGCCTTTCGTTCTCGTTTTGCTTCCGGAGTAAGATAAATCAGAATCACCGCTAAATTCTCGCCAAATCGAGAAAGAGGATCGTCCGGATCCGTTTGTTGAACTCCGATTTTTGTGGAATAACTCACCAATTCGCCTTTTGGAATTTTTTGAACGATTCCTTCCATATACTTCATCTTTTCACGGGTTTGAAAGATTCTGGAAGTCGGAGGAAACTCTGCTTTGATCATGATGATCTCGATATCTTCTTTTGGGAAAAGAATGAAATCCATCTGAGACATCGCTCCGCAGGATCCGAATACAAGAAGAATGATTACTGCAAACGACGCTTTCTTGTGTTTGATGTTAAACGAAACGAGATTGGAAAAAGAAGTTTCCAGCGAAACAAATAAGGAATCCATCTTCTGTCTAAATTTGCTTTTGACTTTTAATTGTTCGGGAGTTTTAGCAAACGCAGCGATCCTCGCGGGTAAGAATAGAAAAGATTCGATCAAACTCGCGGTCAGTGCGACGATCACGACAAGAGGAATTTCCCAGATGAATTTTCCCATGATTCCCGTCATAAAAAGCATAGGAAGAAACGCAGTCACCGTTGTGAGATAAGATCCGAAGATAGGAACGATCATCTCGACGGTTCCGCGAAGAGACGCCGTATGAGAATCATTCTTCTGATCCAAGTAGGTATAAATATTTTCGGAGATGACTATGGAGTTGTCCACGAGCATTCCGAGAGAGATAATCAAACCCATCATAGAGATCATGTTAAACGAAACGTCAAAAAAAGGAAGGACCGCGAAGGTCATAAGCATCGAGAGAGGGAGCGAGAGCGAAGTAAGAGTCGCCGTTCTAAAATCTAAGAATAAGAAAAGAATTCCGAAGACGATGATAAATCCTATCAACGCGTTCGATGAAACGACGCTGAGACGGTTTTTAGTTCTTTTAGCCTCGTCGTTTAATACGAATGTTTTCATTCCCGAAGGATAAGAACTGGAGAGAGCATTCAATCTTTTGTGAACTGTTTCCGCAACTTCGATCGCATCGGCTCTTTCCTTTTTGATTACGGAAAGTACAAGTCCTTGTCTTCCGTTTGCGATCGCTAAGAATCGAGGATATTCGAATGTGTCTTCGACTCTCGCGAGATCTCCCAGTTTTACGGTAGAAAAGATTTCATTTGTTCTTGTGGGGATTTTTCCGATTTCGGAAGGGTCCTTGAATTCTCCATCGATTCTAAGATCGAATGAATTTTCGGAATCTACGGATCCCGCCGGAAGATTGATGTTTCTGTTTCGGATCGTATTGACTATATCAGATAAATCTAATGAATACTGTTTTAGTTTATTTGCATTTACTAAAATTTGCCATTCTCGATCTCTTTTTCCAAAGACGTCTACTCTTGCGACTCCTGGAATTTTTTCCAGTTCGAGTTCTATGAATTCCGCAGTCGTATGGAGTTCGATTTCGTCTTTTCCGCCGGAAATCGAAAACTCAATGATTGGAAAAGAACCCGATTTTCTTTCGGTCATCTTCGGTTTTTCCGTTACTTGAGGCGGGAACTCCGACATAGCGTTGTCCACGGCGCGGCGGATCTCGTTGAGAACTTTCTCCGGATCTTTTTCTTCCAGACTTACCCTTACGTCGATATCGGAGACGGAGTTTCTGGAAAAAGAACGGATCTCATCGATCCCGTCGATTTCCTTGAGACGTTGTTCGATCGGATAGGTGACTCGGAGTTCTACGTCGGCGGGGGACGCTCCCGGAAATTTCGTAGAGATGACCATCTGCTTCATATCTACGTTTGGAAATGCGTCTCGGCGAAGGCCTAAAAGGGAAACAAGTCCCGAGAGGACAATGAAAACCATTCCAAGATACATAAAGAGGCGATTTTTGATAAAGGATTCGATAATTGATTTCATATATTCTGACTGACTGGTCAGTTCTCTGAAATGTTCGTTTTGTCGTCAAACTTTAAATTGCGGGAACTCTGCAGAAAAGCTCGGGTGGTCTTCGAAAGGGCGGTTTCTGTCGAAGCCGGTTATAGGATTATGTCACATATTGTAACGGAGAGGAGCCGACGCAGGAGAGCGATCTTCTGTGGAACGAGCGTTGCTTCCTCTTCGTTCTAGGATTTGCGGGAACTCCCCAGAATTTCCCCTCTTTCACGGGAAAATCCCGAGGCATCCGCGATTCTTATTTCATTTGACACTCTCGAAAGGGGAGAATCTGATCTCAAGTGTGGAAAGAAACCGTCTTGCTTTAGCCATTACATTTGTTCTTACAATTTTGTCCGTCCTGATCGGACTCGTAAACATTTCCCTCTCAACGACCACTTCGAAATACTCCAAAACTTCCGGGGGAACGTTTTTCAGCACGGCCCCGATCGGTGCGGCGCTCATAAAGATTGAGGGAGAGATTCATTCAGGACATTCAACTTTTGAATCCACGGGTGCGGAGAGTATTCTTCAAAAGCTCAGGGATATAGAACAAAATCCGAATATTAAGGGAATCTTAATCGAAATCAATTCTCCCGGAGGAACCGTAGGAGCTTCTCAGGAAATTTACAATGAACTCATGAGACTTCGAAAAACTCGTAAGATCGTGGTTTCCATGAAGGATATGGCCGCTTCCGGAGGATATTACATCGCTTCTTCCGCGGATAAAATCTTTGCTTTATCGGGAACGATTACCGGCTCAATCGGAGTCATCGCGATGGCTCCTAACGTCAAGGGCCTTCTCGACCGTTACGGCGTGAAGATGAGAGTTTACAAAGAAGGAAAATATAAAGATTCGTTGTCGCTCTTTCGAGATTCAACTCCGGAAGAAGACGAGATGATTCAGAAGATGCTTTCCGACACTTATAACGAATTCATACAAGACGTAGCGAAAGGAAGAAACCAAACCGTTAAGTCGGTTCAGACTTTGGCGGAAGGAAGAATCTATTCCGGACAAGACGCGTTTCGAAATAAACTCGTCGATGAGATCGGTGGAAGAAAAGAAGCTTTAGAGGAATTATCAAGGCTTTGTCAATACGACGGAGAGATTCCTCTTTATGAAGAAGAAGAGTCTCCGTTTGACAGACTTTTTATGATGTTAGGCGCGAAGATGAATTCTTTTTCGAGTGAGAGAATTTTCTTTAAAGAATTTAAGAATTCTCCTGTTCTGATCATTCTTCCTCAAGCGCTAAGGTAAGAATCCTTGAAAGAACTACTCAATTCTATCATTGAAGTTTTGGAAGCGGTTCTCTACGAACCGATTCGTTTGGAAGCTGCTCTTTCCAATCTTTCGGAAAAGAATTTGAATTTCTTTTCCTGGATTATTTTGATTCCGAGCGCTCTTAGTATTTCCGTGGGCGCGACGTATCTTTCTCCGCCTTATACGAGCGGTTCTATGGGAATGATTGCTTTTGCATTTTTGGCAAATCTTTCCATGATCTCTACGCTCCCTCTGATTCTCGGAGCGGTGATTGATTTTCATGCTCAGAAAAAAGAAAGGACGGGTAACGTTCGTTTTTCTCATAATCTCTGTCGTTTTGGAATGGCGATCTTCGTATTCTTTACTCCTTTGGCGATTCTTCTTCGTGAAACGGGTTTGACCGGAGGAATCGGTTACTTCTTGATTCTTCTTTTTTTGATCGCATACTACGTAGTAATCGTTTCCAGAGGAATTCAGTTTATCTATGATCTGAAAACTTCCGATGCGTTTCGTTTTTCCCTGACTTCGATTTTGATTTCGGGAATTTTTCCTTTTGTGTTTTACTTTTATATTTCCGGATCCATTCTACATTTGATTTTATGAATATACTGATTACGAATGACGACGGGATCGCGTCGTCGGGAATTAAGGCTCTCGAAAAGGTTCTTCAAAAAGAACACAATACATTCTTAATCGCTCCTCTTCGTGAAAGATCCGCCACTTCGATGGCCTTGTCGATTTACGATTCGATGAGAGTCGAGAAGATCAACGATAATCATTATATCGTGGACGGTTATCCTGCCGATTGTGTGAACATCGGTTTGCACGGAGAAATCTTTCCAAAAATCGATCTCGTTTTATCCGGAATCAATCGCGGCGTAAACATGGGGCACGACGTTCATTATTCCGGGACGGTCGGAGCCGCGAGACACGGCGCGATTCACAATCGTCTTTCCCTTGCTATCAGTTCGGGAAATATAAATCTTGATTACGATTATATTCAAGAAGCTGAATTTGTTTTAGAATTCATAAATAGTTATTCTACCGTTCTGAAAACGGGAACGGTTTACAATATCAATATTCCTCCCGACTTCGTTTCTTCTCTGGAGAATCTTCGGATCACAAAGCTGGGAAGAAGAACCTACGAAGATACTTATTCCAAAAAAAATATTATCGGTGGAATCGCGGACTTCTATTTAGGAGGTTCCGAGTTGGGGCACTCCGAAGAGGAAGGAACCGACTTCTCCGCATTCTTCTCTGGAATGATTTCCCTGACTCCTTTATCTCTGGATCAAACGGATTCTTCTCTTTTAAAAGAACTCTCTGAATCCGTGAGTAAGAATGTCTGAGAAAGAGAACAAAAAAAAAGCCGCCTCCGGGAAGAAAAGAATTCTCCAGGAAATCAATAAAGAGAATTTCCTCTTCGCTCTAACGCTGATTGATCGGGAGATTTCTTCCGGAAACGACGATCCGGAACTATATTACAATTTTGCAATTTGTTGTGCAAGAACCGATAACTTTAAGAAATGCATTTCAATTTTGGAAGAGCTCTTGGAAAAATTTCCGAGATTCGGAGAAAGAGAAAATTCCATCTTGATGATGATCTATTCCTTGATTCAGAGCAAAGATTTTAAGAAGGCTCTAGATAAATGCGATGAGAGACTCAAACTTCAAGTCGACGATATTCGGATTCTTTCAATGAAAGCCTTTGCTTTGGAAAAGTCCGGTAAAATCGGAGAAGCCATCGAAACTCATAAGAGAATTTTGAGACTTCGTCCGGAGTATAAGAATTCTCTAAATTCTCTCGGTTATCTTCTCTTGAATAACAGAGAGGCAAGTCCGGAAGAATGGAAATTGGCTGCGGATTGTTTGAAGTCTATCCTCAAAGAGGAACCTGAAAATCCTGCGTATTTGGATTCGTTCGGAATTCTTCTCTTGAAAGCGGGTAAAAAAGAAGAAGCTATCAAGGCTCTTCAGAAGGCTCTTCGGAAAGCTCCGACACATCCTGAGATCTTGAGACATATTGAAAAAGTTGAAGAGTCTTCTTGACACTGCGGGTGTTTTTAAAAACATGGAGTCGGAAACGGGATGTAGCGCAGGGGTAGCGCATCTGCCTTGGGAGCAGAGGGTCGTAGGTTCAAATCCTATCATCCCGATTTTCCAATCCTCCCAAGACTCGGTAGCTCAGTTGGATAGAGCAACTGCCTTCTAAGCAGTGGGTCGGGGGTTCGAATCCCTCTCGGGTCACCAAAGGACAAACAAGAGATGGAGAACGTAGCTCAGTTGGTAGAGCTCCAGTTTGTGGTACTGGCTGTCGCGGGTTCGATCCCCGTCGTTCTCCCCAGTCTTTTGGGAATTTTGCGGGAACTCTCTCGTTTTTCGAGGTAGATTATTCCTCGCTCAGCCAGACATCCTCTAAACAGAATTTTCCCCCTTTCGAATGCTTGTTTTTATCCTCGATCCAGGTCCCGAAGATTGTCCAGATGAACATTTTTTGCGGGAACTCCGCGCTTTCTAAAGGCTTGTAGTATATTTCGAGGGGAATTTTGAATTGTTTTGATTCTGAAAATTTCAAAATTCGTTCTCCTTTGATTTCGTCCTTCGGCATTCTTAATTCTTTATCCATATCAATCGATTCCCTGAGAACCAAACCTATTTTTAGATTTCCATTTGTTTCAGGGCACGATCTTACCTCGAGATACTTCCAATTTGTAATTCTCGGTTTTCCTTGGCTTAAATGGTGAGTTTGTCGTAACTCTAACTGAAAATCTTCTTTCCGAATCGAATTTCGAACTTTCGTCCAAGTCGTTGCAGCGTTTCTGTCTAAGAGATTAGTAATTCTCGAATCGCTTTTTGTGAGATAAGAATTTGTAAAGTCAAAAGCTAAGAATGGCGGTTTAACAGTAAAAGTTGCGATTTTATTGTTTGTCGAATTAAAAAGGAAGATGTTTCCCGTTATAATTGAGAGAGGAAAGATTAAAGTTAAAATGATTAAAATACCTTTTTTATGAGCCACAGAATCAAAGTTGCGGGAACTCCCTCGCTAGGCAATCAGGATTCATTAAACTTAAAATACATTTAGAATATGTATCAAAGGAAAAAGATATGAAAGTTGGGATTTCGGGCGGAACTGGCCTAATCGGTAGACACCTTGCGTTTCGTTTATTAGAGAATGGATTTCACGTAAGAATCTTCACTCGTTCTTTGAATATTCCAACTTTCTTCCGCGGGAAGCCTAATTTGGAAATTATAACTACCAGTTCTCCAAAAGTAAAAGACTTAGAGGCGTTGGATGGGATCATTAATCTAGCTGGAGCACCGATTGCTGGCGTAAGATGGAATCAAAAAGTAAAAGATGAGATTCGTCGTTCTCGAGTGAACTATACAGAAGACTTAGTTCAATCGGTTTCGAAAATTGCGGGAACTCCCTTAAAATTTTTCTTACAAGGATCTGCCATTGGTTGCTACGGTTCGTATGAAAACGGTTCGCCAGTCTTTTCCGAGTCTTCCCCAGTTGGAGTGGATTATTTAGCTAGTCTTTGCAAGGAATGGGAAGAGGCCTCTGAAGAAATCGCGAAGCTCGGTATTCGTCTAGTGAAGATGAGAACGGGGATAGCTTTGAGTCCTGAAGATGGGGCTTTAAAGAGCATGCTTCCCTCTTTTAAGCTTGGACTTGGGGGAATGATTGGATCTGGTGAGCAAATATTAAGTTGGATTCATCTTGAGGATTTGATAAATTCTATCTTATACATTATTCGAGATCCAAATCTTTCCGGGATAATCAATCTGGTAGCTCCGAATCCAGTGAGTAATCGTATTTTTTCGGAGACTCTTGCAAAGTGCTTAAGTCGACCCTCTTTTTTTAGAGTTCCCGCAACTCTCTTATACGGACTATTTGGTGAAGGGGCTGATGTAATTCTAAAAGGTCAAAAAGTAATTCCAGAAAGACTTCAAAAATCTGGATTTTCTTTTTCATACCCTAATATTGAGGGAGCCTTGCGGGAACTCCTCAAATAAGATTCACTGAACTTCAGTTTCTGTAAAAAATTTATAAAAAAATCCAACTTTTTTACTAAAATCCACCTGAGATTCATTTCCTGAGAACCGTAAGAGTTATGGGAAATAGCAAAATTAAAAATGGCGTATTGTCTTCGCATTTCGATAAGTCGAAGATTACCTGTTCTTTCTTAGTTCCAAATCTCTTATATAAGAGACTTACCAGAGAGAATCAAAAAAGAATTGGGAAGAATTTAGAATATCTTTTAAAAAAATATAAAAATAGAATTCTTAAAAGCAAGAGAATCCATAGAAAAACGGCAACATCTCTTTATCAGGATAGAGGAAACGTCCTGATAAAATTTAATGTAAGAATTTATCCGCTTTACTGGGAAGAGTTGACGATCCTTTCTCGATCTCATGGTATCTCGAATTGTTATTTATATCATCTTCTTTTGAATTGGGAACTTTCGGAAGAACAGGGAAGTTTTATTATTCGGAATCGTTCGCAATCAAGGAATAATCAGAAGTTGATTTTGGTTTGGATGATAGATTTTAAAGAAGAATTCTCACAAAGAATGGCTCAAATCTTGAATGAGATTCCGCCTGAAGCTATTGATTAGTTTTTAAGTAATTACTATAAAGAATCAAAAATTTAAAATCGATTTTAGAAATTATTTATTTTTTAAATATGGATTTTAAATTTGTCGCTCAAAAATTTTACCTCTAAATCGAAAACTAAACATTAATCTTTCATATTTATAGAAATGTAAATTTGTGAAATCTGGTATGGTCTGATTTGGTTGTTTTATAGAGGAAAATTGGAGAGTTCCCGCAAATTTGTCTTCACAAACCAAATTCTTGCTTTATGACGGGATGTTTTTTCAGAAGATCTAACGCTTTTTGAATCAGTTTCTTACCGGTTTCCGTGTGATTCCAAACGTTCAGCCCAGACGGATGCGGCAGAGGGATCCAATCCACCCGTACCCCATAGAGTTCCCGCGAAAACCTTCCCCCGATCACGTCCTCCAACTTGTAGTTGCGATTCTCGAAAAGCTGATCGATAGCAAGTTTCCCGATAGGAATGATCAACTGAGGTTTGTGAAAAAGGACTTCGAACTCTAAAAATTCGGAGCAGTTCAGAACTTCTTCGGGATTAGGTTTTCTATCTCCGCTCTTCGCTTTTCCCGGAAAACATCGACAGACCGCCGACATATTTACTTGCTTTCGAAAAACTTCTTCTTCGATTCCGATTTTCTGAAACCAACCGAAAAGGGTTTTTCCGGCGGTGTAAGAAAACGGTTTCCCGAATTTTTCTTCGTGAATTCCAGGGGCTTGGCCGATGCTGATGATCTTTGTAGAGGGAACACAGCCGTGAACCGGTCTTCCTTCCATTTTAGGACATTTATTGCAGCTGAGTAATTTATTTAAATATTTTGAATATTCTGTTTTCTTTTTGTTCATTCTATAGATAATCAATTGAGGAGGATGTTCAGAGCATCCTTGAGGGTTCCAGTGACTCGAATCAGAGATTTTAACTTCGTCAATTCTAAGATTTTATTCACTTGAGAAGAAGGAGAGAACATTGCGATTCCTCCCTTTCCATTCTTTACAAGTTTTGCATGAGTGCTCATAAAAACGGCGAGACCGGAAGAATCTATATAACGAATATTCTCCATATTCACAAAAATATAAATAAAACCTTTGTCGATCAGATCGAAAATTTTTTCCTTGAGTGCGTGAGCGGAATAAAGATTGATTTCTCCGCTGATCTTCAAAGCGACTCCGTCTTTCGGGAAATTTTCCGGGATCTCTTCTTTTTGAAGATTTACGGTCAATTCATTGATTGAAAAATCCATCTCCTCGCCGTCGAGGTTAAGAGAATCATCTGCTCCCATCTCGTTTCTCCCTCAGTTTCACTGAAATTCTTTATTTAGAATTCTTTGACGCCGTCTGAAATTCGGAAAGTGTAGAGTTTGGGTTCGTTCTTAAATTCTTTCCAATAGAGCGCTTTTATTTTTTCAAACAGTATATCTCTTCTACCTTTTTTGTCCAGTATCAAAACGCAACCGCCAAAACCGCCGCCGATCATTCTCGCCCCTAAAACGTCTTCTTTCCTTAAGTGTTCGACTATAAAATCCGATTCTTCACACGAGACTTCGTAATCTTTAGAGAGAGAATTGTGACATTCAAAAAGAATTTCTCCGACGATCTTAGCGTTTCCATTCTTTAAATTCTCGATTACCTTTGTGGTTCTCAATCTTTCCGTAATAATATGTTTCGCTCTTTTTTTCTCGATCGGATTCAGCCCGAAGGATTCGTTTTCTAAATCATCCAACTCCGCTTCGTAGAGATTTTTTAGAAACGGTTTTCCTTTTTTGATCTTAGAGAATGCGGATTCGACTTCCATTCTTCTTTCGTTATAAGCGCTGTCTTTTAAGGAATGTTTTACTTTCGAGTCGATAAGATAGAATTCGAAATCATCCAAGTGCATTTCATGATATTCGTATTTTAGAGTTTCCGTATCCAGTGCGATACAAAAGCCTTCTTTTCCCGTGGAGATAATGAACTGATCCATAATTCCGCAGTTCACACCGACGAATTGATTCTCTGCCCTTTGGCCTAAAAGAGCGATTTCTTCTCTTCGAATTTTCCAGGATTGAATTTCAGAAAGTGAGTAGGCGACCGCGACTTCAAAAGCCGCCGAAGAAGATAAGCCCGCGCCTTGCGGAATATTTCCCCAGACGACCATATCAAAAGGATCCGCTTCAAATCCGAGTTTTCTGAATTCTTCAATGACTCCAAAGACATAGTTGATCCAGGAGCTTTTTGAATTGTAGACGATGATCTTTGCTTCGATCTTTTCTCCTGATTCCGCGGAAACGATTCTAAAAAAGGAGCCTCGATTTTTACGAATCGCGATTCGAATGGAGACGTCGATCGCAGCCGGAAGAACGATTCCACCCGCATAATCGACGTGTTCTCCGATGAGGTTGATTCTTCCGGGGGCGGAGAAGAATCGTATCGGTTCTTCTTCCGGGGATGATGAAAATTCTTCTTTGAGAATTTTTGTGAGTTCTTCTTTATCCATTGCGGGTTGTTTCTTTTAAAAATCCCGGAAAGATTGTATTACACTTCCTTTCTCGTCAATCTTTCTCTGCATTTTTATCCTCTCTTTCGATTTGCTTTTTTCTTGCCCGGCATTTTCATTTTTCTAAACTGTTCAAGCGTCCCTTTTTTGGATGGTTTTTGGATAAAGAATTCAAATCGTAAGTTGCGATTCGACAACAAGAACCGATATAAATTTTAGAATCTCGGAATCGAACGAAACAAATCCGAGATGTAAGATAAAAAAGAGATTTTGTAATTCATTATGATCCGATTAGAAACAAGATTCGCTTCCACGTTTATTCATTCTCAAGAATTCGAAACCTTTTTAAAAGGAGCCGAGTCCGCGAGAAAGACGTTGCATTCTTTTCAAGGAAAAGGAAACGAGTTTTTGGGTTGGTTGAATCTTCCGAACGAAATTCAAAATTCGGAGATAGAAAGAATTATCCAGACCGCGGAAAGAATCCGGGCTTCTTCCGAAGTTGTAGTCGTTATCGGAATCGGAGGATCGTATCTCGGATCTCGCGCCGTCTTGGAAGCAAGTCTTCCTTTTTTTCGTTCTCCCAAAAAAGGAAATCCGGAAGTAATCTTTGCCGGACATCATCTAGAATCGAGATATCTTTCGGAGTTGCTCGATTATCTGAGAGACAGAGATTTTTCCATCAATGTAATTTCTAAATCGGGAACGACTACGGAACCCGCGATTGCGTTTCGACTTTTCTGGGATCTCCTCGTAAAAAAATACGGAAAAGATGCGGCAGCGAGAGTGGTCGCCACCACGGATTCCAGCAAAGGTGCTCTCAAAACTTTTGCGGATGCGGAAGGTTTTGATACTTTTGCGATTCCGGATTCCGTAGGAGGAAGATATTCAGTTCTTACTCCCGTCGGATTGTTTCCACTTGCCGTCGCTGGAATTCCGATACGAAAGTTTATATTAGGATTTAAGAATATTTTGGGAAGTTTACATTCTGAGACGGACCCGTTTAAAAACCCGGCTACCCATTACGCCGCGCTTAGAAATTATTTTTTGTCCTCTGGGAGATCCGTAGAAATATTAGCAAATTTTAATCCTTCCTTGCGTTATCTTTCGGAATGGTGGAAACAGTTATTTGGAGAAAGCGAGGGAAAGGAAAACAAAGGGATTTTTCCGGCATCCATGGACTTTACAACCGATCTTCATTCTTTAGGTCAGTATGTACAAGAGGGAAAACGAATCTTATTTGAGACGGTTTTGAGTCCGGCCGCGATTCATTCCGATCTGACTCTCGCGGCAACAAAGGAAAATTTAGATTCTTTGAATTTTCTTACCGGAAATACGATCGAACACGTCAACGAACAGGCTCGATTGGGAACTCTTCTCGCGCACGCGGACGGCGGAGTTCCTTGCTTGGAATTGATTTTCCCGGATATCTCTCCCGAATCCCTGGGAGAAGTTATGTATTTTTTTGAATATTCTTGTGCAATTTCAGGATATTCTCTCGGAGTGAATCCTTTTGATCAACCGGGAGTTGAAGCCTATAAGAAGAATATGTTTGCTCTTCTCAACAAAGAAGGTTTTGAAAAAGAAGGGGAGCTTCTTCGGAAAAGAATTCTCGGAAACTAATGAGTTTTCCCTAATCCCATTGTGCTAGTTTTATTTGTTATCAAACCGTTTCGGATCTTTTTATTGAATTTTTATTTCCTGCTTGACACTTTTTAAAATTTAGAACTCGATGAGGTTATGAAGAGGCAAAGAAGCAAAATTGGTTTTCCTCTAACCGCCTGTGCGCTGGCGTTTTTGTTTCTATTATTTTCTGTTGCTTCTTCTAGCAATCTTCCTGGGAAGTTGCCTACCCAAAAACAAACAATAGACGGGATTGAATCCGAATATAAAGAGTTAGTTCAGCTGGAAGAGGAATCTGAATTCCTTTTTAGCTTTCTGTCTCTTACCCATAAAAATATTCTATTCGTATTCAAGGGCAAGATAACCTCCCTCCAGGATAGGTTCCAATTCCACTTCTGTAACATCCAAACTCTAAACCTGCTGAATTTACCTCCGCCCGTTCTCGCTTAACTAGTCTCGTTTTCTAGTTTTGTCCTTACGGGGGAAATATGTCCTACAATTCAGAGCTAATTGCGTTTGCAATTTTCAATACTACATTTCCTAGGAAATGTCTTAGAGAGGGATTTGCATCTCTTCGGAAATTCCTGGGAAAAGGAGAGAAGAATCAGTTTCTGTCCGTTGGGACATTCAAGTTTTCGTCTGAAACACGGGACTTTTCGGAAAAAAACGGGGAGTTCCCGCACTCAAGTTCCGGATCACAAAAACGGCCCGCTGAAAACCGAGAAAGAAGCGGAGTTCCCGCACAACTTTCGATTACAAAGCTTTTCTCCTTCCTGGGAGTTCCTACTTTAAAACCACAAGATCCGAGATCCTCGCAAGGATTCGGATCTCAACTTCGTCCTTATTACTGTTTGCAACTTACGGATCTCCAAATTTTGCCAATCCCGGTCTTGGGAAACTACTCATTCTTAAGATTGGGGTTGGCATACTTTTTTGGAATGCCTACCTTGAGTTTATAAAAGATTTCTCGAAAGATTCTTCTTAAAATCCGAATAAACCTTCTTGATTTCTTTTTCTCATCCCATCTAAAAATAGGTTTTCTTTCTCTAAAAACTCGGATAGGTTTTCGAAGGAATTTTTTTCGAAAGCGGAATGGATCAAGAATTTAAAAGATGGACCCGCCTCCTCAGAGCGATCGAGGCCGGCAAAAGAATTGAACTCACCGGTTATATTCTCAACGATTGTTTTCGTCTGAATCTTGAGAAGTTCCTCAAACTCTGTCTCGAAAATTATAACAAAAACGATCTTACTCCGGTCGTCTATTCCGTGATTCAAGAAATGCTCTTGAGATCGGCGATGTCCAATCTCAGAGAAGTTTTCTCTTCCGAAAGAGGACTCAATCCGACGGATCAAAACGAGTATGATTCCAGCGAAGAAGAATTTAGAAAATTCTTAAATACATTCGATTCCAAAACGGTTCGAGAATCTCTAAAAGAAAAAGGACTTTTTTTAAAAGTCACAATTTATCATAACGATACAGGCCTGGCTGCGGAAGTATTACATAATTCTAAAATGATTCCTTTTCTGGAAGAACGCCTGAGAAAATATCTCTCGGTAGCGATGGAATTTAAGAATTTGATGGAATACTACAATCACTATCCCGAAGATTCGGAAGGCAGAGATATCGGGCTCGCGCTTTCCATTTTAATGCTCAGAGAAACAGGATTGAAACCGGAACTTTTGAGAATCGGTTCGGGCCCTGATATACAAACTTCCCGCCTCGAGGTTCCTTTCGGAGAGGAGTATAGAAGTATCCGCAAAAAGATTCTCAACGACGAAGAGATTCTTCCATTCCCGAAAGAAATCCACGAAGAAGCCGAATTGCCTTGGAAGACGAGTCATTGCAGTTATTGCGGAAGAACCGTGGATGATCGAATTTTCTTTTCTGAAATTCCGAAAGACATTCTTCTAAAAAATGTTCCGGAGCCGATTCGTGTCGGAAACGGAATCTGTGCCTGGTGTCTTTCTTCTTATCTCTGACTACGGCAGATTACAACGGTCTAAAAACTCTTTCCAACGAGAATCCAACTTTGAGGAAAAGTCTTGATCCTTTAGAGAAAGATAATATTCTTTTTCTCCCAAATCCAAGGCTTTTCCCGGAAACAATCTTCCGCCTAATCTTTGTTTTTCGGATAATTCCTTAAAAGTAAGGGAAAGATCGGCGAACGTATCGGGAGCCATATTCTTTAAAACAGAACTGTTGAACGTCGAGATTCCAACGTAAAAAAGATCTCCTTGGCCGAATTGAACCTTTCCTTCTTTTAAGCTGAGTCCGGTATAACCTGCGGATTGTAATTGAGGAAGTAAGTAAAGAAGGCAATCTTCATTCTCCATCGTTGTTGGAAGATGAAATCCTTTTTCCGGAAAATAAAGAAAGTCCGGATTGATGATTCCGATCGTTTCCCCCATCCAACCGGCTCTTTCCAAACCGGTGCGAATTCCTCCGGCGGTTCCTAAGATTTCTTTTTTTTCTTCCGAGAAACTTAAAGGGAAAAGAGAAAATTTTTCCAACGCCTTCCGAATCTTTTCTCCATGGTAGTGAAGGTTGATCACGGCGCCTTCCGCGTTTTGATTCCAGGCTTGAAAGAGAGCGTAATAGATAAGCGGAATTTTAAAAACCGGAAGCAACGGTTTCGGAAGATTTTGGGTAAGTTCCTTCATCCTGGTTCCGAATCCGGCGGCTGGTATGAAAAATTTCAAAAAAGTTTCCGCTTATTTATTTTTGATAAAAGGATAATTGGACAAAAGTTCTTCTTTGAGAAGATGAAAGAAAACAAAAAGCTGATCCGGAAACAAACCCGCCTGTACGATTTCCATCAGATTGTCCAAACAACTCAGGACGCTCTCTCTGTATTTATCCATCTTTTTGTCGGCGACCAAATAAAAATAAGAACCTAGGGCCTTGTAAGAACGCTGAAGACACTGAAGATAATAACATTCTTTGGAACGAGGATGAGTCTGCTCTCCTAACTTTACAAAAAGCTGATAAAGTCCCTGTCTCATCGAAAATGGAATCGGTCGATACGCGTCGTAGAGAATACTCGCGAGGTCGTAGTAAGGAGTTCCCATTCTTGCATCTTGAAAATCGATCATACAAATTTCATTTTCCGAGTTGATCAAAAGATTACGTCCGTGGAAATCTCTGTGACAAAAAACTTTCACCGGATATTCGGCCAAGTAGGCTGAACATTCTTCCATAAAAATTTTTACTTCGCTTCTCAGTTGGGTCTGAAGCTGGAATTGTTTTTGGAACTTTAGATAATTAAAATATGTGAATTCACTTTCGAAATGAAACTTTTCAACGTCGAATTCCCGAGAACTCACAGGAGGCATCGGATCCGTCTTTTGAAGTTTTATTAGAATCTCTATCGATTTTACGAGCCAGCCTCTGTATTCTACGTCGTCCGCAATCGAGGTAAGGTCTTTTACTCCTCCGTCCGTCATTAGGATCAGATAATGAATGAGATCTTTTTTTAATATCTCGGGCACTATGAAATGGTGATGGCTTAAAAAATCCGCGATTTCAACAAAGTCGTGCTGAAATCCAACGTCCTTACAAAGGATCAGAGTTTGATCCGAATATTCTACTCGAAAGTATTTTCTTTCCGAAGCTTCTAAGGTGATCGGAGTGATTTTTTGCGGAAGTTTTCCGGGGAGTTCTAAAAATTTAAGCTCTCTATCTGTCAGAGAAACGGAAGCGTTCATGATTTTTATTATACCTTGTCCGGGAAGACCAGACGAAATTCGGTTCCCGAGTTGGGTTCCGATTCGATTTCGATTCTGATTCCATATTGATCCGCGATTTCTTTTGCTACGAACATTCCTAAGCCGGTTCCTTTTCCGATTCCTTTTGTTGTAAAGTAAGGTTGATAAATTTTCTGAATCACTTCTTCGTTCATTCCGATTCCGTCATCTAAGATCGTAACGACCGGATGATGATTTCTGATATGTACTGAAATTGTAATATTTCCGCGATTGCCGGTGGCGTCCGCAGAATTCAACATGATATTAGACAATAATAATGAAAGTTGATCCTGATTTGATTCTACCAGAACTCGGGTAGGTTCCGGTCTAAAATGGATCTGACAGTTTTTTAAACGAGACGTTTTTTGGAATACGTCTATTACGCTTTCCACGGATTCGTTTAGATTGATCGGTTCCGAATGTTTTTTCAAACTCTCGCCCGGCTTACCGAGTTGAAGTAGGTTGTTGGTAAGAGTTTTTAATTTAATCAACTGTCCCCAGGTGATCTGGATCGCCTTTTGCCGAATTGTATCCGTAGAGTCGGGCAGTTTGGCGATTTCAATATGGCCCTGGATTGCGGTGAGAGAATTATTGATTTCGTGTCCAATACTGGAAGCGAGCGTAGAAAGAAAAGCTCTTCTTTCCGCATCGATCAATTTTTCCGAAATCAAAAGTTTATTCGTAATGTCCCTTGCAATTCCCGTATAATACGTCTGGCCTTCCACTTCGTAATAACAGACCGAGATGTCGTAGGTTCTTACTTCGCCGCTATTACTTTTGAGATCGGAATGGCTGATTCTCGCGATTTGTTTTTTGCCCTTTCGTTTTAAGAGCAATGCCACCTTTTCCATATAAAGGCTTTCTTTACCGGGTGGAATCAGGATGCTGATGTGTTTGCCTACAATCTCTTCTTCGCGATAACCGAATGCGTTTAACGCGGCTTGATTTAGGCTGGAGAATTTTAGGTCTTGATTGAGGGTGATCACACAATCGCTGGTCGCGTTAAGAATATTATAATTTTGTAAATAGAGATCTTTCGCCCGTTGAGCCAGCTTTGTGTTTTCGGTAGTGGACTGGATCAAAGATTCGGTATGTTTGTCTCTGGATTCCTTTTCAATTCTGGCTTTTTCCAAAACTTCCAAAATATTAGTTCTTCGGATGGGTTTGGAAATGTAATCGAAGGCGCGATTTCTTACGGCTTCTTCAGCGGTAGTGAGATCCGGATTTCCGGTCATTAGAATGACGGGAATGTTCTCGTTGATTTTTCGAATTTCTTTTGCGACTTCGATTCCGTTTTTTCCGTTCATTACGATATCGGAAATTACGACGTCTATGTCTTGGCTGCGAATAATATCGATTGCGGAGTCGTAGTCTTTTGCGAGAAATACGTGATAGCCTTCTCTGGAGATGACTCTTTCAAGAACCGTTCGGATTTCCGATTCGTCGTCTATAACGAGTACTGATGTATACTTAGATTCCATCGGACTTAGATTCTTACCTCTAAGGAGATCCTCAATTTACCAAAAAATCCTTTCTATATGGGAAGGCGAATCAAAACCCTAGTTCCGTTTTCGGGAGAGGATTCCAGCGATATGGTCCCATTGTGTTCGGAAATAATCCTTTGAGAAATAGCGAGCCCTAAGCCCGTTCCTTGTTTGCCTCTTCTCGTAGTAAAGAGGGGGAGGAAGGCTTTATCAAGAACTTCTTTACTCATCCCGGGCCCGTTATCCGAAATCATAAAGAGAATTCCGTCCCGATTCAAATGAAATTCTTTGCGCGCCGTAATCGTAATTTTCGGATTGGCGGGTTTATTTTCCATTTCGGAAATTGCATTGATCGCATTCACCAAACAATTGATCAGGACTTGCTCGATTTCTTGCCAAGCGACTCGAATTTTGGGAAGATCGGGACTCGCGATTCGTTTTAATTCGATTCCGTTTTTTTTGCAGGAGACTTCAATCAACTCACAGGCTCTAAGAAGAATGTAATAAGGAGAAATTAATTCTTTTTCTCTCGCGACGGTTCTTCCCAAATCCAAGAGAGACTTAATGAGGTCTCGAATTCGAATGCTCGCGGCTTCGATTCGTTTGTAGATCTTGAGTCGTTCCGCGGAATCGGATTCTTCCGCTTCGATGAGGTCTTCGAGATAAAGAAGGCTCGCTTGAAGAGGGTTGTTTACTTCGTGCGCGATCCCCGCGGCAAGTTCTCCGATGGAAGCAAAACGTGCGGTTTCATAGAGTTGTTTGTCTAAAAGTTTTGTTTGTGTCACATCGGAGAAGATGAGCATAACCGCCTCTCCGTCGTCTCTGTATTTTTTAAGAGGAAGAATTTTGATGGAAAAGAAATTCTCTTCTCCGGCGATGAATTGAATCGGAAGATCCAAGAAGACGGCCCTCTGAGAAGAAAGGCAACTTTCGATTCCTTTTTTGAGTTCGTCCGAAACGTTTTTGACAAAAAGAGAAAAGAAGTCCTCTCCAGGATTTACGTTTAAAATTTGGAAAAGAAGAAATTTAAGAATCGGCGCGACTTCCAAAATAATTCCATTCGGAGTCAAGATCACGATCCCGTTGTTCATCGCCGAGAAAAGATTTCGAAGTTTGATTTCGGAGGAACGAATGAGTTCTTCGTTTTTCTTTTGTTCCGAAATATCCAATAAAAGAAGAATGGTTCCGATCGAGTTACCGTATTCGTCTCGAATCCGAGAAGACGCAAGAAGCATAGGAGCTTCGATGTCCGGAAAAATTTTCATCTTGATTTCGGTTCTGAATTCTTCCTTGGAAAAACGATCGATGACCTCGGGACTCAGGTTTAAAAATTCTCCGATGTGGAGATCTATAAAATCTTCTTTATAAACTCCTAATATTCTTTCTAAACTTCTATTTCCGTAGGTGATATAACCTTCGTCGTCCGTGGAAATGAGAGGAACCTCGATCGAATTTAACAGTGCGCCTTGGAACTGAAGTTTTTTGGAGTTTTCGATCCGGGTTCTTTCTGTTTTAGCGTTTTGAAGAGAAGTATGAACGTCGGAAATGATTTCTTCGTAGAGAAAATTCTCGCCCGAATCGAAGGCCATTCCTTCCAAGGAAAGAATTTCAATTCCGCCTAAAAGTTTTTCTTTGTCCCGGATCCCGATCGCAAGACTTCTTCGAAACTTATGATCCGCAAAGATCGATTCCCATTCGGGATATTTACCGTTTCCGAATTCGTGGATGATAAAATTATCCTGAGAATCGATGAGGTTTCTCATCGGCAAGGGAGAATTGGAAGTGATAATCGAATGAATCTTTTGTTTGAGATCTTGATTGAGATCTTTTTGTCCGAGGACTTGAAGTTCCCCGTCTTTGAAAAAGAAAGCCCAAACTAAGAAGTAGTGGGGATTTTCCTTTAAGGTATCGCAGAGTTTTTGAAAGACGGAGCTTTCCGATGTCAGATAACGTAGGTTTTGTCTTAGAAGCCTGAGAGTTCTTAAGACACTTTGCATATAGTAGAGACGGAGTTCAGTCTGTTGAATTTCGGAACGATCGGTAAAGTAGAATATAAAAACGTCTTTGCCCAGAAAATTGGAAGTATTGACGGTAAAGTTGACTAACTTTCTTTCTCCGTTTTTATCCCGGAGTTGCCAGTAGACCTTGAGAGGTTCGTTTCTTTTGATCGTGAGGGTTTCGCGGGGTTGAGTGGGGCTCGGTAAGATAAAGTCCAAGGGTTTACCTTTGAGTTCTTCTACTGAATAATTTAAGAGCCTTTCCAGAGCCGGATTGAGATAGAGAATGGTTTCGGTCTCCGTATCCAAAGCGAGGATTCCTTCTCTCACAGGGTAAAAGAAAGAATGGAGAACGGAGAGTAAAGATTCAGGCATTCTGATTCCAGTTCAATAGGTGTGAGACCTTCGAGTTCGAACACAAAAGCTCAAAACACTTTTGTATCTTCCGAATCTAAATTGAATTTCGGTCGATTCTGATTCTTTGCAAGAACTAATTCCCGATTCCCGTCGACGGAAGGATTTACAACGGGGAAGAGAATGGAATTTTTGTTCTAAATGTCGTCCAAGTAATTCATTTGATAGGATAAGATTGAAATTATCGGATCAAATGGAGTCGAAGGACAATTCTAAAATTAAGAATCGGTTTTTATGAAATCATTATTTAGTTTCTTTCTCACTTATTACAATTGGAAAAAAAGAAAATACATGAAGGAGCTCCTCGGCTTTCAGGAGCTCGAAGTGGAGACCGGTGGGAACTCCGTTTGTTTTTTAGAAAAGAATCCCGAGAAAGAGAAAACGATTCTTTTGATTCACGGACTTTTGGATTCCGCGACGGGGTTACGAAGGCTCGCGCCGAAAATTCGACAAGACTATCGAATTCTCATTCCTGATATTCCAGGTTTTGGAAAGAGTAAACTACCCGATCTAAAGTATCTCTATCAAGTGGATGTATTCGGAGATCTGATCTACGAGGCGATTCGTAAGTTGGATCTCAAGAATTTGGTGTTAGGCGGTCATTCGATGGGGGCTTTGATCGCGATGCATATCGCGCTAAGAGACAGGGAGAAAAGAATTTCCAAATTAGTTTTGATCGCGCCCGGAGGGATTCCTCATCCGAAGAGGGATGAGATGAAAGAACTATTGTTTCCAAAGACGGAAGAAGATATGCTGAAACTCATAGAGGCTCTTTATTACGAAACCCCGGAGTTGCCCGGAAGAATCGCAAGAAGGGCGTTGATACAATCCTGGAACGAACTTCCGAATCAGTTTTTGACGATCAACACTTTGGAGAGGGAAGAGGAAATTTTCTTGGGAAAAAAATTAGGAGAGATCAAAATTCCGGCTTTGATCGTATCAGGAAAAGAAGATCCGATCACGGACGCATCTATGACTAAGAAACTCCATTCTTACTTAAAAAAGAGTAAACTCGTATTTATACCGGGCGCAAAACACGCGATCCACATGGAGAGGCCCGATGAACTTTCTTTGGAAATCAATCGGTATCTGGATTAGATACCGTTAAAGATTTCTTTGACCGCTTTGATGACGTCCTGAATGTCTTCTTCCTTCATTCCCGGGAAAAGGGGAAGGGAGAGAGATCTGGAATACATCGCGTTCGAATTTGGAAAGTGTTCTTTTTTATATTCGTAACGAGCGCTGTAGAAAGGATGTTCGAAAAGAGGAATGAAGTGAAGGCTCGAACCTATATTCCGTTTTTTTAATTCAGAAGCGAAGATATCCCTGTCGATTTTGGAGGATGCACGATCGACTTCCACTCGAAAGAGATGCCAGGAATGTTCCCCGTCGGGAGCGGAAAGCGGAAGATGAAGAAAGGGAAGATCAGCAAATTCTTTTTTATATAACTCCGCGATTTCGATTCTTTTTTTCCAGAGATCGTCCGCCTCGGAGAGTTGAACGATTCCCAGAGCCGCGGCGACGTCCGTCATGTTGTATTTGAAGCCGGGAGAAACCACTTCGTAATACCAACCCGGACGATCGTAGGTTTCGCGGTTGATTCCGTGAAGACGCATAAGTTTGATTCTTTCCGCAAAATGGGAATGATTGGTCGTAACCATTCCACCTTCTCCCGTTGTGATTCCCTTTGTCGCGTAAAAGCTGAAGACTGTAAAGTCTCCCAAGGTCCCGATCTTTCGTTCTTTGTGAACGGCGGGAAACGCGTGGGCCGCGTCTTCTATTACATAAAGATGATATTCTTTAGCGATCTCTAATATTCCTTCCATGTCGCAGATCACACCCGCGAGATGAACCGGAAGAATCGCTCTTACGGTTTTGCCCGTTTTTTTATGAAGGAGGGATCCGTTTTGATACGTGCATTCTCTTTCGATCGTCGCACGGAGAGTTTCGGGAGTCATGAGGTTGAAGATAGGATCTACGTCGGTGAGGATCGGCTCCGCGTCGAAGTAGCAGATTACTTCGGCGGTCGCAGTGAAAGTGACGGCCGGGCATATGGCTGCGTCTCCGCGGCTCATCCCGATGGCTTCGAGAGCGAGATGAAGACCGGCGGTCGCCGAGTTTAGAGCGAGTGCGTAGTCTGCGCCTGTGTAACGGGCAAATTCTTCCTCGAATTCTTTGACTTTGGGCCCGGAGGTAATCCAGCCGGAGCGAAGGACAGAGGACACTTCTTCGATCGCTCTTTCCGAGATGGAAGGAAGTGCGAAAGGAAGAAAACTTTTGCGAGCTGTGATCATATCGGACATAACCCCCGGTGCATTCTTAAACTTCGGCAGATTTTGATTTTTCCTGAGCTCGAAATTGGTTCGAGGTTCGGAAAAGTGCGGGAACTCCCGCGAATTTTTCGGCCACATCCTGCGCGATAAGGGCGAAGAGAAAAGATTCATCGAATCAAAGGGGAGTTCGCGCAGAAGATTCGCAGGACCGGGCCATTCCGGGCTCGCGGAGTCCCGCTCGGTCCTTGCGGACCAAGCCCTGCATGTCCCTTGCGGGTTGAGAAAGATCGGAGCGACGCTTTGGAGACGGAAGAAATGCGGGAACCCCCGCAGGTTTTTAGGAAAAGTCGATCGAAACTCAAAGATCTCGGTGAAAGTAGGAACTCCTATTTTTTCAACGGAAAAATCGGTTGTCGGCGGCCATCATTCTTGAACCGAAACAAGTGCGGGAACTCCCCGGAAATTTTCGAAGAACTCAAGAAGAGCCGAGAAAGATTTAAAAAAGTAGGAACTCCCTCTCCCAGCGATTCAATCTTGACGTAGGAAAAAATGCGGGAACTCCCCGTTCTCAATTCAGAATTGAAATCTTTTGGTAGGAAATATATTTTGCCTTAGTGGCTCTAACATTTGGAGAGATCTTAGAAAGAATCCGGATCATCGATCGAGATGTAACCGAACTCAATCGCCTCAAGTCCCGACTCCCCGCAGACCGCCCTTATTCTTCTTCTCTCCAGATCTCTTTTGACAAACAGATCAACGAACTCTTAAACGAACGCGTCGGACTTATGGAACTTGAGGTTCTGGATCCGCCTTCTTGGATTTTAGGAGTTCCTACAGTCGGGGTACCACAGGAAACTCCGGTTCCGATCAAGGGACTTTTTCCCTCCGGCGATCTTTCGAAGGAAAAGCCGGACGACCAGGACGTAATCAACTTCCTCCGCGAACTTCCAAAAACGGAAATCCATCTTCATCTCGAAGCCTGCGTGAACAAAGACACGATGAAACAACTCATGGCGAAGAATGGAATCAGCGTAACCGACGAAGAATTCGAAGCGAAGTTCAACTTCAAAGATCTCAACGGATTTATCCAAGTATTCTTCTTTATCCAATCGCTTGTCAAAGAACCCGCCGACTTTTCTTACTTTGTGGGAAGTCTCGCGGAATACATGCGGGCGAACAATATCGTCTATACCGAAGTATTCTTTGCCCCTTCTAAGTTCATCCAGAACGGACTCGACTTCGACGAGATGGTCGACTATCTCGTAAATAGAATTCGAGAAGAAAAAGAAACCGACGGAATCACCATACGTCTGTTAGTCGACGTCTCTCGATCCTTCGGACCTGAGAATGCGATGAACAATCTCAATCGAGTCCTCAAAATCAGACATCCGGAAGTGATCGGGATCGGACTCGGAGGCGCGGAGCTTATGGGGCCGGCCAGAGACTATCAGGGAGTTTTTCAAAAGGCAAGAGAAGCTGGACTTCGTGTTGTCGCTCACTCCGGAGAAGACGACGGACCGTGGGCGATCTGGGAAGCGGTGGAACTTCTCAAAGCCGAAAGAATCGGACACGGAACTTCCGCGATCCAAGATCCTGAACTCGTTCGTTATCTCAGGGAAAAACATATTCCGATCGAGATTTGTGTGACGTCTAACGTGTTCACCGGAAAATACGTAAGAAAAGAACAAAATCACCCGGTTCGCTATTACTACGATCAGGGACTTCCTCTCAGCATCAACACGGACGATCCTGAAATTTTCAACGTCAATCTTACCTACGAATATTTCAAACTCTGGAGATTTTTGGATTTTTCTTTGGACGAGATCGTGGATTTGATTCGTCAAGGAGTTTTTGCTTCCTTTCATCCGAACAAAGAAACTCTCTGGGCCGAAATGGAAAAGAAAATCAACGTCGTAAAAGCAAGATACGGTCTTAAAAAATAAGACCTTTCTAAATTCTCAATCTCACTATATTCTTCTTTTTTAATTTTCCAATTTAAGAATCGAATATAAGTTCTTTATCTTCGAACCGAATTCTTCTTTTCGAATCGTTTCTCATCCTGAAAGATCGAACCTATGCAGCCAAGAATCAATATCATCACTCTCGGAAATCGTTACTTCTGGCAAAAAACTTGGACGGTCCTTCTCGTATAAATTCCGCCGATCGTCCAATGAAGAATACTATCCATTAGATTTCTCTGAATAAAGATCTGAGGTTTTCCTTCCTTACAATGGACTTCCGGCGTTTTGAAATTTTCAATCATTCCTACCAGATAACCGCCTTGTGTATAAGTGATTTCCGGTTTCTCATGAGTCGGATTCATAATCGGAGTTTGATTCGGATAAATTTGCAAAGTAGTATTGTGACATCCAAGAGCAAAAAGTAAGAATGGGGCGATTAAAATTCTTTTGAAAACTTTCATGTTCAATCCTCAGTTATAACAAATCAAAACGAGAGTTCTCGGAGAATAAATTCCTATCGTCAATTGCTCATAGAGAGAATCAAAAAACGTAGAATATTGATGCGCCTCCTTGACTCCGTTAGAACAATAATGGGTCGCGTCGATCGGATAATTTTTAGGACTCAAACCCCAATAGTAATAAGCTTGAGGGATTACATACATCTGAGAAGGTTCCGCATTGAGTCTTTCTCTTTCTTCCAAAGCGTGTTTGCACTTTTTTTTATCAGCTTTTTCGGAAAGACATTCTTTCGGAGGATCCTGATTCAGACGAACCCGGACGTGCTGACAAAAGGATGATCCAAAGGATATCAAAAGAATTATGAAAATCTTAAGTAGAATACTTTTATTCGATATGGACATAACCGTTCCCAAAGATTCCGGCAAAAAGATTAAAACTTGATTCTTCAGTTTTAGAATTTCGAAAAACTGTCAGTCGATAACTTGCTTTTTCTAAAGATTTTATTTCTATTTTGCAGGAATACGTGTTTCCTGAATTTGTATTTGTACAGTCTGTCTCTGTGTCGAACGGGAAATTCACTCGAATCAAACGAATTCTTAATTCCGAATTTGTAGAATCGATCTGAAAGACTCCCTGTATGTTTTCTGTCTGCTTGAGAATGAAATCATAATACTTTTCATTCTCCTTCGTTTCTATTTTTCCGTGAGTAAATGCCTGAAAACGGACCATTCCGTTTTGTTCGTTCTTTAGGAAGGATAATCTTTCGGAATCGTCTCCTTTGCAAAATGAGAGCAAAGAAACAATAAGAATGAATGAGTATATTCTAATTTTAGAATGTTTTTTCATATCAATTGTTTTGTTGTCTGTAAACTCTCACGGGTTGGCTGTTTTTGCCCACGCTTATGTAGATATAATTTACCCCGGCGTCCGTTCCTGAAATGGAAGAGTAAATTTGACGGTTATTCGTATCGCCTAAACCGCTTGCTCCGATTTGTTCCCAATTCGAAGAGGAAGATCCCGGATTTTGAATATTGGTTCTCCAGATTTGAACGCCGCTCTCATTGTCAAAACCGATATAGAGATACGAACCGTTTCGGACCGCCATCGTTATGCTATGATTGGAAACGTTTCCGAAATTCGTAAAACCGGAACCGTCGTCTCCGATCAAGGACCAATCTCCCGCGTCACAATTGGAGTTGTTTGCTGTCAGAGTCGGATCACATTTCCAAAGTTGAGGTCTTCTGTTATTGTAATTGCCGTTTGTACAACCGGAGATCGTTTGAACCGAACCGCGTAATCCGGAATTGTCCTGAGGTGTAATACAAACCGTTCTCGTAACGTAAAGTTTTCCGTTAAATTCCGCAAATTGAGAGAAGGCCTTATCGGCTGGAATCAGATCGTAGTATTTCGTAAGTTCAAGAGAAAACCAATTGTTATTGGATCCGTTATGCCATTTGGAATCCGTTCTCGGAGCTACGTCCGCCCAATTGGAACAACTATCCAAGTCGTCGCAAGGGATCGGGTTGCCGTTTGTGGAACGTATAATACTTCCGTTATGTGAAGAATTCGGAAATCCTCCGTTCGCGGCGTAGATTCTTCCGTTAAAAACAAACAAGGAATCGATGCCGACGTAGTAAGCCCAGTTGATATGCGAATTGTTTCCTTCGGAAGAACCTCCTCCGAAATAAGGCATTCTATCGATTCTAAAACGATCCCCTCTCGTGCCGTCGTTCGCATTACAATTGTTTCCGATCGTACATCTGGACGTATCAGAAGAATTGAATGTGATTTTTCCGAAATCTGGCGAGTTTGTACTTTGATTTCTTTTTGCAAAACCGGAATAGATTCGATCGTTCATCACCGTGATGGAAGAGGTTCCGGCTGTTACGGTTCCTGTGATCGACCCCATATCGATGTATTTGAAATCGAGACCTGAATCCGTATCGGAAGAATAATACAAGTAGTTGAAATTTTCTGAGGATCTCGAACCCGCCATAAGGATATGTTCGATTCCGCCTAAAGATCCCGTTGAAAACACACCGCGCCCGTCTTCGTTATCCGGCCCGCAACCCGTGGTTTGATTTGCGTTGTTCGCGGAACATCCGGTGTGACCGATCGTAACATAAGGAGGAACTCCGATTCCCCCGTCTCTCGTCGAAGCTGAGTTAGACGAAACATTCGATCCTCCCGAAGAAGTTGTGTCCTTTGTAAAAGAAAAGGATACGGACTCGGGTAAAGTTCCGTCATAGTTAAAACGTACGGCTTGATTTCCGTTTGTATTGGGTCCTATATAGATTCTTCCATTATAACTGGTTAGATAACCGAAGGACGAATCATCCGCAAACGGGTTGCTCGCGATCGGACCATCCGTAAAATTTACGGGGGAACTTCCGCATCCGATAAAGCTGGTTCTGTCTTTTGGAGAAGATTGAAGATTCTCGGTATCGGAAGCGTCGCGAATCGCACCCCAGGAAGTATCGTCAAAGCCATCTCCGTCTAAATTGTTTGCGGCGATCACGGTATATTGACCTCCGCTCTGAGAAAGAGAATGCGTTAGACACACTTTGGAAGAATCGGCAGGCGCTCCTCCGCAAATGGTTCCATCTAAAAGTTTCGCACTGGTTACGTTGCCTAAAGAGGAAACTCCGGTAAATTTATATCGAAGCGCACACTGAGTTGAGTTCGAACACTCCGCCGACTTTGCGATGTCCGCACCGGAATAAACGGACTTGGAAAAGGAAAGAATCACTCTTCCAACCGTGTTACAAACGGCTCCTGAAATTTTTAGTTGTTCCTGACCGGAAAAATCGGCGTTGTTCGGGCAACCCAAAAGATTCGGAACAAAGGAAAGGTCGTGCACTCCGGTTTTATTGACGACAAGAGTGTATGTTTTTCCCGAGATTTGAGAACTGGAAAGGGCGATTGTAAAGGTATTGCCGCTCCCACTGATATTGCTCAGTGAAAAATCGCCCGTTTGTGAATTTGCACTAAAGTCCGAATTGTCAGAACAAGTTCCGGTCAACGAGGCACTGTTTACTACTTTGTAATTAGCAACGTTGAGCGCTTCGGTATTGTTTACATTTTCAGAATATACGATTCGAATCGTAGTTGGAGACAAAGATACTACCGAAGTGACCGTGGGAGGGGTCGTATCGATTGCATTTACCGTTAACGTCGTACTTCCGGAAACGGAACCGTAAGTCGCGGTGATTGTCGAACTTCCTCCGTTGATTCCAGTTGCGAGACCTTGAGATCCGATTGCGTTACTCACCGTTGCCAAAAGAGTATTGGAACTCGACCAAGTGGCCAGGGCGGTTAAATCCACTGCGCTCGCATCGGAATACGTTCCAACGGCAGTAAACTGTTTTGTAATCGTCGCGTTGATCGTAGGATTTGTGGGAGAGATTGCAATGGAAGATAACGTTGCGGAGGTGATCGTTAAATCCGTCGTAGCGGAAATGGAGCCGTAAACCGCAGAGATCGTATTGCTTCCCACTTGTAGAGCGTTGACCATTCCTTCCGTACCGATTGTGTTCGAAATACTCGCTGACAAAGGATTGGAGCCAGACCAAGAAACGGCAGTCGTGATATCCTGTGACGAGGCGTCCGAATAGATTCCAAGAGCATTGAATTGTTGACTCAATCCTTTTGCGAGGCTCAAATGAATGGGACTAATTTGAATGGAAACCAAAGCCGCCGGATTGACTGTAAAACTTACCGTATTGCTATTCCAAGAATTATAAACCGCGTAGATATCGGAAGAACCGGTAGAAAGAGCGGTTGCAAGTCCGATACTTCCGGAAGCATTGCTGATCGGAGCTACGCTCGGACTGGACGAATACCAAGTCGCTAACTGCGTAAGATCCTGACTCGTACTATCCGTATAGATTCCAGTAGCGGTAAATTGTTGAGTAAGACCTTTTGCCTTAGAAGGAGAAGGCGGGCTGACCACGAGGCTCACTAGTTCCGCCGGGGTCACGCTTATAACGGTCACATTACTCTGAAGCGAATTGTATGTTGCAAATATATTAGAATTGCCTAATTCATTTGTCGTAGCCAAACCTTCCGAACCGGAAGCGTTGCTGATCAACACCTTGGAAGGATCGGATGAATACCAGGTTGCGAGCGAGGTCAAACTCTGGGTGGAATTGTCCGAATAAATTCCCGTCGCCGCAAATTGTTTTGTTAAACCCTTTGCGACGGAAGGATTGGTCGGAGTGACTTGTATGGAAATCAAAACCGCGGAAGAAACGGTTAAGTTCGAAGAACCCGAAATGGATCCTAACGTCGCCGTAATCAAAACGTTTCCAATGTTAAGAGTAGAAGTCAGGCCTTCGCTTCCCGCGGAATTGCTTACTTGAGCCTTTGAGACATTGGAAGAAGACCAAGTGACCGAGTTCGTTATATTTTGAGTCGTGTTATCCGTGTAGGTTCCGACCGCATCGAATTGTTGTGAAAATCCTTTGGCGACGGACGGATTGATCGGCGTCACGGAAATAGAAACCAATTCTGCCGGAGTCACAATAAAGGAAATCGATGGACTGGAAATTGAACCCAGTGCGGCGGAGATATCGCTGGAGCCCGGAACAAGAGCGTCTGTAAAACCTTTGTTTCCCGAGACGTTTGAAATTTGGGCGATGACTGTATCGGAAGAATACCAAGTCACTTGTTCCGTGATGTCTTGAGTCGAATTGTCAGTGAACACACCGGTCGCTGTAAAATTCTGAGTCAATCCCTTGGCTCTCGTGGCGGAAGAAGGAGTGATTCCGATGGAAATCAGTTCCGCCGCTGTTACGGATAACGTAACTCCTGAACTCGTGATGTTTCCAAAGGTTGCTTGAATGGATGTAGTGCCGATTTCGTTTCCATAAGCCAGCCCTTCGCTACCGCTCGCATTCGAGATAGAAGCAATTACCGAATTGGAAGAAGACCAAGTAACGGAAGATGTAATGTCCAAATTGGAAGAATCCGAATAGATTCCGGTGGCAGTAAAGATTCTTGTCAAACCCTTTGCCAAAGAAGGATTGGAAGGAGTTACTTGAATGGAAGTAAGAATCACCGAAGTGACGTTGAAGGTCGTGCTGCCATGAAGACTTCCCGATGTGGCGGTGATAACCGTGCTGCCGATCGAGAACGTTTGTGCAAAACCGTTGGAACCGACTACGTTGGAAATACTGACGATAGGGGAAGAAGAAGTCCATGTAACGGAATTCGTAATATCCTGAGTTGAACCGTCCGTATAAGTCCCCGTCGCAAAGAATTGTTCCGTAAGACCTTTCGCTTTGGAGGAAAGGATCGGAGTCACAGCGATGGAAACGAGTTCCGCTTGTGTAACCGTGAAATCCGTAAACCCGTCGATTCCTCCTATGGAAGCCGTGATCGTTACCGTTCCCGGATTGAGAGATGAACCCAAACCGTGAGAGCCGGAAGCGTTTGAAATCGTAAGAATGTTCGTATCGGTCGAAGTCCAACTGACTTGATCTGTAATATCCAAACTCGTGTTATCGGAAAGAATTCCGGTCGCGGTAAAAGAAGTCTGAAGACCTTTCGCGCCGGAAGAATTTACCGGACTAATGGAGATGGAGACGAGAGAGGCTGATGTTACGGTTAACGTAGATGAGCCGATCTTAGATCCCGATGTGGCAAAGACCGTGGTGGAACCGACGTCCATCGTCTGAGACAAACCGTCGTTTTGAATCGTAGCAATGGAAGTGTCTAAAACCGTCCAAGTAACCGAGTTCGTCAGATCTTGAGTAGAATTATCCGAATAAATCCCCGTAGCAATGAATTGTTGATTCGCACCTAAGGGAATACTCGGATTGGAAGGAGTTACTTGAATCGAAGAAAGAGTGACGCCGTTTGCCGTTAGTAATAAAAATCCTTGTTTGGAACCGAAGGAAGCTCGAACGCTGACCGTGCCGGAAGCTTGCGCCGTCGCGAGACCGGAAGCGTTAACCGAAATCAAAGAGATGTTGCTGGAAGACCAGGTTGTCAGAGGATCGTTTGTGAGATCTTGATTGGAGCCGTCCGAGAAAATACCGGTTGCGGAGAACTGTCTACTGGAACCGACGGCTAACGTGCCTGAATCCAAACTCGTAACTTGAATCGAATTCAAAAGCGCCGGGGTAACCGTAATCTCCAATCTTGAAGTAAAACCTTGGTAATCTGCTTCTAAAGTGGAGGATCCAATGGAAAGTCCTCTCACAGAATTTCCTTCGATTGCTGCGACCGAAGCGGAAGAGGAAAAAATCGTAGCGGAACTCGTGATATCCCGATTGGTTCCGTTGTCAAAAATGGCGGTCACGTGAAGTTGCGAGCTTGTACCTTTTGCGATAGAAGAATCTTGTGAAGTAAGTTCGATACGAGTGACTGCGGATTCCGAACTACCGGATGGAAGAAAGAACAAAGGAGCGCCGCCGCTTTTTTTCCCAACCGCTAAACCCAAGGTTCCGGTTAGAAGAGGCCAAGCCATACAACTTTGTAAAAATAAAAATAGGGGAATGAGGACTAAAACTTTTCTCTTCATCAATCTGGCTTGTTATGAGTTTCGACGTTTCGATCTAAAGAATTCTGGCAACATGTTTACTTTTTTACTAATTAAGGATTATTCCGATTCTTAGGAATGGTTATGAGTTTGTTTTTCGAAAATGAAGTACATAAAATTACTCTAAATTGCCATAACCTCTCAATACTCGAACGATCATGACTTGCTTATGAATCCGTTTTCGATCTATGTCACTCAAGTAGATCGAAAGATTACGGCCAACAAAGACGCCTTACCAACAATATTCTAAAAATATAATATATTATAGAATGGATCGTAATCGACGGCCGTGATACAACATCGGATTTGAAAAAGGAAGCATTAGGGCTCTTGAAAATAATTTCCAAATTTAGATAAGCGGATCTTGGATTTTTAGAAATTCATCAAAACTGTGTTTCTTTTTGGAGCGGGTTGTGTCTAAATAACAGTATGAATCCAGTTCTATTCTTAGGTCACGGATCCCCCATGAATCTCGTCATTCCATCGGAATTCACTCGTAGTTTGGAAGCATTCGGTTCAAACCTCGAAGGAGTGAAGAATATTCTCGTTGTTTCCGCGCATTGGAAAACGAGAGGGACTTATGTGACAATCTCCGATCCTCCCGAACAAATTTACGATTTCTATGGATTTCCGGACGCGTTGTATGCAATCCAATATCGTCCGAAAGGAGATTCCGCGTTGGCGGATCGAGTGAAGGAACTCGTCAAATCCGTATCGGTTCAAACCACGTCGGAGTGGGGAATCGATCACGGAAGCTGGGGAGTCCTTTATTTTCTTTTTCAAAAAGCAAATCTGCCCGTGGTGCAATTGAGCATCGACGCAAACGCGAGCCCCGAACAACAATACGAGATCGGACAAGAGTTAAGACAACTCAGAGAAGAGGGAACGTTGATCATAGGAAGCGGGAACATCGTTCACAATTTGGGAAAGGCCGACTTTCACAACATGAACGCGACTCCGGCGGACTGGGCGATCGAGTTTGACGAGTTCGTTCGACAAGCTCTGGAATCCAGAAACGATAAAGCGATTTTGGAATTTCAGAAAAAGGGAGATATCGCAAAACTTGCGGCTCCCTCTACGGAACATTTGGAGCCGATCTTTTATGTTTTAGGCGCGATGAAGCCGGAAGAAAAGATAAAGTTCATTCATCACAGTTTTCAAAATCGATCGGTTTCGATGCGGTCCTTCGTGGGCGTATAACGTTAGTCTTCATCGCCGGAAAGAACCCATTCTTTGTTTACGAGAGAGTTCGAAACTTTCATGAGGTCTCTTTCCGGATCGATCAGAATCTGACTCTTTCTTCCGTTTAAAGAAACCATCACGTCCGCATAGACGGAAACTTCCTGACCCGTTCTCGCCTTTTCATTTTCGCCGACCCAGTGCGCGAATTGAAGAATCAAATCCGGCTGATAACTCATCATAATTCTCTGGATCTCGTTGAGATGAGATTCGGGAAGTACGACCGTGGTTTCTCCGGTTTGTTGATTGACGACTCGAAAAGAAGCGATCCCGTTTTTTTGAACGAGCATGATCTGCCAAGAGAATCGAAATCCCTGTTCGGTCCAGAGATGATAACCCGGATATAAAAAATGTCTGAGAGGTAAAAGGATTTGGAGAAGAATATAGAAAACCCAGAAATAACGGAACGAACGATCGGACAAAACAAAACCGAATTTTTTTCTCAAACTCCTTCCTTTTGAAAAAAGAAAATTCTCCGATTGCAAAGATTTCTTTTCTAAAAAGCGCAAAAAGGATTCGATAAAAGCAAAAACCGATTTTCTAAAATGGATCGGGAAGCGGGTCCATAAGAAAAGAAGAATATTCTCGCGATTGGGAAGCATACTCCTGGATTTGAGAAAACGAAACAGATCCACGGGCCAAGTAGGAGAAAAGAAAAGCGTAGCGTTTAAGATCATCACCCAAGGAAACATTCCGATCGGAAACAATTTCCAAGTTAAAAAATGAAATATAAGAACTAAAGAATATCCGAATGCTCTTGTCTTCCGGTTTAAGAGTAAGAATGGAACGGTAAGATCGAAGACCAAACCGACGTAGCTAAAAAGATAGCCGGTCGCGGGCATGGAAAGGGTCGAACCGAAAATAGGAATGTCGGAGTTCCGTAAGAGCCAGATACGAACCGGCTGCGCGTCGACGAGCCAATCCGGAACGAGTTTTCCGATTCCCCCGAAAAAATAGACAACCCCGATTTGAAAACGCAAAAGATATAAATTCCAGGCCGGAATCGGTTCGATCTCTTGAATCGCTCTGTTTTTGAATATTCTAAAAATATGAAATACGTTGAGAGCCCTGTCCGCCGGGATCCAGATCAATAAAAAGAGAATGAGGCAGATGAGATAGTAGTGATTGAGATAAACCGCGACTTCCAGAAGGTTGATATAACTGAAGATGATAAAAAAACAGAGAATCGAAATTCTATAAAAGACACCCAGCGCGATGAAAATGGAGAAAAAAAGAAGAGAAACAAAGAGGGGATATAAAATCCAAGCGGGAAAAACTCCGACCCACGAAAGTCCGTAGAATTTAAAGTGAAAGGCCGGGTCTAAAAAATATTTAGAGATCCATCCGTTTGCAAAATAACGAAATGCTAATATAAAAAGTAAAAAACCGAAGACGATTCTATAAAGTCCGAGAGACCAGGCGGGAACGGGATCAAAGGCCCGGGAGTAAAGATTGGGAATTTGTTTTTTTCGCATAATAACCGGATCCGATATGTTTCCACTCGCCAGAAAAACGTTTCTTTGAAAGTTCTGCAAGCATTCCTGGGATCGCCGATTGAGAATCGGGCAAAAGCTCGTTTGAATGAAAGACTTCTTCCATTCCCAAAGAGATGGTTCTTAAATCCAAAACGTCAGCTCCTTCTCGAATTAAAAGTTCCCCGCCTTGATTTCGAGTTTGGCTCGGATGCGAAAAGATAAAGATCTGCCGATCCTGTTCGAGGGCGTTGTGTGCAGAAGAAATGGCTCCTGACTTTTCAGGAGCTTCTAAGATAAAAACCGAAGAACAAATTCCGGTGATGATTCGATTTCGTTTTGGAAAAGAATATTTTAATGGGACATGACCCGGAGGATATTCCGTAAGAATCAAGGCGCGATCCGATTCTTTCATACTCCGATACAATTTCTTATTTTCGATCGGATATTCAGTTTCGGGTCCGGTTCCCATTACGCCGATCACGGACAAACCTTCGTCGAGAGCGGAGCGCATTGCGATCGCGTCGATTCCCTTTGCGAGGCCGGAAACGATTCCAAAAAATCCCTGAGTCTTTAGAAACGAAGGAAGGAGCGTTACTGTGAAGGAGGAAATGGGGGAAGGTTCTCTGGTTCCGACGACGGCGGCAAAATTCTCACGGAGAATTTTTTGATTTCCTTTTGTAAAAAGAATCAGAGGCGGATCAAAGATTTCTTTTAAGAGCGGCGGATATTCGTCGTCGAAGATGGAAAGGATAGAGAACTTCAACTCTTGAAGTTCTTTCGAAATTCTTTCCGAAAAAAGTTCTGAGTTCCGCAAAATGGATTCCGGAAGAGAGGAACGTAGATTGACTTGAGCTTCTTCCCAAGAATTCCATTTTTTGAATATTCTTGTACGAATGCAAAATTGCGAGACCTTGGGATCTGCGAGGACGAGGAGATTCATTCTTCTTTCGGAGAATTTTCGGAGATTTTTTTTAAGTTTTGAAGGACGTTCTGATAAGAATCGTTTTTATTCAGACCTTCCCGAACCAAACCCGCGTCGTTCAATTCTTCGATTGTCTTTTTGATTTTCAGATATTCTTCTTTTGCGTCATCCGTCTTTCCGAGTCTGTATAAAAAGTTAGCCTTTGCAAAACGTGCGGGAACGTTTCTAAATTCTTTTTTTAGAATATCGTCCAAAATTCTTAACGCCTTGTCCTGATCGTGAAAACCCGCTGACACACCTTCCCAAGAAGAATCGGGCATGGAAGAATCGAAATAGATCAGAGCCAATTGAAATGGAAATCGAGAATCTCTCGGATCTTGGATCGCGAGGTGAGTAAAAAGATCGATCGCGATCTGTCTTCTCGCGGTTTCCCAACCCCTGTCTTTGGAAGCGTTTGCGTATGCGAGCGCGGTTTCGAATAACAGCTGTTGGTCGATCGGTTTGAGAAGAAGAGCCTTTTCAAAAAAAGGAATCGCCGGTTCGAAAAAATGAAGTTCGGCTCCTACGATTTCGACTTTCTTCCCTTCGTTATTTTCTTTGAGCGCGCGGTTATAGTATTTCACTCCCATATCGTAGTCGCCGATTTTCATATAACCTTGTGCGATCTTCCAACTCAAGGCGCCGGCGGATCTGGTCTTTTGAACCATCGCAGAGATTTTCTTTTCCAGTTCGATGATCTCGGCTTCGTTGAGGGCGAGTCTTTCTTTCCAGGCTTCCAGATCTTCCACGCTAGGAGGTCGATCTCCCCGATTTTGAAATCCAAAGTTTTTGGACCTTTCGCAGGAAACAAAAAAGAAAAGGGTAAAAACGATGAGAACGCGTAGAATGTTTTGTGACATGAAACTTCCTCGAAACGGGTGAGTTCTTCCTTTAACTATCGGCTAACGGAAAAAATCTCATCTCCCTAAATGTTACGGTTCTCGGATGGAAAAGAGGAAGGATGTTTTTGAGGAGAAAAATGAAAAAAGCGGAGTTAAACCCCGCTTTTTTCAAAAAAAGAACTCAGTCTTTCGTGGAACCTGCGATCAAAAGAGCCGCGCCGAGCAAAGAAAGGTCTTTGAGAAGGGAAACGGTGGACATTTGATTTCCCGCAGCCGCGCCCGGAAGATGAACCAAAACGATAAAGATTCCGAGAAGAACCGCAAGAAGGATCGTCGCGAGATGAGTTTTGATTCCCGTAATGATGGAAACTGCAGCCGCGATCAGAGCCAAGCCGATGAGATAAACCCAGATTACCGGAAAGGGAATGTAGGACGGAACCATCCCGGACATCGCCGGAGCGGAAAGGAAGTGGAACAATCCGAAAATCGCAAAGGGAACCGCATATACGATTTTACCTATTTTTTTCATACTAACTCCTTGATTCTTAAGATTCCTAAGAAGAATTCAATCTTCTCGAATATTATAGGTGCTGAATCTTGATTGAACATTGGACTCCTGCAATCAGAATTTGACAGTAAAATCAAAATGGTTTCAATCTTTTGGATATAAAAAAACTCGATAAATCCGATTTAAGCTGGCTGCTCTTGCTGGAAAACGCCTGTTTCGGATCGCAAGCCTGGACCGAAGAAATGATTCTTTCTCATTTTGCAGAATCGGAAGGAATCGGGGTAAAGGATCTGGGTTACTTGCTCTATAAACTCGCCGGAGATGAAATCGAGATTTATCGAGTCGCGGTTCATCCTGCTCATCGAAGAAAAGGTAAGGCGAAACTCATATTAGAATTTTTGCTCAACGCCGAAAGAGAAAAAACTTTTTTCCTCGAGGTCAGTTCGCACAACGTTTCCGCGATCGGTCTCTATAACGTCTGCGGATTCCAAAGAATTCATATAAGAAAACACTACTATAACGACGGTTCGGACGCGCTCATTTTTAAAAAAGCTCCCTCGGATGATCTGGATAATTTCAGTTTCGACGTTCCGAGTTAAATGGAGCGAGAGAAAGGACTTCGGTTTGACGTTTCTGTTAAGCGACGAAGTCCTTTCCTACAAAAATAGAAATCCTACTCGAATGGGGGAGGTTCTTGGCTTCATTGTGGTCCTCTAAGTCCCTTTCCGGAGCACAAAGTCATTTTTTTATAAACTTTCTTTCCCCGTTTTTGAAATTTGGATGCAAGATCCGATTTCTTGGGTTACACTCTTTTTATTGGAAAGTTATAAAATGAAAAGAATCTTATGTAATCTATTTGTGATTTTGATTTGTGGTCTTTCTACAAATTGTTTTTTAAATCCACTTTCTCAGTTTGTCACCGAGTCGATTTTTCCTACCAAAGAAAACTGTCCGGATTGTACCGAGCAACAGTTAATCGGATTAGCCGCGGTGATTAAACCGAACGCCAATGGAATCAAGGCGTTTGCATTCGATCTATCGTCTTCTTTTTCTAATTATTGTGGTGCGGGAATCTGCGCCGGAGGAATCACGGAAGCGCAATCGAATTCCACCGTTACCGTTGCGGTTCCGAACGGAGCGGTCGTAAGCGCGCTGAAAGCTACGTTTTCGATTCCTGAAAACTCCAAGCTGGAAGTGGGGGGAACACTTCAGGTTTCCGGAATTACGGTTCAGGATTTTACAAACCCAGTTGTTTATTCGTTCACCGATGAAAACGGATTAAAAAAAGATTATACTGTTACGGTAGTCTTGGCTGCGAACGGCGATCGAGTGAATGGGGCGGTAGTTATCTTTTCTTCCGGGTTGGATAATTATTGGACGAAATGTTCTTACGGTCAAGTCTACAGACCTGGTTTCAATGACTGTCAAGGAAAAGGAAGCACAGCTGATGACTACGGAGCGATAACCGATACTCTCGCTTATTGTTCTACTGCGGATGCAAGTTGTGACGACGGTCTATTCTTAACTTCCGGGCCTTTGATGACTGCATGTCAAAGTATGCAAAAGGATCTGCCCGCAATGCAATCGTTGCCTGGAGCTTATTCTGCGATTGCTCCCCCTCCGGCAGATCTTTATAGCGGCCCTAACGGGTCTTTGATGGCGGGTTGCCCGGGATTTAAAACGGTGAATCCTTGTTTTGCGGGAGGCGCCGGTGGAATTGTCTGTTTGCCAGGATTTGCCGGAATTGCAATTGATACGACTTTATTTTCGGAAACTTTTTCCGGGGATTATTGGACAACAACTTCTTGTACTTCTTCCACCGCGGCAAAAATTTCAATGCTCGGACCAGGGCTTGCGAATGCATCAGTGAAGAATATTGTGAGTTCGGGGGCTAAGAAAGCTCTTCGGTGTGTTCGGAGGAATTTGAGTTAAAATACATTAAATTTATTGAATGTATTTTTCTGAATTCATTGCAATCCAATCAAAAACTTGAAAAACCATAATCGTTAAAAAGGGCCTATGAAAATTAAATTCTACGTTGTATTTCCATTCTATATCATCCTTCTTCTTTCTTATTGTAAGATCGATCAGAGATTGAGCGAGGATAAAAATCATAGAACGGTTTTGGCTTCTGCGGATTCGACTTGTAAGGTTGCTTCCGTTGAACCTCTTTATTCTTTTTTGTTCGGTTTGGCTCCGGTGTTTCGTAAAGCAGAACCCAGCGTTCCCGCAGGTCAGACTTTGAGAATCACGGAAGTCACAAACTGGAAAGACTACGCGGTCACTCTCGTCGGAGGTTGGGCGATCACTCTCGTGAGAAGAACTCGGACGATAGAATTTTGTGAAGAGAATTTATTTGCGAACAGTTGGAATCCGGAAAAACAATCGGTAGATCAGACGCTTTATCAATTGGCGGCTTCCGGAAAAGTAATAGTTCATTTGAAGACGGGCGATTCCTTGTCACAGGTTAAAATTCTAGGCTTTGATGAAAGTTCTATTGAATTGGAAGCCGTGATTCCCGACCCGAACGGCGGTTTTACGGATCGAGCGATTTTGAGAGACGGTTCGAGTGTCGACGGAAAACAAATCGGACAGGACGACAAAGAAGTCGTGATGGAGAATCTGGAAGGTAAAAAAATTACCATTCAAAAAGCAAATCTGCACAAGGTCGATATGCGGGTTCCAAAAACGATCAAGGAAAAGAAAAATCTTCTAAAGTCGGATATTTCTAAAATTGCGTTCGAAGACACTCTGAAAAAGTAAAAGTTCCGCACGAGGAAAGTCCGAACATAAGAATCGTTTTGTATATTCGTTTTTTTTGAATCAAAAAACGATTCGTTTACGATCAAGGTTAGAGAAGAATCCGAATCAAATCTTAGAATTCTTACCCAAAAGAATCGTACAGAAGGTTCCGATTCCTTCCTGTCTTCCCAAAGCTCCCATCTTTTCGGTTGTGGTGGCCTTTACGGAAACACAATCTGCAGGAAGAGATAATAGGCTACTTAAGGATTTTGTAATTCTTTCTTTGAGAGGGGCGATCTTTGGTCTTTCTCCGATCACGGTGCAATCCACGTTGATGAGTTCGAAATTTCTTTCTTTCATGAGTTCCAAACATTTGGAAAGAATGAGCTTGCTGTCCATATTCTTTAGTTTCGGATCCGTGTCCGGAAAATACTGGCCGATATCGCCGAGGGCCAATGCTCCCAAGATCGCGTCGGAAATCGCGTGGAGAATGATATCGGCGTCCGAATGCCCCACAAGAGCAAATTCGGATTCACATTCGATTCCTCCCAGAACGAGAGCTCGCTCCGGATTGATTTCCAGTTTGTGAAAATCGATTCCATTTCCAATTCGATACATTGTTATATTCCTAAATAATAATATTCTTTATCGATGTAGATTTTTTTCTTTTTCAGAATTGCTGTTTTTTTGAAACGCAAGTCTTTTTCGCTGCTCTCAACATTTGTTCCGACAAACAAATCCCCGGAAGAATTGTAGAGGATAGATGGAAACCGTTGATCTTAGAAAGTGTGAGTTCCTACTTTTCAAAATTCTTACGAAGTTACATTTCTTTTCGAGAATAAAGTATGAGTTCCTACATTTCAAAATTTTCACGAAGTTGCATATCTTTTCGAGAATAAAGTGTGAGTTCCTACATTTCAAAATTTTTACGAAGTTGCATGTCCTTTCGAGAATAAAGTATGAGTTCCTACATTTCAAAATTCTCACGAAGTTGCAAATCTTTTCGAGAATAAAGTAGGAGTTCCTACTTTTCAAAATTCTCACGAAAGCCGCATATCTCTTCGAAAAAAAATAGGAGTTCCTACTTCTTAAAAGAAAGATCCAACATTCTTTGAACGGACATTCTTCCTTTCTCGATGACTTCCGGATCCAGATGAATTTCGAACTGATCGTAGAGGAGCGCGTCTCTGATTTTTTCCAGAGTGATTCTTTTCATGTGAGGGCAGACCTGACAAGTGGAGACAAAGTGTCTGTCCGGAAATTCCGAACGAAGATTGTCCCCCATGGAACATTCCGTAATTAGAAAAATGTTCTTAGCTTCGGATTTACGAATGAATTCACTCATCTGAGAAGTGGAACCGGAATAATCGGAATGATCCACGACTTCAGTTTTACATTCCGGATGGGAGATGACCGTAACACCGGGGAATTGTCTTCTCGTAAGTTCGATATCATCCGCGGAATACATCTCGTGAACCATACAACTTCCGGGATGCGTGATGATTTTTTTCTTCGTAAGATTCTGAACGTTCGCAGCCAAATATTGGTCCGGCAAAAAAATGACCGTATCACTCTCCAGAGATTCGACCACTTGTAACGCGTTTGCCGAAGTGCAACAGATATCGGTCTCCGCTTTTACGTCCGCTGTGCAGTTTACATAAGTGACCACCGGGACTCCCGGATATTTTTTCTTAAGATCGATTACATCCTGTCTCGTAATACTTTCTGCAAGAGAACATCCCGCTTTCAAATCCGCGATCAGGACTTTCTTTTGCGGGGACATAAGTTTCGCCGTCTCCGCCATGAAGTGGACGCCGTTAAAAAGAATGATATCGGCGGAAGTGTCGGCCGCCACCTTACTTAGATAGAGAGAATCGCCCGTGATATCGGAAACTCCATGAAAAACATCCGGAGTCATGTAATTATGTCCGAGAAGAACCGCGTTCTTTTCTTTTTTTAATTTCTGAATTTCTTGGATCAGAGGAAGTTTTTCTTCCACTTCATGATCCATATAAGTGCTCTTGAGTGCTTTGGTGATTTCTTCGAGGGTTTTCATAAGTATGGCCAATAGGTTGTCGTTGTAGAAATTCCTTTTAACTTTGGATAGGCGGGATCGGCCCCCGTGTTACAATTAGACTGGCATTGTCTCCAAAGATTCCCGCTATTTGAGGAACCGGAGCGCTTTGCATCTTCAAAATTTTTCTCCGTATCGAAGGAACAAGATCCGTTCGAGGAAACGTAGTTTAGATAGAATGTAGAATTGCACTTACTCCAGCAGCGGAGAAGTTCTCCTAAGGTATCTCTGTTTTGCGAACCGGCCGGTTGGATTCCATTTTGAAAGCGATCTAATTCAGGAGAGGAACATTTTTCGTTGATTACAACCGGAGTTTTGAGACAAAGGTTCCCTTGAGTATAGTAATCGACGCAGGATGGATCGGAACCGGAAGCAAGGAGCCAACTTATAAGTTGTTGGTCTCTTGAATCGGATTCTTTCTTCGATGCAAAACATCCGGTCATTAAAAAGATACAAAGTAGAATGAAAATGGATTGTTTGTGCATAGCAAAATCCGGTCCCATTCAATTTCTATTGAGAGAAGTCTTGCTACAATCAAAAAAACAAGATAAGAAATCGGTCCTGATTCAAATTGCAAGCCTGTGTTTTAAAATATATTGACACGATTTATTTCGAGTTTTAAATAAGCCCTTACCCCCAAAATCAAAACAGGATTGGTATTACTTTCCATGAGAAAATTATCTTCTCTAATTTCTGTGTTAGTTCTCCTTATGTTCTTAGGAAATTGCGCAGACACAGTCGATGTAGAATATCCGGTATTCCCGAAAGACAAAGAAGGCCGTGCCCTTCAAAAATTCCTCGGAACCATTCGTAACGTAGGATTGGCAGTTGAGCCTCCAAAGAAAAGTCTTTGGGAAGCGATCTTCGGAGAAGGTTCTAGCTTTATCGATCAAATGCCAGCTAAGGTTTTCGAAGCATTCGACAAAGAATCTTATTACAAACTGATCGACCTCAGCAAACGCGCAGACGTTCTCAACGAAGCTACTCTTTCTCTTACTGGTATTACTAAGTCCAGAGCAAAGATCGGAAATCTTCTCGGTGCGGAAGCGATTCTTTACATTGGATATCAAAAACCTTACACTGAGTGTGGTAGCGAAAACAAAATCGATATGGTTGCTGCTGGAATGAAAGTTGCGGGTTTCGCGGCTTCTATGGCGACTGGAAAAGAAGTGAACACTGGAAACGATCCAGTTTCTAAGCCTACCGGCGTTCGTTACATGTTGATCCCTCTCGATGCAACTCTGATCAAAGTAGAGACTGGAGAAGTGAAAAAAGCAGTGGTTTCTAATCCTGCAAAAATCTTCAACAGCGTTGGAAACTTAGAGTGTCCTTCTATTCTGGATTCTTTCGGACAAGGTTTGGACGAAGCTGCTGGTTACATCAAAGGAAGACTTTCTCCGATCGTTAAGACTGAGAAGATCGAAATTTTCGTAAAAGACGAAGATGAAGAAGTAAAAGAACTTCTTACTGAAGGTTACGAAGAAATCCAAGGTGAAACTCCAAGTTTCAAAAAAGCAAAAGAAGCGTGGGAAAAAGCCGATAAAAAAGCTAAGGGTCAGTCTTGGGGAGCGAAAGCAAACCTCGGAACTTATTACTTTTCAACCGGTGATTTCGAAAAAGCTATTAAACTCTACGAAGAAGCTATGAAGATCAACGGAGCTAAAAAAAGCTACCTGAGAGAACTTAGAAAGAGAGTAGAAGCTACTTTCGCGGTTGACGAAAGCAACGCAAAGTAATCGATTCCTTTGAAATTGATTCAATGTATGAAAAGCGGGCGCAAGTCCGCTTTTCTTATTTCTATATTCTCATTTTGTTTTCTCTTTTTCTTGGATTGTAGAAAGACTCCTAACGAAGAAGAGTGCGTCGAAAACCAAATGCACAATGTGAAGTTGATTGCTCAGGCCTCCGAAACTGAAATTCCGCCTGGAATGCAACAGCTAATGTTAAAGCAAATTCTCCAGCCGGATATGTCCCGGGCGATTGTTTTGCGTTGTATGTCGGATAAAACTTTGAAACAGGTTCAGTGCGAACTTGGAAAGGAAAAGTTTTTGGATTTGAAAGAATGCAAACAATTCGGTAAGGAAGAAGAAAAGTAGGAACTCCCTCTTTTAGCTTCTAACGACAAATTAAAGTCTTTTAAAAAAAGATTGAAAACGGACTTAAAGTCCGTATCCGATAAAATACGGAAAAACGATTCTTTCCATAGAAAAACAAAAAAGGCCCGAGATCTTCGGGCCATTTTTATTGTAACAGTTACGAGAAAGAATCATTGAAGAATCCTACAAAAAGTAGGAACTCCCCGGACCGCCTAATTCGGACTATTGTTTCTTCTTAAATAAGCGGGAATGTCGTAGTCTTCCGACTTAGGTGCGTTAGACGAACGAAGCCTCAAAGAACCGGGATTTGGTCGAAGCGATTCTCCCTGATCTTCTTGTGGGAACTCCTTTCTCTCGTTAGGTGATTCCATTCCCACCGCCTTTCTCTGAAAGCCGTAATTCTCCTGAACTCTTGTATTGAGATCCTGATTTTGAATCAGTTTACCGGAAGGATTACGTTTACTAAAGCCGGTCGCGATCACGGTGACCCGGATTTTGTTCGCGAGACTTTCGTCTTCGTGAAGGCCGATGATAATGTTCGCGTTCGGATCGACTTGAGAAGTAATGATTCCTGAAACTTCGTTCCAATCGGAGATCGTAAGATCCTTTCCGCCGGAAACGTTGATGAGAAGCGAAGAAGCTCCCGCGATCGAAGTAGAGTCTAACAACGAATTGTTGATCGCAAATTCCACAGCCTCTTTTACCTTTCCTTCTCCGCTTCCTTCACCGACTCCCATAACGGCGTCGCCCGTATCGCGCATGATAGTCTTTACGTCGGCAAAGTCAACGTTGATCAAACCGGGATTGTTGATGATATCGCTGATTCCTCTCACTGCGTTGAGAAGAATATCGTCTATCACCTGAAAGGCGAGATCGATCGGAGTGGATTTGTCCACAACTCGAAAGATAGAATCGTTGTTGATAAGAATCAGAGTATCGACGTGGGAACGAAGTTGTTCGATTCCTTTACGAGCGAGTTCCATTCTTCTTCTTCCTTCGAAGGAAAAGGGAAGAGTCACCACTCCAACCACGAGACATTTCATTTCTTTTGCGATCTTTGCGATCACCGGAGCCGCGCCTGTTCCGGTTCCGCCGCCCATTCCCGCTGTGATAAAGACCATATCAGCTCCTCTCACGACGGACTGAATTCTTTCCTTATCTTCTTCCGCGGCCTTGTAGCCGAGTTCGGGATCGCCGCCCGCGCCCATTCCGCGAGTGATCTTGGTTCCTAAGATGATTTTATTTTCCACGGGAGAGCGGAGTAACACCTGTTCGTCGGTGTTGAGAATCGCGAACTCGACTCCTTTGAGAGTGGAATTGGACATCCGCGTGACGGCGTTCATTCCGCCTCCGCCTACTCCGAAAACTTTTATAACTGCGGGACTTGTTTTTGTTTCTTCTTCAAAACGGATCATCGTATTTTCCTTTTGGAGGACGGTCAAAGATTCTCTTCGATCCATCGTCTGATTTTTTTCGTCCAACCTTCCGATCGGTCCACGGATTTCTGATCCATGTCCGTCATTCTATCTGCGTATTTGATCATTCCGATCACGGTGGAGAATTCGGGCGAGGAGGCTTTTTCTGCGAGTCCGCTGATCCCGCCCGGTCGGGCTCTGGATGCCGTTAGACGAAACACGTCTTCTGCGAGGGTGTCGATTCCTTCGAGAAGACTTCCTCCTCCCGTAAGAATCACTCCGCCCGCGAGAAGTCCTTTTTTACCGGACTTTACGAGTTCCTTATCCACCATCTCAAAAATTTCTCTCATCCTCGGTTCTATGATTGCAACCAATTCTTCTCTGAGAACCTGTCTCGCGGGTCTTCCGCTGATCGGTGGAATTTCGATCGTTTCCGTAGGATCGATTTCGGAAAGAATGGTATGTCCGTATCTTTTTTTGAGAAGTTCAGCAGTTTCTAATGTAGTTTTGAGACCGATCGAGATATCGCTCGTGACGTTGATTCCTCCAAAAGGAATCACGGAAGAATAAGAAATTCCTCCGTCAACGTAGATGATAAGATCGCAGATTCCCGCGCCGATATCAAGAACTGCGGTTCCGAGATCCTTTTCTCCCGAGGTCAAAACGGCTTCGGAAGAAGCGAGACTGGAAAGAATCATCACTTCACAATGAAGTCCCGAAGATTCAATACACTTTTCTAAATTATGAATTGCTGTTATACCCGCGGTGACGATATGGACTTCCGCTTCCAGACGAACTCCGGTCATTCCGATCGGATCCCGAATACTCGTCTGATCGTCCACGGAAAATTCCTTGGAAAGAACGTGAAGAATCTGTTGATCCGCCGGAACTCGAATCGCTTGTGCGGCTTCGATCACTCGTACCACGTCCGGTTCGGCTACGGTTCGATCGCGGTTTGTGATTGCGACGACTCCTTTGGAGTTATCGGCTTTGACGGTCTTCCCTGTGATATTGACCGCGACCGAAGTGATCTCTTGTCCGGACATGAGTTCAGCTTCGCTCACGGCTTCGATGATGGAACGGGTCGTGGATTCTATATTGATGATGGATCCGTTTTTAACTCCCGAAGAAGGATAGGCTCCGGTTCCGATGATTTCGACTTCGTATTCGGAGATAGGTCGGGCCACGACTACTTTTGTCAAAGAAGTCCCGAGATCCAGAGCGGCGATGATTCTATCTCTTGGTTCCAGCATTTCAGTGATAGACGGCGTCTTCTCCTCTGATATCTACGAGCTCGGATTGAATCTTATCTTTTTCAAAATATGCTAATATTGCGTAGAGTTTACGAATCTGATCCCTGTGAAGAAGGGTTCCGATCTGAATTCTTAACTGAATCGGTTCGTCCGCGAAGAAAAAAATTTCTCCGTCTTCTTGAAGAAGAACTTCGGAGATTCTTGGCTTGAGAGCCGGATACATTCTAAAAGCCTGTTCTACGGAATTATAAAGATCTCGAAAGCTTGCGTCTTGGATAAATCCGTTTTTTACGGGAAAGTTTCCGGAAAGAACGCAGAGGTCCTTTTCACGGACGTCGTCTTTAGAGAGAACTCTGTGTTCGGAATCGATCTCGTAGAGATGTCCGTCCGAGTTTACGATGAAGGAAGCTTTTCTTTCGGTGAGTTCGATGAGGAGTTGGTCTTCCGACTTTTTTGTGATACGGGCAGAATTGACTCTCGGATACCTGGAGAGTTTTTTTTCCAGAAGATCCAAGTCCAGAGTATCGAAGGAGGTTCCGGGCTGAATTTCAAGCATTCTGACGATTTCTTCCGTTTTGAGCTTTTCGTGCCCCGTTATGATTAACTTATTCAGTTCTCGGGGAATTCCTTGAAAACGAAATCCGAGAATCACCCCCATGCTCAAAATGCAGATCAGAAGAGCCAAGAGGAGAATGTTTCTCCTTTTCTGCACGAATTCTCTTAGAAAGTCAATCAGATTATGTCTCATAGTCAAATCTTGAGGTAAATTTCTTCTCTGATTCCAATATCGGGAATTTCTTTCTAAAGTACAGCTTGTTTTTGAAGTTCGTAACTTCTCATTCTTAGAAAGGATTTGCAAGTCGGGAGAATCTGAAGATTCGAAAGGCGGCCGTTCTCTCGGAGGCGCTCAAAAAAAGGGGAGTTCCCGCATTCTTCCGGAATACAAAGGAACTCTAATCGTAAGGGAAGAATTTTTGGTCATAGGATCCGGTGCTTTTTCGGCGGAGAGAATTCTTCTTGGGACATTATTTTTTCAAAAAAAGAATTCCTTCTTGGAAAGCGAAGTATCTAATACCGATCTTATAAATATACCAATTCGTTTATGAATCTCTCAAAGCACACAACGATCCTCACGGGCGTCATTTTCTTCTTAGGATTCTCCCTTGGAATGTATATGGCCGTGGTTGAAAAAGCCGGAACCATAGACGACTATCCTTACACTATGAAGATCTATTATCCTCGTCTGGAAGGAATTCATCCGGGTGCGCCGGTTCGAATTCTGGGAGTCGAGAGGGGAATCGTTCGAAGCCTGGATGTCGTTCCGATCGACGAAGTGGGGGACCAGAGATTCTTAAATAAGGATCAAACAAAAGCGATCGAGATCGTGATTCGACTCAAGGAACCGATCACGCTCTGGGACAATTATAAGATTACGTTTCAGACGAATACGATTCTTTCCGGAAGAACGATCGACATCGATCCGGGTTCTTCGGAGAAGGAAGATACTACATTCTTCCAGCCTACTTATCTCGAAGACGAACAACACGCTCCCGACTTTCTTCCGTCGGCGGATTACTTCGAAGATTTTTTCGCCGCCTCTACGGGAGTGATTCGCGAGAATCGAGAAGACATACGCGCTTCTTTTACAAACCTCTATGAGATTTCTGAGAAATTAAAATCCAATCGTGGAACGATTCCTCAGATGATTCATTCGCCCGAAACTTACGATAATATTATGGAACTCCTTACCGACGCGAGAATTTTTGGAAACGACGCTCGACGTTATACGGAAGGTTATCGTAAATTGGAACGTTCCGCACCCGCTCCCTTTACGATCAATTTGTATCGGAGAACGACTCTTATCGGAAGTGTCGGGAATGATTACTATTTCGGGAAACTCTGAAGTTTTTTCTCTTCGTTCGCGCTCAGTTTTTATCAGACTTTTGGAATATAGGATTTCCGATCTTAAAATGGAACGGACTTTAAGTCCGTAGCAACTGGATTTCGAAAATTCATTTATGTCGAAGCGACTAAAAATGAACTTTAGGTTGAAAAAAGTTTTTTAAAAATAAGAATTTTCTGATCTCTTGATTCTTATCGAATAAAAGGAGATCCTACTTTGAAACATCCCAATTTAGAAATCATCGATCGATTTTTCGACGCGTATGTGCAAAGAGATTGGACGTCCTTAAAGAAAGTTCTTTCTCAAGATGCAAAGTGGAGTTTTCCCGGACAACATCCTTATAGCGGAATGAAGAATGGCTTTGAAGAAGTGATTCATTTTTTTGATACGATGAGTTCCGTCATGGGCAAATCAAACGTGAAAGCCGAAAAACTGATCGTTTCTGCGAACGATGATTACGTTATCGAAAGCCAACACATTTTTACAAATCGAGAAGATGGAATCAATTTGAATCATCTCGTCTGCGTCCTCTGGAAATTTGCTGACGGAAAGATTGTGGAAGGAGTTCATTTCTTTGCAAGTCCGGTGGAAGCGGATTCTTTTTTTACAAAAATCTCTCAGATAAATTTAGAATAGAATTCAATTCTTCTTTGCGAGCGTGATGAGAATCTGAATCTCGAATCGGTCCCTTAAGAATTTTGTCCTGGATCGTTCGGCAAAAATTTTCTGAATTCTTGAGTCCCGTCGTATTTTGAGACAGAAGATCTGGAAAGGCGATTCTTTGTCGGGACAACTGCTTTGTGTCATCTTGAGGCTGTAGTTAGGAGTTCCCACTCTTTCAAGAATTCCCATTGATCATCGAACTTCGAACGAAGGAGTTCCTACTTTTTAGAATCAGGCGTTTACCGAAAAATCTCGAACGCAGAGTTCCCGCACTTTACCAGAATCACAGGGAAACAGGGGAGTTCCTACATTCTTTCCAAAACAACTTTACAAACAGGTTAGAATTTTTCTATAAGCGCTTTCTAAAAAAACCGAATCGCAAATAGGAGTTCCTACTTTTTCTAAAAAATCTCCATCGACCATCGAACTTCAAACGAAGGAGTTCCTACTTTCTCTAAACAGAGAAATCCAAAATCTGCCGATGAATCCAATATGAAAGTTGCAATCATCCATGACTGGCTCAACGGAATGCGCGGGGGAGAATTGGTCCTCGATTCTCTCTTCAAAATTTATCCGTCCGCCGATCTTTTCACTCTATTCTACACTCCGGGAAAATTAAATCCACGGATCGAACAAAGAAAGATCACAACCGCGTTTACAAACAATCTTCCCTTTAAGGATTCCAAGTATCGCTGGTATCTTCCTCTCTTTCCTACTGCGATCGAGTCCTTGGATCTGAAAGGATACGATCTCGTTATCTCTTCTTCTCACTGTGTCGCCAAAGGGGTCATCACCGATCCTGACTCGGTTCATTTTAGCTACGTCCATTCACCGATGCGTTATGTTTGGGACCTCTACTACGATTACTTTCCTTCTCGTAAAGGTCTTAAATTTTTCGCCTTCGAACTCATCTCCAATTATCTAAGAACCTGGGACGCGGCTTCTTCTTCCAGGGTGGATTCTTTCTGGTCCAATTCAGAGTTTGTCGCGAGAAGAATTCAAAAATTCTATCGTAGAGAATCGAAAGTTATCTTTCCACCTTGTCTTCCCGAAAAATGGAAAGTTGTTTCCGAGAAAAAGGACGATTTCTATCTCATCGTCTCCGCATTCGCGCCTTACAAAAGGATCGATCTCGCGATCGAAGCGTTTCGAAAGAATGGAAAGAGGCTCGTCCTCATCGGAGGAGGCCAGGAGTTTAAAAAGCTAACTTCTCATCTTCCGAAGAATATCGAAGTACTTCCCCAACTCAAAAGGGAAGAAGTATTAGAATATTACAAAAAGGCAAAAGCCTTTATCTTCCCCGGCATGGAAGATTTCGGAATCGCGCCCGTCGAAGCCCAGGCCTATCAAACTCCAGTGATCGCATTTGGAAAGGGAGGAGCGCTTGAAACCGTGGTCTCGGGGAAAACGGGAATCTTCTTCCAGGAACAAAGCGCGGAGTCTTTGAACGAGGCGATCGATCGAGCCGATCGTATTTCCTGGAAAACCGCCGATTTTCAGAAGAACGTAAGCCGATTTACCGAGGAAAAATTCATTATCGAAATCAAGAAGCAGGTCGAGACTAGAATGAGAACTCCGAGGAAAAAGGGCTAATTGTTTTGATTCTACTTCACAGACTGAAAGGGGACGAATTCGTACTCAACGCATCTCATATCGAATGCCTTGAAGCCAATCCTGATACGACGATCACCCTTTCCAACGATAGAAAGTTTGTGGTAAAGGAATCCATTCCCGAAGTCATCGAAAAAATTTTAGAATATAAGAAACGGATTCTTGTGTTTCCTCTGGGATCTTCTCCGGACCAGTTCAAAAGGGTGGAATAAAAAATTATGGATTTTGGAACAGTAGTTGGTTTAGGATCGGCGGTTGTCCTAATGATCTTCGGTATTATCTCAGCAGGATTAAGCCCAATAGACATTTTTGATATTCCATCGGTCATCATTACATTCGGAGGGGCGACTGCGGGAACGATCATGGCGGTCCCTTGGGAATCCACACTCGCGGTAGGAAAAGTTACTCAAAAGGTTTTTAGAACCGAAAAACACGACCTCATCGAATTGATCAAAACGTTAGTCTCCTTTTCGGAGAAAGCCAGAAGAGAAGGTCTTCTCGCGCTGGAAGACGACGTAAACGAACTTCCCGACGAATTCTTACGAAAAGGAATTACTCTCGTCGTGGACGGAACCGACCCCGAGCTGGTTCGTAACATTATGGAAACGGAGATGGGAAACATCGCCGCGCGTCATAATAACGGTAAGGCCTGGTGGGAAAACTGGGGAGCCTTGGCTCCCGCCTTCGGGATGATCGGAACCTTGATCGGACTCGTACAGATGTTAAAGAACCTTGGTTCCGGAGACCCTTCCGCGATCGGAACGGGGATGGCGGCGGCTTTGATTACGACGCTTTACGGATCCATGGGTGCGAACATGTTCGCGATTCCCGTGATGAAAAAGCTGATGCGTAAATCCGAAGACGAACTTACCATCAAACAGATTATGATCGAAGGAACTCTTTCCATTCAGTCCGGGGATAATCCGAGGATTGTAAAAGATAAACTGTCTTCATTTCTTCCTCCTTCGGAAAGGGACGTACTCAAGGACGACAGCGAGTAAACTCGGGCTTTTATTATGGCAAAAGGAAAATGTCCGGAATGTATTCAGAATATCCCCGAGTATATGCTTACCTACGGGGACATGGTGACGCTTCTTCTTTGTTTCTTCATCATGCTCTATACTACCGGTAAGACAAACGCGATCGAGATGCAGATCATTCTTTCCGCATTCAAAACTACGACGGGTTTTTTCGACGGAGGTCAAACTCTTTCCAAAGGGAAACTTGAGGAAATGGGAATGAACATTGAAAGTCTTCCTTCTCAGACGACCGGGAAGACACTTTCAAAATCCAAAAAACTCGCGACTGAACTTTTTAAACCCGAGGTAGAAGCGGGTAAGGTAAAAATTACCGAAGACGAAAGAGGTCTGATCATCTCTCTCGTCAGCGCCGATTATTTTAATCCGGGCTCTGCGGTTCTTACGGATTCGATCAAGATCGCTTTGAAGAAGGCGAGTTCCTTGATCAAAGAACTCGATCGTTTTGTTCGAGTAGAAGGGCACTGCGACGCGGACGCCGTCAACCCCGGAGTCGCGCCCGGAAAAGAAGAAAGGGCTTATATCAACAACTGGGATTTGGCCGGAGCAAGGGCGATCAACGCGACGGACTATATCATCAACGTGGAAAAATTGGATCCTTCTTGGTTCCAAGCGGTGAGTTTTGGAGCGTTCCGACCCTTGGTTGTAGAATACTCCGGAACACCGGAAGCAAAGGCATACAATCGAAGAATCGATATCGTAATCATGACTGATAAGTCTACCAAGAGAAGTCCATACGAAACCAATTTCGGACTTCCAAAAACTAGGATTCCCGGTTCCGAGTCGTCTACACCAGGCAACGAGTAACCGGAAGAACAACTAACGTCAAAATTCAGGAGGCAAACCAATGGGTGATGCGGAAATAGATGAGGAAGAAGGCGGGCTACCCGCCGCCGAAGGCGGCGGTGGAACATCGCCCATAATCAAATGGCTTCTTTACGTAGCCGGAGCAATTTTTGGAATTATCATCGTAGCCATCATTGCAATGGTCGTCGCAAAACAAACGGCAACCAGTACATTCAAACAGATGAAGAACGTGGCGTTGGTAAAACCGCCTCCACCATTAGCGAACTATAATTTTACGGAAGAATTTCGGATCAATACTTCGGACAAAGGAGAGGCTCACTTCGTGAAGATGAAGTTGGCTTTTGGAATCGCCAAAGAAGATCAAACCTTGTCTGCGGAGCTTGCGGAAAGAAACGCACAGATGCGGGATTTGATCAACTTGATCGTAGGACGAAAATCCAAAGACGAATTGATCAATATCGAAGATCAGTTGGATCTTCGGGAAGAGATCAAAGCTCAGGTGAATCATATTCTTACCGAAGGAAAGATCCAGGAAGTTTACTTTACGGAATTTATCGTCAACTGATGAGAAAAATTCTCGGGGTAATCCCGGCGCGTTATGCGAGCTCTCGGTTTCCGGGAAAGCCGCTCGTGAAGATCGGGGATAAAACGATGATAGAGTGGACATACCGGAATGCCTCCCGGTCTTCCACTCTTTCCGAGTTGGTGGTTGCGACTGATGACGAACGGATTCACGAAGTCGTCATCGGATTCGGAGGGAAGAGTGTTCTTACGAGTCCGGATCATCCTTCCGGAACGGATCGAATCATAGAAGTCGCGGAAAAATTTCCCGACTTTCCAGTCGTCGTAAACATCCAAGGAGACGAACCGGGGATCGAACCGGAACTCATCGACGGAGTTGCTAGTATAAAAGCTGCTCATCCGGAATGGACGATGAGCACGGCGGCAGTTCCGCTTCTGGATCCGACGCATGGAAGCGATCCCAACCGAGTCAAAGTCATCATTGATCAGAATGGAAAGGCAATTTACTTTTCAAGATCGCTCATACCAAGTCAGTTCAAGGCAACGGTTCCACTCTATCGTCATTTGGGAATTTACGGATACGATCGAGAATTCTTATTAAAATACAATTTTCTCCCGAAAAGCAATTTGGAAGAATCCGAATCGTTGGAACAACTCAGGGCGATCGAAGCCGGTTATGGAATCGGAGTTTTTCTTGCAAAGGAAGCGGGATTGTCCGTGGACACGCCCGAGGATCTGGAGATCGTAATCCAGGATTTTAAAAAGAAAGGTTGGGTTACTTAAGAGCTTCTTGAAGAGTGTTGTGGATCAAGACGAAATCGGTTAAACCGACAATATCCATCACCTTTCTAAAGTGTTCGTTGAGACCAGCGAATTCGATTTTTCCTTTCGTCTCGGAGGCTCTCGTAATCAAACTGATGAGAGTTGCGATTCCCGCCGAATTGATATACGAAGTCCCTTGAAAGTTCAAGATCACTCTGCTTCTTTTCTCTGCGGGAATAGATTCATACTTCCCTACGATTTCCTCGTCGGCTTCGGAAGTAATCTCGCCTTCAATGTGAATGATGGGAACAGATACGGTGAGATCTACGAAAATTTTGAAATCGTCGGACATAAGGAATCTTTCAACTAAAAACAGCTAAATTCTATTAAAGTCAATCGAATTACGCATAATTTCCGAGTTCGATTGCCGACAATTGGTCGAATTGCTTGCCGCATTTTTTACAGAAGAATTTAACTTCCTTCGGTTTAGATGAGATTCCAAAAAGAATCAAAAAGATTCCGAGTTTGGTGTAAGTCTTTTTTTCTTGAGCGTTGGCAGAGGTTCTACTGATTCCGCAATTTTCGCCACAGGGAGTCTGCTGGATGTTTGAGTTCACAAAAGTAGCTTCCTTCCAGGCTATAAAAAATACCAGTCGAAAAACCGGAAGGAGGGTCGGAAAATGAAAATCCTCCGACCCAAAAAGGGAAGTCTTAGTTTTGAGTCAGGTGAACTACGTATTTCGCAAGTAGTTTGATATTCTCATCACCTAAGAATTTGTAAGCGACCATCGGACCACCGGGAATCCCGTTGTTCAGAGTTTTCAAAATTCCAGTTTCGGTGTTTCCGTTTTTCCACTGTCCGGCAGGAGCCTTATAGTTACGAGGTTTCGGATTCAGACTTGCCGCAGCAGCTCCATCTCCAGCACCTTTTTCACCGTGACAGGAAGCGCAGTTTTGCAGAAAGATTTCCTGTCCTTTTTGAAGTTCGGGGCTGAGGGTAGAAGCTGTAGTTTCGGTTGCGGCAGGCGCAGACGTTTCAGCTGGTTTCTCGGACTTATCTCCGCAGTTCAAAAAAAGAACCAGAGAGGTAAGAGCGATCACGATGGAAATGATCATATTTTTGGAGTTCATCGAAAATCACCTCTATTTGTGCAGCCAGCTTATCCTGAGAGGAAATTTCACGATAGAATTTTTTTGTCAGGTAATTGTCACGGGACTTGATTTTTCTCAAGCCCCGATTGCCATCAAGCCGGCGTGAAGATGAATCCCGTTCCGGATTCTTCTTTTAAAAACCGTACGGGAAGATCGATTTTTACGGATTCCGTAACGGAAACACCGGAGACTTCTCCTTCTAAAAGACCCATCGTCTTGATTCCTTCTTCTAACTCGACGACCGCTAAAACATAAGGCGCTCTTTTTGCGAGATGACCAAAGCCCACGTGAACCACTGTGTAAGTATAAATCTTACCTTTTCCTGAAAATTGAATTTCCGAAGTTTCCGAACTTCCGCAACTCGTGCAGGCGACCGAAGGTTCCGTCATCTGAAAACCGCAGGAATTGCATTTCTTTCCTTTCAAAATTTCTAATATAGTTTCCGACATTGTTAAACCCTCTGAAGAATATGAATACAACTGACCGCACCCGGTCCGCCTAATACGTGTGTCATTGCGGTTCTTGCGTTTGTAACCTGACGTTTGTCCGCTTGATCCCTGAGTTGAAAGGTCATCTCGACGATCTGCCCGACTCCGGTGGCTCCAACGGGGTGGCCTTTTGCTTTGAGTCCTCCCGAAGTGTTTACGGGAAGTTTTCCTCCGAGACGAGTATGTCCGTCCATCGTAAAGGTGCCGCCCTTTCCCTTTTCCACAAAACCAAGATCTTCGATGTTGATGATTTCGGTAATCGTAAAACAATCGTGACATTCCAAAACGTCGATGTCTTCTCTTTTTACACCGGACATTTTAAACGCTTCCGCCGCCGCTTGAATACTCGCGGGAAAACTGACGGAATCCTTTTTCAGAGCCACGTTGAAATAATCACCTCCGATACCGGAACCTTTGATCGAGATCGGATTCTTGCGAATCGATTTTGCTTTGTCTAAGGTTGTGATCACGATCGCGGCGCTTGCATCCGTAACTAAGGAAACGTCGTGAAAACCGAAAGGGGTCGTGACCATTCTTGCTCTCATGATATTGTTAAACGAAATCTCTTTTTGTTTGTGAGCGAATGGGTTTAGACTTCCGTGATAATAATTCTTTTCCGCGACTTTGGAAAGCATTTCTTTTGTGGTTCCGAACTCGTGCATGTGACGGATCGCGTTGAGTGCAAAACCGGAAGGACCGGAGATACAATAACCGCCTTCCACATCCGCGTCTTGTCCTCGAGCGACGATTTCCATCGTAGTCTCCGGATCCAGGCCGTTCATTTTTTCGACTCCGAGAATCAAAACGGTGTCATAGATTCCTGCGGCGACGGATAAGAATCCCTGACGGACCGCGATTCCTCCGGAAGCACAAGCCCCTTCGGTTCGGATCGCGGGCTTGTCGCCTAATCCGAGTAAGTTGGCCGCATAGGAACCCATCGTGTTCTGATGATTGAATTCGTTGCCCGCGTAATTGCCGACAAAAACGGCCTGGATTTCTTTTCGGTCGATTCCAGAATCTAAGATGGCCCCATTGCCCGCTTCGGTGACAAGGTCTCGTAAGGTTCGATCCTTGTGATTTCCGTGTTCGGTTTCGTAAGCGCCGATGATCGCTACTTCTCTCATGGAAAATTCTCCCTGCGTTGAATCGACGGTTTTAGAATCAAGTGAACAAAAGTTCAAATATTTCTTTCTATTCCTTCGAAGTTTTGGAAGAAGAATTGGAAAGTCTGCGGAGAATGCACTTCTTTTTTTTAAGCTAAAATTCACGGGTCCAAAGGGATTTCTTTTGTATTACTTTTCTATACTTTTTTACCGACGATTCGTAAGATTGATTTTAAAGACGGATTGAATGCTCTTATAAAGAAAAGAGATTCTTATCTTCGATGGATCGTGAATCGATTTGAATTCGATATGGAAAAAAAATGTTTGATTTAGTAAATTTGATTTTTGTTTTGAAAGCGATTACGGTCGCACAGCTGGGCTTTCTGATTCTTAACTTCTTGTTAAGAATCAAAATCACATATCAGACCGCTCTCGGCAGTCTTTTTTGCATGAGCCTGATTGCGTATTTTCTATGTCCCGCGCTCTCCCATGTCGCAGTGAATCCGTTTGTATTTGTGATCGTACATATCGGGTGTTATTCCGTTTCGATACTTTTTTATCTTTTTGTTTCGAGCTTGTTTACTGACGGATTCCGATTCAGGATTTGGCACGGGGTCCTGTTTTTTCTTATCAACCTTTTTAGTTTTTATATATTCATTCTTTCGAATATACGAAATGAAACGTCAGTCACGGCTAAAATTCTATTTAGTATGCCTCAATTGGTCTATTTAGGGCTCATTCTTTTTGCGTTAGGCGGTGTTTTAAGGGATAAGAATGTGGATCTTTTGGAATCAAGGCGGGAATTTCGTGTGATCTTTGCGGCCATTACCGGAATCTACGCCATTTCGGTCGTAATGGTGGAAGTGATCATGAAAAATTCAGAATATTCCATCGAATTGGATTTGGTGAATTCGGTTTTGATCGCCGCGCTCGTTTTCTTTTTCTCGTTTCAACTTTTTGAGTTCAGAGAGAACACATTTTTGGTTTCGGATCGGAAACAAAAAGCGGATGAAGAACCCCTGGATGAGAATCTACTCAAAAACTTAAATTCACTTCTGGATATACAGCGTATCTATTTGAAAGAAAATCTCACGATTCTAAGTTTCGCTCGGCAGATGAACGTTCCCGAAAAGAAAGTTAGAAAATTGATCAACCAAGGATTGGGTTATCGAAACTTTAACGAATTTTTAAATCACTATCGAATCCGCGAAGCAAAGACGATCTTGTCCGATCCTTCCAAAAACGAATTGCAAGTTCTGCGAATCGCGATGGATCTCGGTTACGGATCTTTGGCCCCGTTCAATCGGGCGTTCAAGGAAATCGTAGGTGTCACTCCTTCCGATTTCCGAAAACAAAATCTTTTTCAAAAAACAAGCTGAGTCGAATTTTCAGTTTTGTTTTCGTATCTGAAAGAGAAAGAAATTTTGAGTCGGTAAAAAATCGAAACGATCGATTTCTTCAAAGCCGGCTTCTTTCATTTCTTTTACCAGGATTTCTCTCGGAGACCAGTGGTCCTTTGTTACAAGAACACGAAGGATTCCGGTTAGGTCGTCTTTGTGGTCGACGATCGCGATCCTTCCTTCCGATTTGAGAAATTTTTTTAACTCCGAAAAATACGCGGAGCGATTCTCGATGTGGTGATAGGTATTGCAGGAGAATATTAGATCCACTTTTTCTGGAAGATTTGGATTTGTTGCGTTTCCGAGAATGATCTGAACGTTGGAAGGTGTGTGATCGGAAAACTTTGTTTTGAGCTTTGAAACCAAATCCGGCTCCACTTCGATTGCATAAACTTTTCCGGTTTCACCGACTTCTCTGGAAAGATACTTTGTAAAATATCCGTTTCCCGCGCCTAAGTCTGCGACGATTTGTCCGCGTTTGATTTTAAGCGTTTCCACTACTTGTTCCGGAAGTTGCCATCCCGCTCTTGAGTATATCTTAGAATACTGAAGTTGGCTCATTCCCGCGCAGGAGATGGTGAACAAAAAAATCGTTATCGTTATAAAAATTTGTCCCAATACGGGGACAAAACCTCGTAGCTTGATATTTCCGATAAAAAAAGCTAAACTTTTTGTAAAGACGGTAAGTTTCATATTTATTCCTCAATCGTATTTTTAAATCAATTCATTCTAATTGTTTAATATTCTTAAATTATTGTAGATCGTTTCATTGTCCGCCGCAAGCAGGGCAAGGGCGGCTGTTTTTATGTCGATCTCCGGATCCTGAAAGTAGTGATCGAGACCGATTTCAGTGATTACGATTCCATCGGGTATGATCGAATCGATCGTCAATGTCAGTCCGTCATTCGGGCCAAACGGTTTTAAAATCTTATAACGAGACCGGATTCTATCGTTCACCTGTGATTCCAGCAAAACTCCCTGAAAATGAATCACCTTAATCGTGTCTGGAAAAAAATATTTTCCAGATTCTATCGGACCTTGTTTTCTTTGTAGATCCTTTACGAGTTCGGTCGATCTCCCGCGAAATCCCAGAAGAATTTTCGCCAACAGCGATTTCGGAAATTTTGTGAATTCATCCGCAAGCAAGGTTCCTCGATTGATCCCTCCAATATTGACCCAAGAGTGAATCCGTGCGGTTTCTTCCGGAGAAGCGATTTCATTCAGATAGGCGAGAACGTCCTGGCTTCCTTTCGAGGCGCTGACTAAAATTATTTTGCGTTTATCGGAATGAGTCGCTAAATATTTCCCGATGATAAGCGCATTGTTTTTAGCAAGACCGAACTCATCGGTTTCTATAAGAACGGTTTTGATTCCTCGTTTTCCAAACCATTCGCGTTGTCTTGAAAAATCCGCCCCCGTAGAAGTGTCGAGACGATAAGCGAGTCCTGGAACAAAAAGAAATTGGAATTTGTCAAGCCTGACGAGATCTCGTTTCGAGAGGCCGGATGTTTTCAATCGTTCGGCAAAATTCAAATATAGTTTTTGGGATCGCTTCTGAAACGGGTTTGAGTAGATGGCTCTTAGAAAAAAGATCGTAGCGTAATCGGAAGAATATCGTTTTACCAAAGACGAAAGTTCTTTGAGTGATGGAATTCTCAATTCCGCTTCCGATGACTGAAGTAGTTTTACGGCCGCATCGCTGTCTACGGCCAGTTCTCTTTCCTTTCCGACCAGCATTCCTTGTCCGCGGTAGAATTTTTGTGTCTGCTGACAAAAGAGACTAAACAAAATCAGTATTCCGATGATGGCTACGTTCTGCATTTCTTTTCACAAAAACTTAATTGGATCCTGTCTCAACTTCTTGAGAAAGATTTATCGGTTTTCGTTCGGTTATATTCTTAAATGTTTGTTCGTATTCCGGATGAACGGTTCCGAACATCTCATCCCAAATCGTAGAATAGAGTCCGAAGTTATATCGAAAGTATTGGTGATGCATATCGTGATTCGTATTCGTATTGATATACTTTAGAATTCGATTGGATAGGATCCAGCTTGGGAACATTTCATAACCGCTATGACCCAATACGTTTCTGATGATCTGGAATGTCATAAAGATCACGAGCGCAAGCGTGTGGACCGGAAATAGGGAGACCACGATCGGCATGATCATTGCGTGAACGAGCGCTTCCCAAGGGCTAAAAGAATACGCCGTCCAAGGAGAAGGTGTCGTAGAGTCGTGGTGAACTTTGTGGAAGGTTTTGAAAAAAAGTCGCGTATGCATCAAACGATGAGTCCAGTAAAAGTAAAAGTCCTGGATCAACAGAATGAGAAATACGCTTAAGAGAAGATAACCCCAACCATAGTCTTCGATTCTATCGTAGAACTTAAAAAATCCGTATTCTTTCAGAACCAAGACGATCAAGGTTACGCTTGTATAGACTACGACCGAAGAGACGGAGTATAAAAACTCTTTTCTAAACTGGGAAGGTTTTGCGTTTTTAGTCTGAATCTTTCTGTGTTGAAAGGGATGTTTCCAGATATAAAGTCCCGTAAAAGCGAGTCCGGCGAATACGAAGTATCTGAGAAAATCGATCAGAAAGATTTTCGGCGCGTGAGGGATTAGCGCCGATACGGTTTGAAGAAAGTGGCATTGTTCGTTCATGGTTCATCCTTAAGTCCGGTGTTTGGTTCGAACTTACGAACGATTAGAACCTATTTTCCGATTCTCCTCTTATCGAATCCGGCAAAAGGCTGATCAAAGCCGGATTCGATCAGCCTTTTCCGCGCTTTTTGTTTTTGCTGAATGCAGGAAAGAATCAGCATTCGGATTGCTAATTTTATTTCCGCGCGAGGAAGCCATAGTGATAAGGGGGAAGGTCGATCGGTTGAGCCGTTTCGATTTGGAATTGCGTCTCTTTGGCTCGGTTATAAATCTCTTCCGGTCTGGGACGAATTTCCATTTTGGGACCGCGAGGAGTTTTCGGATCGTAGTTCCAATGAACGAGTCCGGCATAACCTCCCGGTTTTAGAATTCGGTGCGCTTCTTTCAAAATTGCGATCGGATCTTCGTGGTGCAAAAGATTGAAGATCATAACATAATCCACGGAATCCGGTGTGAGAGAAGTTCCGTCCGCAATGATGTCCTTTTCGATCGGAACGATATGATCCAAACCTTCCCGTTTTGCTTTTTCTTGAAGCTCTTGGACTAAGTCGTTTTCAATCTCAAAGGCAAGGATTCGATTCTTATGATTTTTTGCCAATGGGAGCGTAAACGTTCCGTAGCCGGATCCGAATTCTACGATCGTTCCGATTTCTTTTAACAAATTCATTCTTTCTAAGATTAAGGGCACGTTAAAAAGAGTGTCCCAATATTCTGCTTCCGGCATACCGCTGTCTCTTACTTTCATGGTTCGAATTTAAAAAATAGGATTGACAGAGTCAATCAAATATTCAAATATATGTTTGAATATTTGAGGAAGTATGAAAAATCAAAAATCGGGTCGCGAATTTAAGAATTTTATCTATGCCGTTCTGGCAAAATACGGGAAGGCGATTTCGGACCCAAAACGAATCGAATTGTTGGATCTTTTGCTTCAAGCCGAGAAGAACGTCGATCTTTTATCCAGGGAAATCGGAATGAGCGTGGCCGCGACCTCGCATCACCTTCAAATCTTAAAAGAAGCGCGCCTCGTAACGGATCGTAAGGACGGGAGAAATATTTTTTATCGTATCGAATCTGCGGGAATTTCGATCTTCGAGAGTCTTGCCTCGACGGGAGAAGAATATAGCGCGGAAATCAGAGTGGCAATGGATTCTTTTTTTGATTCCGAAGAAGAATTAAACGAACTCGAATATAAGGATTTTTTAAAACGAGTTTTTTCGAAAGATATCATACTTCTCGATGTGCGTCCCGAAAACGAATACAATTCCGGACACGTTCCCGGATCGATTTCTATTCCTTTGAGCGAACTCAAATCAAAAATGGACACGCTTCCAAAACGTAAGAAGATCGTGGCCTACTGTCGAGGTAAGTATTGTGTTCTTTCCAAAGAAGCGGTGGAAATTCTAAGGGCGAAGGGTTTGCATGCGTATCGAATTCCGCAGGGTCCGCTCGATTTCAAAAATCACGGTATTGAATTGATAAAAGAAGGAGAGAATTAGGATGAAACGAGTCGTAATCATTGGCGCCGGAATCGGCGGAATTGTTGTCGCGAGGGAATTGAGAAAAAAGAATCGGAATGTCGAAATCATTATGATTGATCGTTCTGAAATTCATACGTTTTCTCCTTCTCTTCTTTGGGCATTGGTGGGTAAAAGAAAACCGAACGATTTTCAAAAAAAGATACGATCAAAAGGAGTTAATCTGATCGTCGATTCCGTTTTGAGCATAGATTGGAATCAAAAAATCGTAAATACGATTTCAAACGAACTGTCCTATGATTATCTCGTGCTATCGCCCGGTGCGGATTTGAATCCTGAAAAGATTTCAGGGTTTTCAGACGGTGCATTCAATTTGTATTCCGTAGACGGAGTTATGAAAGCAAAAGAAAAACTTTTCGCTTCTTCATCCGGAAACGTAACTATCCTAATCTCTTCGCTTCCTTTCAAATGCCCCGCCGCTCCATACGAGGCCGCATTGTTGATCGATTCGTTTTTTAAAGAGAGAAAAATACAACCAAAGATTACGATTGTAACTCCCGAAGAGATGCCCATGTCGGCGGGTGGACCGGAAGCCGGAATTCAGGTCGTTGAACTTCTAAAACAAAAGGGAATTTCTTTTCAGAATAAAAGAGCAGTTACAAAAATCGATTCAGAGCGAAAGGAATTGATTTTTTCCAACGAGGAAAAGATCGTTTTCGATCTCTTAATCGGTATTCCCGCTCATTCGCCTCCGATGTTTTTGAAGGATTCACCGATTGTAACGGAAACAGGTTGGGTAAAAGTGGATCCGGTAACTCTAAACACTTCACTTCCAAACGTGTATGCGATCGGAGACGTTACTACAATTGCGCTTCCTTCCGGTAAACCGCTTCCGAAAGCGGGAGTCTTTGCTCATGCTCAAGCCGAAATTGTTGCGTCCAGAATTGCGGATGAAATATCACTTCGAACTCCTAAGGATATGTTTCGTGGAGAAGGAGGCTGTTTCTTGGAAGTGGGCGCCCGGAAGGCTGGGTTTGCTACCGGAAGATTTTATTCTAAAGACGGCCCGGGTGTTTCTATTCGTCGTCCTTCTCGATTCTGGCATTTCGCAAAGGTTCTTTTTGAAAAGTGGTGGCTTTGGCGATGGGTATAAGTCGTAGAAAATTGTTAAACCGAAGAAAGGAAAATCAAAGATGAAATTAGGAATTATCATTTATACCTCACAACCGGAAACCGTTTACAACGCTTTCCGAATCGGGAACTTTGCTTTGAAAAAAGGAGATTCCGTAAAAGTTTTTCTTTTGGGTGAAGGTGTCGAATCGTTACGACTCGATTCTTCCGAATTTAAAATCAAAGATCAGATCTCGTTTTTTCAGGACGGGAGCGGAGACATTCTCGCGTGTGGAACTTGTTTGGATTTAAGACACACAAAAGGGGAGGATTTTTGCAAGTATTCCAACCTCGCCGATCTTTACGAAATCATTTCCGAAAGCGATAAACTATTGAGTTTTTAAAAATAGATTCAATTTTTATAATGTTTATGAAAACGTAGTTTTTAAGGATTCTTAAAAATGAATAAAAACTCCCAAGCTGACCGACTCTGAATTCTTATTTTTTAAATATTCTATAATTACGCTCGCGTCTTTCCAGTTGAATTCCATCCCGATCGTTCCATACCAATTGGAATGATTTACAAAAAGATTTCGCTTTAGATCCAGATAGACGAGGGTCGGATTGGTCGTGAAATCGTCTTTGTTTGCGAGAGCTGAAAGAGCGAAATTTCTTTCCACTTGGATTCCCACACTTCCTTGATTGAACATCCCGCCGAGGCCTCCGTAGAAGGAAAAAAATCCGATCGTCTTTGCATAACGAAAATCGAATGTAGCCGAATAGATATTTGAATTGTATGTGAGATCGTTGATCCCGATCCATTTTCGAGGTTGTCCCGAGAGACGAATGTTTGTCGGTTTTCGATCGTAAGAATGTAGGCTGATCGTCTGGATTGATTGAAAGATTCCGAAGCCTAAGGAGAGTCCGTCTTTGCCGATTCCATCGGAAGAGTTTGCGGATGAATAAAAAGGAAAGTATCTTACGTTAAAACCGGTGTTTGCTACTTTTCCGTGAAGGTCCGTCTTCCTCAATTTTAAAAACGGAACGTTTTGTTCCGAGAGTTCGTAGGGAAAATAGTGGAAGTGAATGTTCCATTTCGAGAGTTGCGGACTCGGTCCTTCGAAGAGACTTCCTAAGTTGAAACCGAAGTTGACCGAAGGAGAGGCGGCCATTCCTTGTTTGGGGAGTTCCCGCAATTCCGAGTTTTCGAAGAAGTAATTTCTCGGACTCAAATTGGTCCTTGCGATAGAATAACCAGCACCGATTCTTCTTTTGGTAAAAATCGTTCCTCCTAACATGGAAGAGTTGATATTTTGCAATACGGCGGCTTCTCCCATAGAAAGTAGGAACTCCTTTGTATAAACCGCGTCTAACGCAGGATCGATGAGGTTGCTTCCGATGACGACTTCCGCAGGGAGAGACGCGCATTCGGTTCCTACGCAGGCGGCTTCCGAAAAAAGGGAATCGCCGAAGAGTAAGGAGACAAAGAAGAATATCTTGAAGCAGGTGAATTTTCGGATTTTCAAGGTTCTTTTCAAAAAGTTGTTCTTCCTACATTACCAGTGATAGATCGCTTCTTTATTTTTCCTATAAACAATTTGAAACAATTCTGAAAATTAGAATTCTATTTTATAAGGAAGCGAGTTCTCTTGTTACGACAAAGTTTCTTTTTTAAAAAGAGCTTGCACCCGGACTTAAATACGTCCCTGTTAAACTTTTCGGTGAGTTATCGCTTTCGATTTATGAAATGAAAAGAAAGAAAAGCGACTTGGAAAAAAAGAAAAATACATGCAGAATTTTGAATTTTGCAGAAGCCATTCTTAAAAGGCCCCTGCAAAATTCAAAGAGGACAAATTACATTCCGATAGCGGCGCCGCCGTCTACTCTTAAATAGGTGCCGGTGATATAATTGGATTGATCGCTTAAGAAGAATTTTACTGCGTTCGCGATCTCTTGTTGTGTTCCTGGTCTTCTCAGCGGAATGAACATAGGATCGGTTAATTTTTTCTTCACTTCTTCCGGAAGGGCGGCGGTCATGTCGGTCTGAACGTATCCCGGACAAACTGCGTTCACAAGAACGTTTCTTCCGGAAAATTCTCTCGCTGAAACTTTCGTGAGAGCGATAACTCCCGCTTTCGAAGCGGAGTAGTTTGCTTGTCCCGGTTGTCCCGTAAGACCGGAAACCGAAGAGATGTTTACGATTCTTCCGGACTCGGCTTTGAGAAGAAGTTTGGAAGCCGATTTTGTCATGAGGAAAACACCTTTTAGGTTCACATCCATAACGAAGTCGAATTCTTGCTCGGTCATTCTCATGAGAAGATTGTCTTTGAGAACTCCCGCGTTGTTTACAAGAAAATCCAACTTACCAAATTTTTCTTTGATTCCTGCGATCACAGCGTCGCAGTCTTCGGGCTTTGTTACGTTGCACGGAATTCCTAAGGTTTTCACACCGAATTCTTTCGCGATCTCTGCTGCGGCTTGTTCAATATGTTCTTTGTTGAGGTCGCATACTACTATGTCCCCTCCCTCATTAGCGATAGTATTTGCGATCGCTCTTCCGAGCCCGCGTGGAGACGCCGCTCCGGTAACGAGTGCTATTTTTCCTTCGAATTGTTTAGACATGATTTCCCTCGTGTCGAGATACTGATTGGCTTTCCATTTCCGTGAGAGAAATAGAATTGCCAAGTAAAAACTTTCTCTCGAATTTCCTTTGCCTTTCTAAAACGAAAATATATATTCGTTAGATGAACATTCTTTCATTTTGAATTTGGAGAATCAAAACATGCAATCTTCATACAATCGTCCTTTAGAATCGATCGGTCCTATCGAAGCCGTTTATCTGCCAGGAAATCCCGAGGCATACACGGTGATTCTTTTTCACGGATACGGAGCGAACGCTTACGATCTTTCTCCCCTCAGCGCGTATCTCGATCTTCCGGAAGGAACCAATTGGCTTTTTCCAAACGGGATTTTAGAAATTCCTGTGATGCCGGGTTACAACGGAAGGGCTTGGTTTCCGATCGATATGGAAGCGTTGCAGAGGGCGATGACTACGGGAGGATATAGAGATTTTTCGGATCGTTATCCGGCGGGACTGGAGAGCGCGCGCGAAAAAGCGCTCGAGATGATTTCCAGTCTGGGACTTTCTTTGGACAAAGTGATCCTGGGGGGATTCAGTCAAGGTGCGATGCTCGCCACCGACATCGCGCTTCATTCTGAAATCAATCCTGCCGGGCTTCTTATCTTATCCGGAACTCTTATTAGTGAAACGGATTGGAAACGTTTGGCGGAGAAGAAGAAGGATTACAAATTTTTTCAGAGTCATGGAAGAATGGATCCCGTTCTCGGTTATCCCGCCGCGAAAAAATTAGAACAACTTTTGATCGGTGCGGGATGGAAAGGGGAAATGATCGCTTTTCCGGGTGGACATGAAATTCCCGAGGTCGTACTTAAGGGAATAAACCTGTATCTCAGGAACATCACCGGATGACAGCAACGCTCGTAGAAAAATACATCGCCCTCAAAAACAAGTATCGAAATTACGATACGAAAGAGGCGCTCAAACGGATGCAGGCTTTTCGGATCGCCCTCAAGGAATTGCAGGAGAAAGGTTTTCATACGGGAGTCGAAATTCTTGGCTCGATCAATTTTGGAATCGTGGAAACGGCATCCGATATCGATTGTATTCTTCTTCATTTTTGTGATCTTCACAAAGAAGTGGAATGCCCCGAGTATTGCCCTAACTTTCTCTATGAAACCGAAGAGATCAAAACCTCTCTTCGCAAACGTCTGAACGATGAAAATCTGAAAGTCGAGTTTTTGGATTGTATCAATCTAAGAATGGTTGAAAAAGCCATGGAAAAGAAAGAGAATCTACAAGGCAGTGATCTTCTCAAAAGACTTATGTTTTATAGAACGATCGGAAGACCGGTCAATCGTCCTCTTTTCATTCCTTATTGCGAAAAGCTGGAAGAGAATGAAGAATTTATACAGGACATTTTAGACTGGGGTTCCGAAGCCTTGGAAGATTACATTCGTACTTCGAGACACCGCTTTTCGTTTAACAAATACAACGAAAGAATCGAAGGCGCCGGTCTCGCCTTGCCTCCCGGTCTAAAAGAAGAATTGAAAAGTTATCTGGATCAGGTTCCTGAAAATAGTTGAAAAGGAACTTCAACTTGGGCCTAACCTTTGTAACTTATATTCGGAATCTTTCTCTTTTGGCGTCGTACATTCAAAAAATAGCAAAAATATTGGACAGTGTTTAGAAAGCGATTTCCGTTTTTTGAAATGAGTGATACGCTTTTAGATCGAGTATTCTATGACTGAAAAAAAAATCAAAGCCGTGTTGTTCCGCGAAGCTCTTTCTTCAAAACAAGGAAGAATTTGGTCCAAGCTGATTCCTCTCTTGTTTTTCTTCCTTATCTTCCCAGCTCTAATGATCGGAAACAAAGTTCCGAATGGAGAATTGACGATCGATGGGAAATACAAATATTACAATGTAGGTTTGCAAGATCAGTTTACGTTCTTAGAGATCAACGGACAGATTGAAAACCTTTCCGGGAAGGATCACACGGAAGCTTTTTTTACGATGAACTTCTATGATAAGGACGACGTTCTTCTGGAATCTTGTCAATTTGCGGTGCAGGGACTTCCTTTTGGTCACAAAAGGGATTTTTACGCGAGCGCAAAATACGTGGATCCGAAGTTGATAAAACGTTTTACCATCGAATTTGACGGTATCAATTAATATAAAAAAAGGAATATAAGAGATTACTTATGAATAGGAAAAAATTCTTTCTCAGTGTTCTCCTGGTTTTGACTCTGAATTGCGGTTCCACGGTTCATCCCGGACAGATAGGATTGTTCTGGAAACCGTTCGGACTTACGGAAGTCGGTCTTAGTAAGGATCCGGTCTTAAACGGGTTTTACTGGTTATTACCTTGGAATGATATTTATACGTATTCGATGCAATGGGATTCTCATAAAGAGAAGGTGGACGTGCTTACAAACGACGATTTGAAAATCGACGTTCAGGCCGTCATCATTCTTCGCCCGATTCGGGAAGAGATCTTTCAGCTCCACGTAGAGGTCGGTCCCGAATATTATAGAAGTATTGTGCAGCCCGAGTTTCGCGCGTCGATCCGGAATATAGTTTCGCATCACCAGATGATTCAGATTTCAAAAAACAGCGCGGTTCTTGCGAGAGATATCAAGACGGCCGTGATCGAAAGAACCAGGGGAAAACATATCGAAGTTTTCGACGTGATCCTGGATGATATAGAATATTCTCCAAATATGTTGCACGCGATCGAAGCAAAGTTGACGAAACAACAAGAGTTGGAACAGCAAAAATACGAACTCGAAATCGCAGAGAAGAACATCGAAATTGCGAAGAAGAGGGCGAAAGCCGATGCGGAAGCGCAGATGATTCGCGCGGAAGGTCAGGCTAAATCGCAGGCGATCATCAATGAGAAGTTGACTACGAGATATCTTCAGTATAAAGCTTTTGATAATCCGAATTCTAAGATGATTTTTATTCCTCTCGATAAGAGCAATTTACCGATCGTAGTTAGTCCGAAAGAATAATTTTTTTTTGAGGTCCTGATCCGTTTTGGGAAGATTCTTTTAAGAATCGGTAAAAAGCGGGTCGGGATCGAACTCTATTCTTCGAATGATCCTTTTTCCGAGCAGGTCGAGGTGCCAGATATAGCTGTACGAGTTATGGAACGGTGGACATCCTACGTTCAAGGCCTCATCGATAGAATCTCCCACTCCGGAGTCATCCAGCCAAAGAAGGTAGTTCACCATAAAACAACGAGACACTCCGTGGGTCGCAGAAAGAACTCCGAGGAGGATCCAGGCCTCGGATTCAATTCTTAAATTCACGCGCACCAACCTTCCTTGATCTCCCTGATAAAGAGTCTTTCCGGCTCTCGGATTGATTCTTCTCTTGGATAACATAAACTTTTGATATCTTTTCAGGAGCGGAAGAATTTTTCCCGGGAGTTCTTTCCTCTCTTTACCGGACAAAGAATTCAGATAACGTTCCGGAAATAGGATGGTCTCGACTTCTTTTTTGGCTTCAAATAAGACGGATTGAATTTTTCTGTTTGTGTATAGATGAATTGTTCCCATACTCCAAACGGTTCCTCGCCAACGAACCGTAAGGCGGAAAAAAAAATATAACTCAGGGAATTAAATTTTCCTCATTCCCTTTTACTCGTGATCAATGAGCGACGAGAGAATGAAACTCCGGATCATCCCGAAAATTATCAAAGTCTCTGTCTTTAAAATCGCTCTTCGGTTTTCCAAGAGCCAAAGCGATCTGAGTATAACGAAGCGTATTGGATTTATTTTTTTCCAAAGAATTCAAACAAGCGAGATTGAAAGCGAGACGACTGTCCTTGATCTCGAGAGGAAGCAAATTCTCCACCAAAGAAAGAAATTTCCCACCGCCGTATTTGGCGATAAAGACGATGATGTCTCCGGCAAAGTATTCGGTCGTGTTGTACATCTTCCCGGAATCGTTCCCCTTCACTACGGACTTACGATTGATTCCGAGAGTAGGATAAATTTCATGATAACAGTTGAGAACCCAACCCGCGAGTTCCGGTTTGTTTTCCTTTAAAAAACGATTCAGAGCGATGGAACTGATCTGCATTCCTAAATCGCTCAATCTTTCTTTTTCCTCTTCTTTGGTGACTTTTTCTCTGTATTCTAAGATACGATTGAATTCTCTCTGATACCTTTCTTGATTCTCGTGAAAGTTTTTGTCGAGACGTTCGATGGATTGTTCCATCGTGCTCTTCCAAGTTCCGGCGTAGTCTTCCATGACGTCGCCGACGATATCGTCCAGAAGTTCCTGTTCTTTTTCCGAGATTTCCTTTTCTTTCTTAGGTTTTTTGTCCTTTGGAAAATATTCATCGAAGAATTTTTTCTCGATTCCTTTCTGAGAATGATAAGCGACATCCGCGTCTTCGTCGTGATAATGCGAATAGGCAAAATAAATCCCTTCTTCCTCTTTCGGGATTTTTTTGAATTCATTACCGTTTGCGATCGAGATAAAATTTTCGATCGAAAGAAACGCGAGAATATCTCGAACGGAATTGTAATCGTCTCCTAGAATTTCCACGATCTCATCCCCGGAAATTTGCGAAGATTCATGATTTTCTAATATAAAATCGTAGAAGGAAGTGAAATTCAAAATGTAATCGATGACGTTCGCACCTTCCGACATCGCTTCATCGTAGTCGCTTCCCGCGTGCCAATCAAAACCGAGATAAACGACTTCACCAGCGTCGTCCCAATAAGAATCAAAAACGAGAATCTTTTCTTTTACGGCGCCTTCTTTTCCAAGACTTTTTACCCATTTCAAAATCGTTCTGTGAATTTTGAATGCGAAAGAATGCCAGTCGAATTCTAAAATACGTTTTGCGACGTCGGAATCGTTCTCGGAAATCTGAACCGCCTTGTGAGCCATAAATTCTTGAAATTTTCTGGAAACGATCGGAGTTCCGTCCAAACTCAATTCTTCTTCCGAATCGACTTCAATGTCTCGAACCCAGCGGCAAATTTCTCTGAGTAAGAATCCGCCCATTCCGTAACGAACCGTAGGCGGTTCCAAATCACAACTTCCGTGATCCACGCAAGAGATCGCCGGTTCTCCGTATTTGTTTTTGATAAACGGATGATATACGAGCCAGTTCTGGCTATCGTCAAAGGCGCCTAACGATTGTACGTCGGAGAAATCTTTTCCTACGATTTCCAGCGGAGAGATCCACCAACTTTCGCCTTCTTCTAAGATTTCTTCTTCCCAACCGTAGTCGCTTTCTACGTTTGCGGGTCGATCGGGAGAATCCGTATTTGTAGAAATACCTCGGATTGCAAAGGTCGGATAATCGTCTTCGTCGTGTTTGATTTCGATTCCGTTAAAGATACAAGCAAACTTTGCCATGGAATTCGGAACCGAAGTATGAATTTTTCCAAGAAACGGCTTTTGCCAGCAAAGATGCACCGGAGTTTCGTCGTCGTAAGACCAAGGCAAGGTAAGAATCAATTGATCTTCTTCGATTTTTACGTCCGTGATTTGGGAAAGAATTTGATCCAGGAGTGATTTGCATTCTTCCGTTTCCAACAAAAACTGAAAGTGATTCCTAAGCGCTTCTTTCCGATCGGGAGATTCTAAGATTTGATTCCAGCTCTGTAAATAATTAGGATCGCCGGAAAAAATTTTGTATTGTGGAATCTGATCGGATTCTTGAAATCCTTGTTTTGTTTTTTCTTCAACGAGTCTTTCGAATTCTTTGCTGCATTCGTCTCTCTTTTCGAAGTTGAGAATTCTTCGTTTTCCAAGTGAACCCGTTTTTCCGAAGGAAAGAAGGATAGAATATCCGGAGAGCTCGATTTGCCAAAATGTTTCGATCCCGTTCTGAGTATGAGTGAAGTGTTTTCTCATGATAAAACCAAATTCTTAGATTTAAAAATTACGCGTTCATAGTATAACTCATCGCAGAGATATTTACCTATCACGTTATATTCTGAAATGAACAGAATTATACATCCAGAGACAACTAATTAGAGTTAGGTGTGAAAGAAATCTCAGCTTGTCTTTGCGATTGCTTGAACCGGATCCGAAACGTGTCGAATATCCATTCCCGTATTCAAACGGACCAATTCTTCCGCGATGTTGACCGCATAGTCTCCCGTTCTTTCCAAACAAAGGATGAGACGATACACATCGGCAAATTGATTTTTATCCAATCTTGGATCCATTACGAATTTTAAGAATGCGGATTGACAGAGATTGTTGATCTCTTCTTCGACCGAATGAACGCTTCCATAGAAACGATTTTTTTCTTCGACCAAAGATTCCACGGCCATACCCACGATGGTAATGACTCTGGATAAAAGTTTGTTTAGAATTTCCTCGTCACAGAAAAACCGTTTCGGAATCAGACCTCTTCGAAAACACTTCGCGCAGTTTACGATCTGATCTCCCATTCTTTCTAAGTTTCGAGTAATCCGAATCGCGGAAAGTGCAAAGCGGAGAGGATCTCTTTTTAGAATGACTTCTCCGTCGACTTGATCCATTCCCATGGAATTTCGATTGGCGACGGCTTCTAAGATCGCGTTCTGAGAAAGGTTGTCGTTTTGTTTTTCGAGGTTGTCGATGAGATCGTCTCGGTCGATTAGCTTTCTTGCAAGTTCGGAATCGTCGGTTTCCAAAGCGTCGTCGAGAATGAGTACTTGTTCGAGACAGAGCTCCGCCATACTGTAGAGATTTTTGCGGAGGAAGTCAAACTTGGAAGTCATAGAATTTATTAAGACCTGTAGATTTGATAACAAGGTTCCGAATTAAATTTATCGCGGAAAGTGGACAAAAGTTCAGGTACTCAGAATCCTTCTTAAAAACCGGTTTTGGTCAAGAAGATTTTCTTTTGAGTAAGATCTTGTCTCCGATTTCCTGAACCTTAGACGCGGGGATCTTTTTTCTTTCCTTGGAAAGAGGATTGAGGGAGGTCTTGACGAGTAGGAATTCTAACTTTCCGTTTTTGGAAATCACTTCTTCGACCACGCCTTCTTCGGAGCCGTCGCTGTTTAGAACCTTTAGGCCTTTGTATTTTTCAAAAGGAATCGTATTCAGAAGAATTGCGTCCACTCCTAAAGTGCGAACAAAGTCGATTCCCACAAAAAGATCGGGTTTCATAAAACCCTGATCGATTGTGATTCCTGTGATTCTTTTTTCCACACGATCGATATGAAGTTTGACCACGACCCCGAGAATCTGGCCTTCCGGATCCAGCGCTTCCTTTCCGAGAATATCATCGGAAGTGATTATGTTACTTTCGTTTGGCATAATCTTTCTTTAATAAGACATTCTTAATAGAGGTTTCGATGTCTTCGGGATAAAATTCGATTTTAGGGGAGAATGGAAATTTTCGAACCCAAAAACGAACCAACTTGGAAGTTCCCGGCGCGACTTGAATCGAGACTACGGATCCAAGAAGTCTCGCGTTTTTGTCATATACTCTTTTGCCGAGGAGGTTACTCGGAGGATCGATCTTTAAAAGGATTCTTTCTTTGGAATCGGACTTGAGATATTCTTTCGAAAAGTAAATTTTTCGAAAACCTTTGAGGACGAGGATGCCCGAAAGATTTCCAGAAAGAATTCGAACGTCGATCAATCTTCCGGAGTTCTCTCCGGATTTGGAGAGAACGTTTCGTCCCAGGCAGGCCCAAAAACTTTTCGAGTCTTTGAGTTCTTTTTCTTTGTCCGCAAATAGAATCATCTGATTCCAGAATTCAGGAGAATTCTAAAGAATCCAATTCTTTTTGTTTTTTAGACAATTCCCGATTTGTGAAGAATCTGCCAGATTAAACAGATAAAACTTCCATACTGAACCACGAATCCCGTAAAGCGAACGTTCACCGCGATATCGGAACCGGAGCTGAGATGGGCGGCGGTTTGTATCAATCTCGCTCCTAAGATGATTTGGCTTACCATTGCGAACGTAGAATCTAAGACTCCGACGAAAGCTCCGATCAAAACCAAGGTTGCAAAGATCGGAAGATTTTCTACGCAGTTAACGTGCGCTCTGTTGAGTCTCCAATAGAAATTGCTTCCGTGTTGGATTCCGGAAGGAAACTCGTTTGATTTCTTTTCTCCCTTTAGGACCTTAAACGTGCGAATGCTGATCACTCCGATTCCCAGAAGGATCGTCCAAGCCGTAAAACCTATTAACGCGATGATTGCCGGATTCATTTGTTCTCCACTCTTTGTTTTTTCGGAGAATGGAATCAATCTTCCTTTGGATGGCAAGTCGGATTTTCACATTTGAAAGTTCTTCTCATTGTTTGGAGATCAGATTCAAAATCTCTTCCTTACGATCGATGGATTCGAGGCTTCCCACCGTGGTCCACTCAAACATTGCAGGTCGGGAAGAACGATGTAAGAATATGATAAAATCTTGATTTTCTTCGTTTAGATTCTGGGGAGAATTGTAAGAAAGATAGATGGGAGAAACAGAAAGTCCGGTTCCATAGTAAAGAATATGGAGTTCGAGAGAATTTATAAAATTCGCCGGAAGTACCGAGATTGATTTTTGATCCCAGCTTCCCTTTAAAACCTCTTGAATTCGGTAATGGCCGATTCTTCTTTCAAAATCGGGAACTTTTTTTATCAGTTTTTCTTGAATTCCAAGTTCTTTTAGAAGTTTGGAATGAATCTTAATTTTTGTAACGGAAAAGGACGGATTTTCCGCGCGGACCAAAAAGATATAAGGGGAACTTCGGACCAACTCTTCCAGAGAAATTGTTTGGTAATGAACTTGGCTCATACAAAGAAACGGAATCCAAATAAAAATTAAAAGTGAGGAAACGACTGCGCTCTTAGAAAGATTCATAGAAAAATTTCCGACTTGTTAAATTCGATTTTAAAACATTAGAAGGCTTTGCAAAGAAAATAACGAGAGCCAAACTGTGAAAAGATAAGAAGTTTCATTTTTTTATTCTTAAATACGGTTTGAATCTTTTCCAAAAGTGCTTTTGATCGTGAAGGTTTCCACTTTTTCAGAACCTTCTATAATTCACTGTTCCAGCGGCGTGGAAAGAAAGTTTGCGGATCCGGGTTTGAAAATTAGAAAGTATTCTTATTCGAACGCGGTTGTGAATCCGGGCCTGCCTTATGTATTCCCTCTAAATCCTTCCATTTCTATAAAAAAAGGAACAAACCTTTGTTTGTTCCTTTTGATTCTTTCAAATCATAAAAAAAGAATATTCTAAAAACTTAATCTCCGTCCGCGTTGGACGGGAGTGCGTTGGCTCCTAAGATTCCGATGACTTCGGTAGCAAAGATCGTCCTCAATTCTTTGAATCGATCGTAAACTTGTTCGTCCACAAATGTCAGATTGCCCGTGAGATCGGCTTTTAACGTGACGGATGCGTTGATTCTACTCTGAAGATTGCTCTTGAGAGTTGCGATCCTACTTCTTACTCTCGTATCCAATTGGCTATTTTGCAACGTCACCAAATAACTCAGAGATCGAGAATCCGCCTCTCCTGCATTTCCGGCATAAACGAGTTCTAATCCTTCCACCGAGGAAAGAAGATCTTGGTAAGAAGTGTCGCTGTAGATCGATTCCAATTTTGCAGGATACTGAGTCGTGCCTGCAAGAGTCAGCCCGGCGGGTGTTCCGATGCGGACGTCCTGATTTACGTATTCCAACTGGACGATCCCGTTGATAAACGAATCGACGGCGTCCTTGATTCCAGCAAAGGAAGTGGATCCTGTCGCCAACTCGTTTGCAAAAGAAGAATTCCATGAGTTGTAAAGTCTTTGCGAATCAAGTTGAATCACAGTCGCGAGAGATGCGATATACGCTCTTCTTCCGGCATTTCCGTTTGCGGTATTGATTGCAGTCGCCGTTTTGTTTCCGGTTCCATCGTCGAAGATAAAGTATTCTAACGCGGCAAATCCTTTTCTTGTGAGCGGATAGCCGTCTACTGTACTCGACGAAGGAGTTGTTGCCGCCGCAGTATCGAGATCGGTGGAAACCGGTCGATTGGTTTCTCCCAAAATATATCCATCCAGCCTATGAAAATACGTGGAAGGGAGATAGGAACGGTTGATATAAAAAATCTCCGCTTGTTTAAAGAGTCTTCTCGTCGCCAGCCACTGGTTCTGAAGATCGGCAAGAGTGGTCGTATTTTGAGTCGTTTGATACGTTGCGGCGCTTGTCTTCAATTGGTTCGAAGCGACCAAGAGTTTATTGAACTGAGGAACCGCCACTCGATTGGCGGTGTAATTCAAAAATTCTCCCGTACTTGCGTTTGCAAAAAGGGCTACTATCAAGGTTTCTGCGCCGGAGATTTTTCCGATTTCCTCACAACGGATTCCGGGAAAAATCACAAAGAAGGTCAATATAAGAATTTTGACTTTTTTTGCAAAGTCGGCGCTCTTTCGGAGTTTATTAGAAAACTCTAAAGTTCTCATAAAGACTCCAGGAAAAGAATCAGTTTGTCCCGATCCGCTTTCGGTAGAGCGATAAATTTGTTTTTAGAATTGAGGGCCTCTCCTCCGTGCCAAAGAATCGCTTCCTTGTGACCTCTTGCCCTTCCGTCGTGAAGAAGGTTGTTGTGACCGTTTACTTTTTGAACGAGTCCGGTTCCCCAAAGAGGAGGAGTTCTCCATTCGGTTCCGGTTGCATCAAAGTCCTCTCGATTGTCCGCGAGATCGGTTCCCATATCGTGAAGAAGAAGATCGGTATAAGGTTTGATGTGTTGGAAAGAAATTTCCGGAAATCCGTCTATGGGACCGGTAAAGATATAAGGTTTGTGACAAGCGTTGCAACCGACTTGTGTGAAGATTTCTTTTCCACGCACTACGTCCGTGTTTGTCCAGTTTCTTCTCCCCGGAACGCTTACGAGTCTTGTGTATAAGGTTACGAGATTCGCCGTCTTCGTCGAAATTTCAGTTCCTTCCGCGGTTCCGTTGTTCCCCGGAGTGGACGCGAGACAATTCGTCTGCGCCGCGGTACAGTTCTGAGTTGAAAAGAGAGGGCTCGTGATTCCTATATCTCCTAAGAACGCTCCCTGATTTTGCTGAGTTAAGTTCGGCTCGTTTGCCTTCCATCCGAATCGACCCAGTACCTTTTTTTGAAGTTTGGCGTCCCAGACTGTATTCGGTTTTCCTGATATACCATCTCCGTCCAAATCGTCCGGATCCGCAAAGGAACGAATCGTCGCTTCCGGTATCGCTTCTAAGAGTCCAAGTCCGGGAATCATCGGCGAAGTGCGAGGAGACTGATTGACTACGGCAGGAGTTCCGAAGGCCCAAGCCGAAATCGTAAATGTCGGTCTTCTAAGAGAATAGGCTTCGCCGTCAGGAAAGGTTCCCGGTTCTTCGGCGAAAGTTACGGTCGTTACCGCTTCCGCCGGAACTAAGGGCGGACCCGCGACTCCGTGGTCGTTGATCTGCAAACCGTAGTTGTCGAGTCCGAGGGGACCGCCTGTGATCGAATCCTTTCCATTCTTACTGACTCGGATCAGCATCGTTGAAAAATTACTACTTCCGCTTGCGGGAGGAGTTCCTCTTCCGTCTTTTACGTGACAACCGTTGCAGGAAGTGCTGTTGAAAACCGGGCCTAAACCGTCGGAGGCGGAATTGCCGCCTTGAACCCAGAGGCGATTGAAAAAGGAATTCCCGCCCTGAAAGTCAATGTTCCCGCCTTCGCGAAGATTGGACGCGACCAAATCAAACGCGTTTACGGTGCTATCAAATGTTGTCGTAAATCCGCCGGAGTATTGTTCGCCCGGGTCCAGATTTTGAAGGACAAGAAGAATGGTTGCCAATTCTAGATCGTTGTTTTTTTTCTTTTGATCTAAAATTCCACACTGTGAAAATATAACACAAAAGATTCCCAAGAGGAATCCTTTGCGTATATTAGAATATGCTGAAACCATGAAGGAAGAAAATTCTTCCCTCATTTTTGTATTTTTGTTTTTCATAACGATTCATCTTTTTGTATTTTATTTTCTAACTTAAATGGAAAAGTCCGTGATCGAAACCCCGACCGCTTTTGCCGCGTCGGTGATCGTTTTTTTCAGAGTGTCTCCGATCAATTTCTGAGTATTGAATAGAATATTATATTCGGAATCCGTGTTTCGGATGATCTGATCGTAACGTCCTGTCAAAGATCCGGAAGGACATGTGGTCGTGTAATTCGGATCGGCGACTTGTTCCGGAAGATTGAGGCAGAATGCGTCTCTGGAAGCCGTCACTTGAGAAGCGATCGGTGGAGCGGTGAGAGTTCCGAAAAGGGAGCTTAAGCCCGGGCCGGTAGAAGTCACGACTCCTTTTTTAATTTGAAAAGATCCAAACCATACGTTGAGGACGCCTTGTGCGTCGTAGTAGAAGTCCGCTTTTGTCGTATCGCTAAAGCAGGAATGTTCTTCTTCTTGTTGTCCGTCAAACGTTCCGGTAAGTCTTTGTCCACCCCATTCTCCGGCGATGAACTTGCCAAGACCTTGAAAGATATTTGTGAGTCCCGCGCTTGGATTGGATTTCATAAGATTGGAATATGTGGTTCCGTCGGAGAACTGGTCGCGGATGAGTTTCAGTTGAACAACCATCGCGTCTGTGATTGCTTTCAAGTAAGCCTTTCTTCTGGCTCCCCCTGCGGTTGCGTTTGCGAAATCACTCACCGGGCGTTGTCCGGAAATCTGATTGACTCCAGCGTTGGAAAGATCTTGTCCCCAGAGAAGATATTCAACTGCGTGCCAGCCAACGGTGACTACTTTTTCATCGTTTCCTTCCGTTGCTCCTGTTGCGGTTGCATTTCCGTTTACTGCTAAGATTGCAGTATAGGTCGTAGCTCCGGCGCCCGCGATATAATTGTCGATCGCGGATTCGTCCAAAGGCCATGCATTCAAAAGTCCTTCACATTCCGACGATCCGGATCCGTCCGCAGCCGCTCCACAACCAACCGCATCGGAGTTGTCGATCGGGCCGGAAGAAAAACGAAACGCTTCGGTGACAAGATAAGAAGCCCGAGCGATTACATAAAGATTCTTTAAATTTGTATGATCCGCCGCGGATGGAGTTGCGGCTGCTGCAAATGCAGTGACAGCAGTTTGAAGAGTGACTGCGTCCTTATAACTTTGATCGTAAGATTCATATCCCAATTGGAGATAACGATCGATGACCTGAGCCTTTGTCGCGGTCGGGACGGATCCTAACGCCACGATACCGGCGAGTATCGTCGAATCGTTGTTATTCTTTTCCGACTTACAATTCGTAAATAGAAAAGAAGTCGTGATGAGGAGAATCGAGAGAAGAGATGTTTTTTTTAGATGCATGAGAGTTTCCTGGATGTCTTTGAAAAAAGGTCCCGGATGGAAGCTTTCGCCGACAACCGGGGAATTTTCGATGAACTGGTTGTTATGATATTGATACTAATTCTCAAAATCATATTTTTGGTCAATCGAAAATATGCTGCTCGATCAAAATTGCGGGAACTCCCGCAAAAAAATCCCTCAAAAAGGGGGTTCCTACGTTTTTCAAAGGAGATCCGTCTCTGGAAGGAAGGATTTTCCGGAGAAAAGTAGGATCTCACACGCAAAAACTCCACAGCGAAAGCCGCGTTTGAAAAGAAAGATTTCATTTTCAGATTCTCAGAGTTCAAAACTAACTCCTACGTTGATCTGACGAAAGGGTCCAACTTGAATCCCTTCCGGGAGGCGTCCGGAAATGTAGCGAACGTCCCCTAAGTTTTTCCCCGTCACAAAGACGCTCCAACGTTTGATCGGGTCCTTATAACCCAGAGAAGCGTTCACGAGAGCGTAGGCCGGGATGACTCCGGTTTCACCGGAGCTGTCAGAAGTAATATTCAAATATTGTAATACTTTTTTGCCGAGAGGATCCGTGATGGAATCCGCCCAATAGGTCGTTCGAGTGTTTGTATCGTCGTGGAACTGGGCCGAGAAATATTGATATTCAGCTCTTGCATAAAATCCCTTCGGATGAATATAACCGAGAGAAATCGTAGCGGTATCTCTGGAAACGTAAGGAACATAGTTCCCATTTTTATCTCTCTGGGTAACTATAAAATCCAAGAGAGATTGGTTGGCGGTCACTTTGGAAGTATCGATCGAATATTGGTTCATCTTCGCATCGGCCCTTGTGTAGATGAGTTCGATCGGAAGTTTAAAGTTCGCGTCAAAGAGTTTTGCCGGATCGAAAGTGAAGTTCGTTTCGAGGCCGCGGCTATAAGTTCTTCCGCCGTTTTTAGCGGAAGAAGCGGAATCGTTTCCGGAAGTAGAAGAAGTAATGATGATCTGATTGATATAGTTCAAATCAAAATAAGTCACTTGAGCGTTTAAGTAATTTGTAATATCCCCTCGAATCCCGGTTTCATAGTTATAAGAATATTCTGGATCGATTTTGTTGATCACGCCGGAATTGTTAAGCGCATCTTGATAACGAGGAGGGGAGAATCCTTTGTGTGCGCCCGCAAACCAAGTCAGGTCTTTTCTGATATCGTAAGTAAGACCCAAACCGGGGATGAGAACTCGATAAGTGTGAGTGCTTCCCTTGTCGACTTCTTGCGGAGGAGAATTCAGATCCGGTTGGTTTGTCACGGGATCGACCGCTTGCTGACGAAGAATCGTTCGATTCTGAGTAAACGTTTCATAACGAACTCCGGGAATCACCGAAAACTTATCGTAGAATTTAAAACTGTTTTGTGCAAAGCCCGCGATCGATTTCGTATTGTTGACTTCGTGATCTCTGAGTTGTCCCGATTTTGCAAGAGAATATTCGGAAGAAGCGGTTCCGGTCGCAGGATTTCCCAAACCGTTTCCAAAGATCGCATAATCAGGAGTAGACGGTCCATCTATGTATTTGATATCCGCAGTCTCGTAGTGATAACGAAGACCGGCGTCCAACTGATTCTTAATTCCAAAAAACTGATAATCGAGTTGATAGCGGGATTCCGCGCCTACAAAACGATAAGAACGGTCCCTATGACCTACGCTATCGAGCATATAGACCGTGTCTCCCGGTCTATTTACAAAAGGTTCCGTATCATAGGCTTTGATTACGTTGCTCGGAAGGGTGCTGAAATTAGAGCCGGTGTTTCGAACATAATTCTGTCTAGTCCAGTTTCTTTCCGTATAAGCTGCGTAAACTTTCGAGACAAGTTTGGAGTTGTCGGTGATTTTCCATTCGTGACCCAAGTCGCCGGAATATCTCTGAAGTTTACGATTGTCTTGTTCCGCAAAATTCGAAGAAGAATTGTTCCAGAATTGCCCCGTCGTAAGACCGAGATAGGTCATGTTTGCGTCTTGGACGGTTCCTAAAAATTTTGTTGTGAGTGCGTGTTTCTCATTGATATCGGTTACGGATTTAAAGGAAACTTCGTGAAGTCGAAAGTCTTGATGATCACGGAAACCGTTTCCTTGTTTTCTAAGAACCGAGATATCGATTCCCGTATTTCCAAAGGTTCCCCCGTAAGAAATTTGAGAGGAGAAGAATCCATAAGATCCACCCTGCATCGAAACCGAGAGAACCGGATCTTTTGGCGGACGTTTTGTGATGAAGTTGATCACGCCCCCGATGGTGGAAGGCCCGAAGAGAATGGCGCCGGATCCTTTTACCACTTCGATTCTTTCCATACGATCGATGTTAGGCGTGTAGTATTGTTCCGGAGCTGAATAAGGATTGAGAGAAGTAAAAATTCCGTCTTCGAGGATGAGAACCTTTCTTCCGAGATCGCTATTAACCCCTCTAAAACCGACGTTCAAGATCAAGCCCGTATCTTGATAACGAATCGAAGCTCCAGGAACTCTTCGAAGGACTTCCATGGAATCGACCGGACGAGTTTGTTCGAGATATTCTTTTTCGATGATGGTCGCCGAACCGGGAATCCGTTTGAGGTCGTTTTTCTTTTTCCCGATCACGGAGATGGTTCCTCGAGACCATTTTTCTTTTTCGGTCTCTTCCGCGGTCGGGGGCGGGGGTTGTTTTTCCTTGTTTTCGGTGTTTTCCTGAGGTTGTGCGGGAACTCCCCAAGAGAAAAGGAAGAAGAGAATTAAGACGGACAGAATTGTTTTTTTATGCATCGTCGATTTCGATTTTGAAAATGATTCTCAATATTTGAGGGCTGAGTTTAGAGTCAAGGGAGATTGAGGAGAAAAGAATGAAGCGCTTAGAAAAATTCTCAAAAACTAGAACTTAGGGAATGGGGGAGGAAAAAGTAGGAACTCCTTTGCTTTTCACGTGCCAAGTAATTTTTCCGTTAAACGAATGTGGGAACTCCAGCGTTTTTTACAAAAAAGGCCGTAAAGAAAAGTAGGAACTCCTCTGCTTTTCACGTGCCAAATAATTTTTCCGTTAAACGAATGTGGGAACTCCCGCGTTTTTTACAAAAAGGCCGTAAAGAAAAGTAGGAACTCCCTCAAAAAGAATTCTTCAGAAAATCTTACCCGTAAAAACGTAACGAACAAAAAAGAGAATCACGACGGACTGAGAGAGTTGCCCCGCAACGAAGACTGGATAAAAAATTTTCTTCTTATAACGGATGACTCCGAGGATCGCGCTCAAGATCGGAGCCGGCAAAGGAAGAGCGTTGAAAACAAAGATCGCCAAAACACCGTAACGATTTAGAAATCCTTTCATCCTGTAAAATTTTTTCGGACTTATCAGTTTGATACAAGCGCGGGCCGCGATTCTTCCCAGAAAATAATTGATCGAGAAAGAAATCAGAAGTCCGAGAATATGAAGCATAATGAGATCGCTTCCGTCGAGTTTGGAATAGGTCGCACGAATGTATAAGAATTCGATGGGAAGATAAAAGAAAAACAAACCGCCGAAGAGGGTCGTAAAAAAAACGCCGATCAAACTCGGTTTTTGGATTTCCTTGCTCACGTAGAGGACGAGCTTCTGAACGGCGCTCAAGCCCGGAATTTCAAATTTAAGAATCCCGGAAGTCGCCAAGATCAAAAGTGTGAGCGCTATAAAAACTGTGGAAAGAAAAATCAGACCGGAATAGAAATTTCTTTTCTTGTGATACGAAAAGATTTCATCCTTTTGAAACAGCACTCGTCTCTCTCTTTCGAATGATATAAGAAGGCACACGAGAAACGATCGCTGAAAGAATCAGTCCTCCCGTTTCTCTCGTAACCTCGTCGTCGAAGGAAAGATTTTGGATCTGCATCGCGGCGAGAACCGTTCCCGCTGAAAACGCCGCGGAAAGAATCAAAGAGGTTCGGAGCCAGATTTTTGTCTTCTCGGGGTATATCAAAAATCCTGCATATAAAACGACGACGCTGAGGTAGATCGGCATCCAGAGCCAAGGATCCGGATCGTTCCATTGAAGACCGGCAAACAAAATCCAAAGAAGAATGATCGTAATAGAAAATGCTTTCATGATTCGTAAATCCATTTGAGTTCGTATAAGTCTTTTCTTCGATTGCTTAGATTTCTGACTGAACCTTTTTTACGAAGTTCTTTTAAAAGATCGAGATCCAAGTCGGCGATCAAGGTCATCTCCGTATTTGGAACGGATTCTGCGGCGACGCAGTCGTGAGGAAAAGCAAAGTCGGAAGGAGTAAAAACAGCAGACTGAGCATACTGGATATCCATATTCTCCACATGAGGAAGAGCGCCGACGGAGCCGGAGATTACTACGTAACATTCGTTTTCAATGGCTCTTGCCATCGCGCAGTGTCTGACTCGGTTGTATCCGTTCTTCGTGTCCGTATAAAAAGGAACAAAAAGAATGTCCATTCCTTGTTCCGCTAAAATTCTCGGGAGCTCCGGAAATTCCACGTCGAAACAGATAAGAATTCCGATCTTACAAGAATCCGTGTTGAACACGGAAAGATTGTATCCACCTTTCACTCCCCAGTAGAAGTCTTCGTCCGGGGTTACGTGGAGTTTATACTGTTCTTCGTAGGTTCCGTCCCTTCTGCAAAGATAGGAAACGTTGTGCAGGGTTTCATCCCTGTACTCCGGCATACTTCCGGAGATGATATTCACGTTGTATGAAACCGCGAGTTCCACCATTCTTTCGATGATACTTTCCGTATGACTGGAAAGAGCCCGCATCGCGTCGGAAGGGCTTCGATCGTTGTATTTTGCAAGAAGTGATGCGTTGAAGAATTCGGGGAATAAAACAAAGTCCACGTTGTATCCGGCGACCGTATCCACGAAGAATTCGACTTGTTTCATCAATTCTTCGATCCCGGTCACGGGCCGCATCTGAAGTTGAACGACTCCAACTCGGACCACGGTTTTTTTACCGCCGATAAGAGTGGTTTCTTCTTTTTCGTAGTATATATTCAACCATTCTAATAGAACAGCGTAAGAGCTAAAACCCTTTGTGTTTCCGAAGTAACCGCGTTTTAGTTTTCTAACGTGAAAGCCGTTTGCCAACTGGAAGGAAAGAACGGGATCGTAGATTTCCTTGTCTCTCACCTTTTCGATGTATTGCGCCGGAGTCATCGAGTCTTCATAGTTTTCGTAACCAGGCATCCAAGCTCCGACTACGATTCTTTTGAGATTGAGTCTTTCACAGAGTTCTTTTCTCGCGTCATACAATCTTCGACCGAGACGAAGACCTCTATACTCCGGGTGAACGAAGATATCGACTCCGTAGAGGGAATCTCCTTCCTCGTTGTGATTTTTGAGATCTCCCTTTCCTACGATTTCTTCGTAAGTATGATTGTCTCCGTAATCGGCCCACTTGATGATCTGGCTGATCGCAGCGCCGACGACTTTTCCGTTGTCTTCGATACAGATCTGGCCTTCCGGAAATTTTGTGATCTGAGATTCGTACTGATTTCTTTTCCAGGCTCCGTCAAACTCCGGAAAGACGATGTCCATAATTTCTTTGACGTCGTCGTAATCGTCCAAGGTAAGAGCTCGGATTACGATCCTATGATCGGATTGAATCTTCTTCTTTTTCTTCCTCGGTTTTTTTCCGCCGGCTCCGTTCGTGGATATCATCAGAACACTTTACCGGGGTTCATGATGTTCTTCGGATCCATGGATTTTTTGATTTCTTTCATCAGAAGAATTTCGGCTTCCGACCTGGAAAAATGGAGAAAATCCTTTTTTAAAAGTCCGATTCCGTGTTCCGCGCTGATCGATCCATGATATTTTTGTAATAAACGAAACATATCAGGATCCACGCTCTTGCATCTTTTGAAGAATTCTTCGTTGGAAAGATCCTTGGGTTTAACGATGTTTAGGTGAAGATTGCCGTCGCCTACGTGACCGAAGAGCGCGATTTCAAAACCTGGGTATTCGTCTTTTAAAAGGGTTTCCATTTCCACGAGGAAGGGTTCCATATTTCGAAGAGGAAGTGAAATATCGTTTTTATGAACCGTATAATCGATGGAAATACTTTCGCTGATTCCTTCCCGATACTTCCAAAAGGTTTCGGATTGTTTGGAATTCTGAGCGAGACTTCCGTCGCTGATCAGTTCCTTTTCCGTGATCGTTTCCAAAAAGCCGAAGAGTTTTTCATCGTCGCTTTCGTCGGCGATTTCGAATTCCATCAAAACGTAATACGGGCTCGGAGCCGAAAACGGATCGGAAACTCCCAAATGGGCTTTTACTTTTCCGAGACAATATTCGGTGAAGAATTCAAATGCGAGAAGGGGAACCTTCACCTGGTGAGTTTCCTTGAAAAGGGAAAGAATGGAGACAAAATCGGGAACCGCTACGAGAAGAACCCGGTTGTCCAGAGGTTTTGTAGTGAGTTTCAGAGTTGCTTCCGTGATGACGCCTAACGTTCCTTCTGAGCCGATAAAAAGTTGTTTGAGATCGTATCCGGTGTTGTTTTTAAGAACTTCGCCGTTGAATTCTAAGATTTGACCGGAGCCCGTTACTACGGTGAGTCCTAAAACCCACTGACGAATGAGTCCGTAGTGGACGACTCTCACGCCACCCGCGTTAGTCGCGATGTTACCGCCGATATGGGAAGAACCCGTGGATGCGAAGTCCACCGGAAAGTAGAATCCTCTTTCTTCGGATTCTTTGTGAAGATTTTTCGTGATCATTCCCGCTTGCACTTTGATACTTCCGAAAAAAGGATCAAAGTCCAGGACCTTGTCCATCTTGGAAAGGGAAAGAACCAATTCTTGATTTTTCGCGATCGCTCCTCCAGCGTAACCCGTTCTTCCACCGGAAGGAACGATGGAGATATCGTTTTCAAAAGCGTACTTTACGATTTTTGCAACTTCCTCGGTGTTTGTGGGAAAAGCGAGAATTTCGAAATCGGGACTGTGAACTTTGGTTCTGTCGGTTCCAAAAGAAAGAAAGGTCGCTTCGTCAAAGTCCGGATCGTTTCTAAAAAATATTTTTCCCGGTCCAATGAGGGATTTTAATTCTGATTTGTTGATTGTGGAAGTTGTAGTCATAATTCTAATTTCGTATATTCAGGTTTCGTAATTATTCTGCGAAGTTCATTCTTTCAATTTGAGAATCGACCATCTTTTCGTCTTTCTCCAAGGTTCTTTTGCGATAGTGCCCGTCCGGATGGAGAAATCTCGCTTTTACGTTGTCTCTCAACTGAACGTCCAAAATTTTCTTGATTCTTTCCTTGTTCTTGGGTTCTAAAATCGGAAAAAGAACTTCGATTCTTCTTTCAAAATTCCGTGGCATACAATCCGCCGAAGCGAGGAAGGTCGCCTCCGCTCCTCCGGAATGAAAGAAGTAGATTCTTGTATGTTCCAGAAATCTTCCCACGATGGATAGAACCGTGATGTTTTCGGAGATTCCTTTGAGTCCCGGTTTGAGGCAGCAGATTCCGCGGATGATAAGATCCACTTTGACTCCGGCCTGACTCGCTTTATATAATGAAAGTATAATATGCGGATCGACGAGGGAATTCATCTTGAAGATGATTCTCGCCGGTTTTCCCGCGAGGGCATTCTCAGTTTCCTTTTCGATCATCGTGATAAAGGTGGATTTGAGGTTGTGGGGAGAAGCCGAAAGAAGGTTCAAAGTCGGCATCTTCGCATAACTCGTGATCGTGTTAAAGATCGTGGAAACGTCTTCGGTAATCTGTTTGTTTACGGTAAAAAAACTGAGGTCCGTATAATACTTGGAAGTTGTAGAATTGTAATTTCCGGTTCCAAGGTGCACATAACGCACCATGTGATCGTCTTCTTTGCGAACTACGAGGAGCATCTTACAATGAATTTTTAATCCGACAACGCCGTAGACGACGTGAACGCCGCGCGCTTCGAGTTTCTGCGCCCACTTTATGTTTCTTTCTTCGTCAAAACGAGCCTTGAGTTCCACAAGAACGGTGACTTGTTTTCCATTCTCCGCCGCTTGTCCGAGGTATTGGATGATCGGAGAATCCCCGCTTGTACGATATAAGGTCATTTTGATTCCGAGGACTTTTGGATCTTCGGATGCGATTCTTAAAAGATCTTCGATCGCCGAGAATGATTGATACGGATGATGAAGAAGACGGTCTTTTTTTTTCATCGCTTCGAAGATTTTTTCCGGAGTATCAAACTTCAGAGTCATCTTCTGTTGGAAAAAAGGATACTTGAGTTTGGACGTGTGATCCAAACCGTAGAAGAACATCGCGTCGTTGATATTCAAAAGAGAAGCAACGTCGAAAACTTCGTGATCTTGAAGTTCCAGGAGTTCCCTGAGAGTGTTTTTGATAAAAGGAGAAGTTCCTTGATGAATGTCCATCCGAACCGCGTCGCCCCAGATTCGGTTGCGAAGTTCGTCTTTCATCGTGATCAATAAATCTTTTACGGATTTTTCTTCGTCGATGGAGATGTCCGCGTCTCGGATGATTCGGAAAGGATAGATTTCCTTTACCGTCATTCCGTAAAAAAGATCGTCTACGTGAAGTTTGATGATCTCTTCCAAAGGAAAGAATCTTCTTTCGTCTCCCTTCGTTTTTAGATGTAAGAATCGGGGAAGAACCGAAGGCACTTGAACTACGGCGAAGAGATCTTTTTTACCGCCGGTTTTTTCGTCGTCGGTGCTGAGGACCATCGCGAGGTTCAAGGATTTGTTAAGAATATGAGGGAATGGATGAGACGTATCGATCGCGAGTGGAGTCAAGATCGGAGATACGTCTTCTTTGTAGTAACTCTGGATCTGTTTGATTTCGTCTATCGTCAATTCTTCCGGATTTAGAATTACGTGAATTCCGGCAGTATTCATTTCTGCTAATGTATCGGAAAAGGTTTCGTATTGTTCCCGGACGAAGGTGCGGACCTTGTCCGAAAGATCGGAGAGAATTTCGGAAGCGCTGTCTCCGTTGAGACTTCTTTCGTCGTTTCCTTCTTTTACTAAATTTCGAAGTCCGGCGACACGAACCATGTAGAATTCGTCGAGATTGGTTTCGGTGATGCTTAAGAATTTCAGTCTTTCTAAGAGTGGATTTTCGGGATCGTTCGCTTCTTCCAGAACGCGTCGGTTAAAATCGATCCAGGAAAGTTCCCGGTCGAAAAATATATTCGGGTTGCCGAGGTGAATCTCTAATTGATTCCCGTTGGAAGAACCGTTTTCGCTCGTCTTTGTCGGAGCTTGTTCTTGTATTCTTGGCTTTGACACTTGGATATCCTGAAAATTCTGGGAAGCCCGCGGAGGAAGAGATCGAACGAGGGATTCTATTCCTGTTTAAACCTCCTTTGCGGGGAGTCAATGATTCTAGGAAGGATTTCGGTGACAGCTTTGTAACCCTTCTTCTTTTTGGACGAAGGAGATCCTACGTTTCGGCGCTTTTTCGAAGAATCTCGAGAGTGGGGAGTTCCCGCATTTTGAATGACGGGAATTGAACCGTGGTTTTGAAATGTGTGAGTTCCTACTTTTCAAAATCTCATCAGAAGAATCCGTCTCTTTTCAAAAAAACGGGGAGTTCCCACATTTCAATCGAATCCCGAATGGAACCGAATCGATTTTATTCCAGAGAAAAGCCGAATTCTTCTTGGCAGAGACTCGTCTAAAACAATGAATACAGTGTAAGGAACAAACCATTGGCAATTCCCAGTCGCTACGCAGTCGCAATTCACATTCTCACTTTCCTGGAAAACAGGAACGGGGGAGATACGACTTCGGATACGATCGCAGAATCCGTCGGGACCAATCCTGCGATCGTTCGTACCCTTACCGGGAAACTCAGAAAAGCGGGACTCGTTTTGACAAGACAGGGCGTTCCCGGTGCGAGCCTCGCAAAACCGGCGTCAGAGATCCTACTTTCCGATATCTATCGCGCCATAGAAGATTCCGATTGTCTCTTTACCGTTCACGATCACCCAAAACAAGACTGTTCTGTGGGAATGGGAATTCTCCCGACCCTCGGATGTGTCTTCGCACAAGCCCAAGCCGCATTGGAAGCAAAACTCGGAGAATTCTCCCTTGCCGATGTGATGGAGCAGGTCCGAGGCGAATGTCAAAAAAAAATGTCCCTCACGAATTGATTTTTCAGTTTTCTTCTTTCCTTTTCTTGAGTCTAACCTGTTAAGGTGTTTATAACAAGTTAACATCCTGGTTTCCGACAAAAACCGGATCCAGGTTGAAATCTCAGAAAAAAGGAGAATTTACAAATGGAATTATTGGAGAAGCTCAATTGGCGCTACGCGACCAAAAGAATGACGGGGGAAAAAGTTCCTCAAGAAAAAGTGGAAAGAATTTTAGAAGCAGTTCGTCTGACCGCTTCCGGATTCGGTTTACAACCTTACAACGTAATCCTAATCGTAGATGAAGAATTAAAACGCCAAATCCGTCCGATCGCAAACAACCAACCTCAGATTGAAGAATCTTCTCATCTCCTTGTGTTTGCCCCTTGGGATCAAGTCACAGAAGAAAGAATAAAAGAATACATCCAACTCATCTCCGAGACACGAAACGCTCCGGTGGAATCTCTGGAAGGATTTAAGAATTCCATGTTGAATTGGTTAAAGTCTCATACTCCGGAAACTAGTTACAACTGGGCTGCGAGACAAACGTATATCGGGTTTGGAACCGCTATCGTAGCGGCGGCTCTGGAGAATGTGGATGCGACTCCGATGGAAGGATTTAATGCAAAAGCGCTGGATGAGTTGTTGCATCTAAAAGAAAAAGGATTGAGATCCACATCGCTTCTGACCTTAGGTTATAGAGACGTGGAAAAAGATCAGCTTTTGAAGGCCCCAAAAGTTCGCAGGGCGAAAGAGAATTTTGTAATCGAATACTCCGAAGTTCCCGTAGGATAAATTAAAAAAATAGAATATTCAAATCATAGAATGGAAATGCGCCGGACGGATGTTCAAAATCCTCCGGTGAAGATTCATTTTATCTCTACAAAATGTTTTTTAAAGCGAAATCGTTCACAGAACGATTCCAAGATCGATTCTAAAAAACGGAGAATGATTTTCTTATCTTTCTATCACCCAGGTTTTCAGAATTTCGATATCGTTGATTACTTGAATTTTATACTTTCCTGAAATTATGGGAAGAATACTCCAATCAAAATACCAAATCGAAACCTTCCATTCGGGTTGAAGAATCCAATCGACTCTTTTGCAAACCGAATCCGGATTACAAACTTCGACTTTAAGATCGCGCTTCCCCGGTTTTCGGATATCCAACGCGATGATCGGTCGTTTCTGAGGGTTGAACTTTTCATCACATTCGGAAAGTTTATTTTTTGAGAGTTCGGAACAGATCTTAAAATCTTCTTCAAAGAAAAGTTTTCCCGCAGGAAGTGAGTTGGAAGGATTCCAATAGACGACCCCGTCCTTGAGTTCTTCTACAATTCCTTCGTCCGTTTCAAAGGACGTAGGGAAGGTTTCTAAGTTTTGAAAGTCTTCTGTGGGCTTCAAGACGTGGAAGTGAAGATGAGGGGCGCTGCTAAAACCCGTGTTCCCTGAAAAACCGATTCTTTCTCCCGCTTTTACGATTTGTCCGATCTGAACTAAAACACCTTTGTGTTTGAGGTGAGCGTATTCCGCAATGCTTCCGTCTTTATGAAGAATCTGGACGTAGTTCGCTTTGTCTTTAAAGAAGGGAGTTGTTCCTCCCGCGGTAAATTTATCTTGAACCGCGATGACAAGGCCTTCTCTCGCTGCGAGAACGGAACTACCTTCCGGAAGAGAAAAATCAAGAGCGTAAGGAAACTGTCCGAAATGAGTAAATTTTCCGTTGTAACCTTGACCGACTCTTGCGGAAGATTCGAAAGGAAGATGATAGATAACGTTCTTCGTCTTACTCGCGTTAAAGTCGCCGGCTCTTACGTAGATGCTGGAGCTGTAAGAACGTTCTTTCTGAACGTCGATCGGTTGAAGGCTGAGAATCTTTAAAGGTTCGTTGCTTCCTCTGGAAACGATACGCAGAGGAAGTGGAACATCGGATTCAAAGTTATCTAAGGAAGAAAAATTAAAATAAACCGTAAAAGGATAATCCGCACTCGGAGTTTTATTCTGAATATAAAACTCAATCTTTTGATTCTCATTTTTAGTAAGAACGCAGATCCATTCTTTGGGTTTGCATTCTCCTTTGAAGTCGCTTGTTTCGGAGAAAAGAGAAATCAAAGGGAAAGAAAGGAAGATAAGAATGAGAATTCGATTTCGCATACTGTGGAACAACATTTTGTGAACAAAAAAAGGAGTAAATCATCATTTTATAGCTTGAATAGGCGAAGAAAGTTTTTCTTTCCTCGAAATCAAGAAATGGATTTTTATCCAAACGATAACGGCACTTAGGGATTCTCAACGTTTTCTTTTGAAAGCCGGTTTGATCTGATCATCCAAAATTACAGCTTCCAAGAGAAAATTCCGCAACGTCCGGAGATCGATTTCATTTTTAGAATGATAAGAAATCGATCTCACGATTTTTCTTTCTCCCGCCCGGAGAATTTGTCGAGGATCGGAAAGAAGATGTCCTTGGCAAAAACCGAATTCTACTCCCAACTTTGGCCCGTGGGGAAAGGAGGACGGCCAGATAAAACAGATTCTTGAATTGAGAAAATAATAAGGAACGTTGTATGAAATCTTCTCTGTCACATTCGGGACGGTCTCGATTACAAATTCTCTAAGAATCGAGACGATTTCTTTTTCATCTTCTTTGAGTTTTGTAAAAAAAGATTCAAAATTCTTCATGTTCTTGCGGGATAAAAACGATTCTCAAAGCGAAATCATTTCCGATTCTGTTTGATAAAAGATGCTTATAGAAAATCGGGAACTCTAAAAAATTATTCGAGGGAAATCTTTCGATTCTTTTCTTAAATAAAATCAATCTTTTTAAAACCCGTTCACTTGTTCCGACAAGCCGTTTTTCGTAGAATTCGCTTGCGGCGGACTTAAAGTCCGTTCTCGTATAAAATAAGGCTTGAAATTTGTTCGAAGAAAATTTCGGAAAATTCTTAAGAGCATCTCCCGAAATCTGGAAAGAAGCTACTTACAAGATTCAGTAAGTTCGCAATCGAAACGACGGAGATCCCGCAGATTTTGTTCCATTCGCAGTTTTTGAATTTTCTAAAAACTTATTGGTCGATAAATTCTTCAATTCGGTTTGATCCCAATCAAAAAAATCCCAGCACGAATCCGGCAGCCGCGGCTCCGCTCAAAGGTGCGACAACGGGAAGCCAAGCATACTTCCAATTCGAAGAACCCTTTCCCGGAATCGGCAAAAGAAAGTGAGCGAGTCTCGGACCTAAGTCTCTTGCGGGGTTGATCGCATAACCGGTGGTTCCTCCCATCGAAAGTCCGATGCTCCAAACTAAGATTCCGACCAAGAAGGCGCCGAAGTGGGTCGTCAGTCCTTGCATCGTAGGAGAAAAAATGGAAACGATTCCTAAGATCAATAAAAAGGTTCCTAAGAATTCGCTGAAAAAATTCGAAGCGGTGTTTGAGATCGCGGGCTCGGTCGAAAAGACCGCAAGGATCTTTCCTTTGTCTTTTGTTTCTTTCCAATGTGGAAGATAATGCAAAAAGTTGAATACCGCGCCTAAAAATGCGCCGGCGATCTGTGCTGGAACGTATATAAGCAATTTTGAATAATCTCCGGACTTGATTGCAAAGGCAAGAGTAACGGCCGGATTGAGATGTGCGTCCGGACTGCCGAAGGCGTTTGACGTAAAAATTCCGAGCATCACCGCGAAGGCCCAGCCTGTGGTAATTACGATCCATCCGCTGTCCTTGGATTTACTGTGTTCGAGTAGAACACCTGCGACGACTCCGTTCCCCAAAAGGATTAAAACGAAAGTCCCTAAAAATTCTCCTAAAACAGGCGATACCATAATTCCCCCACGAAAATCGGGACTAAAATCCACGGATTTCTAAGATCGGCAATTGGTTTTTAGAGCCCTCAATTTTTTCATTTTCCCTTATCTTTTTTCCGATTCGACCGATGTAGATCTTAGGAGGACAAGATGCCAGCATTTACGATTCCAGGACTTAGCTCCGGTCAAGACACCAATTTGATCGTAAAAAAATTGGTGGAATTGGAAGGAAAACCGATTCGCCGACTTGAGCAGCAGAATTCGTTTAACAAAGCTCAAGTAAAAGCTTGGAACGATCTCAAGCTCGTTACAACGGACCTCCAAAATAAAACCAGAGCACTCATATCTTTTACCGCTCCCTTTGCTATGAAGAATATCGTTTCCGAACCGGAAGGTGTCGTAAGCGGGGACGCGTCTCGTTCTGCGAGCGCGGGAAAACGCAAAATCGAAGTCAAAGAACTCGCGACCTTTCACCAAGTCTCCGGCGAAAAGACTGACGCGAACAAACAAATCCCTGCTGGAAGTTTTAAAATCTTTTCGGGGGATTCCGAAAAAGAAATCGAATTCTCCGGAGGAACGATTCGAGATCTCGCGGCTTCCATCAAAGTTTCTGCGGCGGGACTTGTAAATACAGGGCTCGTAAAAGTGGACAGCGATAATTACGTTCTCACTCTGACAGCGGGTCTTTCGGGAAAGGAACGTAAACTTAAATTCGAAGATGCAAACGGGGTTCTCCAAGCATCGGGTCTTGTGGGAGCTACGGAGCCCGCCGATCCTCCGAAAGAAATCAATCTTCTTCCCGAAGCGGATCAGATTCTTGTCTTTCAATCCGAAAAATACGGAGTTCCCGCAGACGCAAAACCAACATTCAAAGAAGAGAATGGAAAGAAATGGATCGAAGTCGCAAGCGTCGGCTCTTTTCAATTCGGAATTCCGACTTCGGAATTAAAGAAGAATACGAAGATAGAACTCATCACATCTACTCAGTTTGCACCGGAAGACAAACTAGAATTAGGAATTCTTTATAAAGAAAACGATAAAGAGAAGATGATCTTGGAAACCGCTTCCAAACAGGAAGGAAAGATCGTCCTCAATCTCAAAAGTTTTCCATCGGGCATGAAAGCTCATAAGATTCTTTTTGCAAACTCGAGCGGAAAGACTGTCGTTTTAGAAAGTTTTCACATAGTCGTTCCTGGAGAATTTAGAGGAGCTAAACCCGCCAAAGAAATCACCGAAGCAAAGGATGCGGTTTTTTTAGTCGACGGAATCGAAGTCAATCGTCCTAAGAACGAAGGTTTGACTGACGTCCTCGACGGGGTTTCTATGAACCTTCTTAAAAAAACGGAAGGCCCGGTGAGCATCGATATCAAAACGGACTCGGACAAGGGTCTCGAGATGATCAAAGAATTCATAGCCGCTTACAATACGGTTCTGAAGTTTTCAAAAGAATCCACTGCCGTTGATAAGAACGCACAAGTTAACGACGGAAAAGAAGACGGCGGTGAAATCGGCCAAACCTTTTGGGAAGGTAAAACCAAAACTGGACTTTTATCCGGAGAACATACAGTGCTTCGTTTGATCGCGGGAATGAAAACGGTTGCGAGTTCTTCTTACCCCGTCGCGGGTGAGAATCCGGTCCGAATGTTAAGCGACATCGGAATCAGCACCGGAAACGTCGGAAGCAAATGGACCGATATCCAAGACGGATTTTTGATCCTCGATGAAGAAAAACTCAAAAACAAACTCGCCGAAAATCCGGACGCGGTCCGAAATCTTTTCGCGATCGATACCAACTCAGACGCGAGAATGGATACGGGAGTCGCCGTGGATCTTTTGGAACACGTAAAACCTTACACGCAGTATGCGGGCGGTCTTGTTTCCGGAAAAGTTAAGATGCTCGAAGAGCAAGTCACTGATAATAATAAGAAGATTAAAGAATACGAAAACCATCTCGTAAGCTACGAGAAAAAACTGAAATCCAAGTTTCTTTATATGGAGCAGGGAGTCGGTAAAAACAAAGCCGTAGGAGCTTATCTGAACAACAACCTCAGAGGCGCCAGAAGCGAGTGATTCAAGCAGGAGAGTGAAATGGAAATTTATATCAACGAACATCTCTTAGATAGTTCTCTTGAAAACGAAAAAAAATTGGGCGAAGTCTTTGGCGAGATCACCAAATGGGTGGAATCCAAAGGAAAGTATCTTCTCGGTTGCACCGTGGACGGAATCGAGTTTCAGCCTTCCGTGATGCAAGATCAAGGAATCGACTCCACTCATAAGATGGAATTTTTTATCGGAGAAGAGATGGACTTTTTGGTTTCCACTCTTACCGAGCTGGATCTCTACGTTGATAAGGTAGGTTCCACTCTTTTTGGAAGAGATTCTCTAACCGAAAAGGAATCGAAAGAACTTTTAGATGGGGTAAAATGGATTCAATCCGTTTTAAACTCCGCATCCAATCTTCTTCATCTTAAGTTGGATCAGATCAAACCGATGGGAACCGGAAACAACGTTACTCAAATCGTGACTGAAATTTCCGCTCATTGTACGAGCCTTGACAGCACGGAAGCGATCGAATCCTTCTTGGAAAATTTGAGAGATCTAAAACTTTTTATCATGGATCTGATCGCGAGAACTCAAGTTTTGGATTTGGATCTTCCAACTCTAAAAGAAATTTTGAATACGTTTATCGGAAACGTCGGCGGACTCAAAGAAAGTTTTGTAAAAGTAAACGAAGCCTATCAATCCGGAAAGGACGAAGTAGCTTCCGAACTTTTGACTCAGTCTATCTCTCAGATCAACGTTCTTCTGACTTCGTTTATCACTTTGAAATTTAAAAAACCCGATCTCGATCTTTCCGAAATCGTAATCGAAGGAATCGGTTTCGAGGAAAAGACGGGAGAATTAAACGAGATCCTCGCTTCGGTTGCCGTTGCGTTGGAAGAGAAAGACATCATTCGCGCCGGAGATTTGATCGAATACGAACTTCCGGGAACCCTGGATGAATTTTTACCGTTCTTAAAATTGATTCGGGAAAAAATTTCTTAACAAAAACGAATTCTCCATAAAGGTTTGGGCGAATCCGATCCATGAGGGTCGGAGCACGCTTGAACTCAATGTCGTTCTCTATGGATCACAACGAAATGCTTCGATCAATCGATGGACGGGGCTTAAAGAAAAATTCTTTCTAAATTACGATTGGGCGATTCCGCTTCCATCGCTTTCGTAGCGGTTTGTTCGAACTCAAGTCAAAATACTTCCAAACAAAAGATTGTAACGTCATCCGACATCTCTCCTCCTCCGTAAGAACTGGAGTAAGAAAGAATAGAACGGATCATGGAGCCGGTATCTTCGCTCACTAAGGATTTAACCGCGTCTAAAAATTGATGTCTTCCTAAGATATTTCCTTCGGAGTTTCTAACTTCGAACAACCCATCCGAATAAAAAAGAATTCTATCACCTTTGAGAAGATTCAATTCGTATCTTTGAATTTTCGGAGAAGCGATCGCAAAAAGAATTCCACCCGAGCCTTCGATAAAGCTACATTCTCCGTTTCGGATCAAAAGTCCGGGATGATGACCGCCGTAACTGTATTCCAATTTTTTTGCGGAAGGGACGTATCTCATATAAACGGAGGAAAGAAAGTGCAACGTGATCGTATCTTTTAGAAGATGATGCATAAACAAAAGATTCTGGTCCGTAAGAGCGCTTCTACCGGTCGCCGCCCCGAATGCGATGGAAGTCATCGCGGCCACCATCGCGGCGGAGATTCCATGCCCGGAAACGTCTCCGAAAAGGATATGGAGGCTATCGTCCTTTTCCTTTCTGACGTTTAAAATGTCTCCGCCCACTTTTACATACGGTTGAAAATGAGAATGGATTTTGTAATCCGGAGAATCCGGAAAGTCGCGGGTCGTAATCATCTCTTGAATGTCTCTCGCGAGATCCAAATCCAAGTCCAATCTATATAATAATTTTCTAATTTTCTCTAAGGATTCCTTTTTTTCGGTAATGTCCCTGAGTATATAAACCTTTCCTCCGTTTTTACCGGAAAGAGGAATCGGAGAGGATGAGACTTCCAAATATTTGTTTTCGGGAACATGAAAAAAATCTTCCTGCGGGCCTACGAGATTTCTCTCCGAGCTCACCCTAAGATTGGTAAACTCTTTTCTTTCAAAATAGGAATCCGAAGGGAAACCGTCTAAATATTGACCAAGATCGAGCTTCATTCCCATATTAAATCCTTCCGGAAGATTTAACATCTTTTGTGCGGAGAGATTGCTAAACAAAAGCGTTCCCTTGGAAGACAAAAGGACCACACCTTCTCTGATTTCGGAGTAGAGTCTGAGCGCGATGTGCTCCAACTTTAAATCCATAAATCCGTATTTGTGAATCGCGATAAAGATACAGATCGATTGGATTACCGCTGCGCTTCCGCTCATCGGAGGAAACGTGAGAGACGAATTGATAAACCTGGGAAGAAGAGTTGTAAGAAAACTAAAGACGAAGGTAACGATGGTTCCGTAGGCGACAAGGCGAGATTGCTTTTTAAAAAAAGAATTGGAAGAACTAAAACTCTTAACGATCAAAATCATGGAACCTGTTAAAGTCGGCACGCCGATAACGATCGTACTTACGTAGAGATAAAGCGGGCCCGTCGCGATCACGTCCCCCCAATACGCTCTCGTGCTTCCGGAGATCACCAAATCGGTGCTAAGTGAAATGATAAACGAAACCAGAGAAAGACCTCGAAAGAAATAGATAAGGAAACGATAAGAGGAACCGGTAAACTGAACCGCAAACTCGAAAAACAAACAGCCTATAAAAATCCACGCAAAGGAAGAGGCTTTGAAAATGATTTCCGGCCAGTTACCGGGTAAAAAGGACCAATAGAGAATGAGCGCGATATGCCAGATCGATAAGAGAAATGAAAATCTAAGATAGAGATTTACGGTTCTGGATTTTCCTTTGAGCGCGCTTACATAAGCGAACAAAGATCCGTTGATCATCAATGCAGCAAACGGAATGAGAACGTAAGGATTCATTCGATTAAAAAACCTCCAAGATCAAAACCGCAAGGTCATCGGTTAATTTTCCGTGGCCGAACGCCAGAGAATGATCGATTGAGGTTTTAAGAATTTTGGAGGGAGTTTGAACGGGAATCTCGCGAAGTTTTTCGAGAAAGTTTTCGTATCCGAGAATGTCTCCCTCCGCGTTTCTCACTTCAAAAAGACAATCCGAATGTAAGAATAGAATATCACCTTTTTTTAATGTAAAAGAATAGTCAGTTAAGTCCGTTTCAGGAGTGATTAAAAGAATTCTTCCGGAGCCTTCCAGAGAAAGAACTTCTCCTTCTCTAAAGACTAAAATAGGATGATGGCCTGCATAAGAATATTTTAATATCTTTGTATTTGGATCGAAAGAGAGATAGGCGGCTGAAATGTGATGGCTTAGGACCGCTCCGAGAAGTAAGTTTTGAATTTTTTCGAGGGCCTGTTTCGGTTCCGGATTTTTTTCCGAAACTAATTGAAAGGAAATGGAAAGCATTCCGGCAACCATCGCAGAAGAGATTCCGTGCCCGGAAACGTCGGCAAAAAAAATGTCCAGCTTCCCGTCCGAACGTTCGAGGGCTCTAAAAAAGTCCCCTCCCACGAGTTCAAAAGGCTGAAAGTGGGAATGGAATTTATATCGAATGTTCTCCGGAAATTTTGTGGAGATCGCCGAGGTTTGTGCAATTTTTGCGATTTCGAGATCCTTACTCAGAGCCGTATAGATCGTTTCAATTTTCTCCCGAGATTCAATTTTTTCAGTAATGTCCCGAAGAATAAAAAGATAACCCCTTTCGTTCCCGGTCAACTCGATATTCGATCTTGTTAGTTCTACTCCTTTACAACTCGGATTGAAGATAGCCTTGTATTCCCGGGAAAGGTGATTCGGATTCTCCTGATATCCTTTGAAATAGTCGGATGGATAGAAGTGAGAAGGAAGAGTATTCGGAATTCCTAATATCCGAATCGCGGATTCGTTCATAAAAAAGAGGGAACGATCTTGTTTGACTAAGATCATTCCGTCGTGAATGTCTTTGAAAAGTTCTACGGCTAATCCTTCGATGTTGATTCTTAAAAAACCGTATTTAGTAATCGCAATGAATATTAGAAAAGATTGAATTACGATCGCCATCGGAGTCCAAGGGACTGAGAGGATTCTTCCTTGTTCATCCACTTGAATGATTTCCGAATAAAAACTGAGGCACATTGCCACCGTCGATCCTACGATCGCGAGTCCGATTTGTTTTCTCTGATTTTTATGAGAGGATAAAAAAGATTTTGCGAGGATCGCCAATCCGATAAAACCCGGAAGCGCGACGAATGCGAGGATCACGAAAAGATAAAGAGATCCGGGTTCGTTCTCGTATCCCCAGTAATAGAGTATGCTTCCCTTGATAACGAGATCTGTTGTCAGAGTGAGAAGATAAGAGAGCGGGATTCCGATTCGAAAGAACCAAAGAAAAAGACCCGGCGAACGATTGAGAAACGTATAAACGAATTCTAAATAGAGGGCTCCCACCGGAAGCCAGGTAACCGAAAGAATTTTGAAAGACCAAGTCATCCAAGATTCCGGAAGATAAGACCAAGTAAAAATATAGGTAAAAAGCCAGGCGTTGAGCGAGGTGGAATAGATCAGATAAGAACGAATGATCGGGTTGCCCGTGCGTCTTGCATAAACGAAGGCGATGAAGATCGTATTCGCGAACAAGGCGATCATGGGAAAAAAAAGGTAATAATTCATACGAAAGAAATCTGTTATAACCTTGAAATGATAGGATAAAGATCACCCCAACGAACCGACCAAAAAGAATCGGAATTCCAATCCTATTATTGGTTTTGACGAGGAATTTGAAACTATAAAATAATTATTTATAAAAATCCCATTCTTTTTGTCAGGGAGGAGGTGAGCATTGCTCGCTAATAAGAAAAAGTTTTTGTTTTTGAATCGGTAAATTTCGGAATGAGAAAACTCGGATCAATCATCAAAAGTGAAAAAAGGTTACACAAAATTCTAATGGAGTTTAAAGCCGAAATTATCTCCTGAGACGTTTTATTTACTCCAACGAAAAAAGGCTATGGTTTTCCATTCTAAAATGTTTCCAAAATTAGGAAATAAATAATTTCATAATCTAAAAATGTCAAAACGACTGGAAGATTCCATTTAAGAAGACGATCGGCCCCGGAAGATTGACTCCCGACCATTCGTTGAGACTTTGTCCGTTACCGGAAGTTTCAGAGCGATGTAAGGAGCCGGTGCGTTGACCTGGCTTTTTTTATTGTCGTTATAAACGTAATTCGGATTAAAATCCAGAAATGGATCTTGATCGTAGATGCTAGAATTTCCTAAACCGAATTCTATTTTTTTACCGTTTGTAAGGGAAAGGTTTGCCGTGGATCGGAGAAAGAGGGAGTCCCTACTTTTCGAGAAGATAGAATTTTCTCCCGCCAAGGCTTGCGGGAAGTCCGCGCAAAGGAGAACGGGAAAGTCTTGAAAAAAGAAAAAACCGAATCTTCGGCTGGAAACCTTCTTCTTTGCCACCTTTTCCTCCCATTTTCCGATTCCTTTTAGTTACACATTTTTATATTTCCGTTTGCGCCATTTTATAAAGCAAGATGTCTCTTTCCTGAATTCGGATATGATTGATCTTCAAATCCAAAAAGATATGAGGACCGCATCTATGAATTCTTTAACAAAGAACCAAACTCAGAGCTTGAGCGAATCGTTTGAGATCATCAATCTGGATAAGGTGAAATTTGCGGAGCTCGTCTTTGCCTTTTTAAAATTCAATCATCCAAAATACGAAAATATTTTTAACAACGTCAAGATCGAAGATGTTCGGTCTTTTATGGGCTCTGTGCGCGAGGTCGTAACTTCTTCCAGTCATGATTTTTTGTTTCCGAAGGCGATTCGGAATTTCGGTTCGGAGTGTCTGAAGATCTGCGGACGTCCGGAGGACATCCTACATTTAGAAAAGGCCTGGTCCTTTGGCATGGAAGAATGGTTGGGGCCTTGGCATACCCTTGAGATCGAAGAAAGTTGGAAAGAAGTATTCAATATTACTTATCTCTCCTTTACCGAAACTCTTCAGTGGAGCTGAAGAACGATCCTCTCATTTCGGTGATTTTTATCTGCAATATTTCCGAAAGGTATTCTCTTCCTTCCCTTTTTCCTTCAAAGAATTTCTTGTTCCGACAAAGTATCCAATCTTAAAAATCGTTTGACGCGGACTTAAAGTCCGTTCTCTGCTATCACTGCAAAATTTCTTTTTTTAAAACGCGGCAGGGATCGACTCGGAGTCAATCCATCCAAAAAGAATCGAATTTTATTATATTCAAAAAATAAGATGGATTGACTGGAGAGGAGAGCCCGGTCCGTCGAAGACGGAGCCGCCCGGAAAAAATCCAGATCCTTCCCTCAAATACTTGAATCTCAAGGAGAATCCCGTCGGAATTCCGACAATTCTTCCGTGAAGGCAGCGCGCCCCACCCTGATCTTGGGTGGAGGGGAGTGGTGGCGGGAAAAATTCCGGGAACTTTTCTCTATCACAAAATTCTAATTTTCGCAAGCAAAAATTCCCGTGTAGGAACTCCTAAAAGCCTTTCTTGTAGAACGATCCTTGTCGCAGTTCTTCGCAACTTGTGAGTAAGGTTAGAAAAAATCAGAGATGAATCGGTTTTTCAGAGCTCTTGGATTTTAGAATTTCTCTTGCATCGATTTCATCTTTTTTGAGTTGAGAGATAAGATTTTCGACTCCCGAGAATTTCACTTCGTCCCGGAGCCGATCCGTAAAAGTGATTCGAACCGTCTGATCGTAGATCTCTTTATCAAAATCAAAAATATTCGATTCTACTGTGAGTGGATTTTCTCCGAAGGTAGGGTTGCGTCCGACGTTGATCATGGATGGATATTCTTTTCCCTCCACATTCGTATAACCCGCGTAAACTCCTACGCCGGGAAGAAGGATGTTCGCGTCCGGTTTTAGGTTCGCCGTCGGAAATCCGATGGTCCTTCCGCGTTTATGACCTCCGACCACGATCCCGGTCACGGAATAAAAACGGTTGAGACATTTTTTCGCCTCTCTCACGTTTCCTTCTCCGATCAATCCTCTCACATAAGAACTGGAGAGTTTGATTTCTCCCAAATAGACCGGATCCACTCTTTCTACAGTATAGTTTAGCTTTGTTGCATATTCTTTTAAGAGTTCGTAGTTTCCCCTTCTTCCTTTCCCGAAACAATGATTGTATCCGATTACAATCTTCTCCGTTTTTAATTCTTTCAGGAGAATTTCTTCCAAGAAAGTTTCTGCGCTCATCTCGGCCAATTCGGCGTTGAAAGGAAGGACTACTAAATAATCGATCCCTTGTCTGCGGATCCATTCTTCTTTGTCTTTGAGAGTCATCAGACTCTTCATTTCCGGATTTTTTCCCAGGACGATCGCGGGGTTCGGATCGTAGGTGACGATGCAGGAGGAAAGTCCACTTTCCTTAGAAACCTTCAGAACTCGATCGATCAGGGCTTGGTGACCCAAATGGATCCCGTCAAAATTTCCCAATGTGACTACGCAAGGAGAATGAATTGATTTTCCCGCGCCTTCAAGTGTCTGGATTGTGATCAAATTCTTCCCGATCCTGTCGATACTAAGAGTAGATGTTTTTCTACCGCTTAGTATTCTTTTCTCTCTGTTTAACTTTTACCAGTACGGGGTTTCTCCAGCCGGAAGAAAATCCGAAATTTAAAAAATTCATCAACTTCGATCATCAGGGGGAAGAGGGCGCGCCTCTTCAAACGGAAGATTTTCGAACTTACGCCGAACTTTCCACTTGGGCGATTCACAACGGTCTCCAATTGGTCCGGGACCGTTCCGACTTTGCTCCCGGCGCCGGAACCGGAAAACTTCAAAACGGACTCTGTAGAATGATTCCGGAAGAAGGACTTCGTTTTTATCTCACCGCGGATCCTTCTCGAAACGAACCCCTCTACGTTCAATTGGACCTAACGCAGTTTACATATACCGAAAAACCCAAAGGGCTCAAACCCCGTGATCTGAGAATTTTTGTGAACGGCGTCTTAAAGGCGACGATTGTGTTTCCCGGAAATTCTTCTTCGTATTCTTCCCAGTTTCCCGTTCGTTTTCGCGTGGATCCTGGAGAATTGATCGAAGGTCGATTGGACTTTCGTCTCGTTCCAAACGCCGGCGAGCTGGGTCGTTTCTGGGGAATCTGGGACGTTTTCTATCACTACCACGCGCCGTAAGTAAAGATCGTTTGATGTTTTGTTAAACTGAGAACGAGGAGTTCCTACTTTTTTTTCTTACGAAGTAAAAAGCGTTTTTTGAGAGGGCCCAAAAGAAGAAAGATTTAGATTCAGAGAATGCCTAAGACGTTCGAAGTAAGAATGAGATACGATTCTTCATTCTTACTTTCGAAGTTTGGACTCGTGAGAAGGGGATTCGATGGTCCTTATGGGAAGTTGGTCGTGAATTCTGCAGGGCTGATTGTCTTAAAGTAAGAAGTAAGTCCCGCCACTTTGAAGACTTTTTCGATCGCAGGTTTCATATTCGCGATAAAAAAAGATCCGTTGAGGTCTTGTACGTAGTTTAGCTGTTTGATCAACATTCCGATTCCGGAAGAATCGATGTAATTCAGCTTTTCAAGATTTACGACTACGTTTTTATTTTCTTTGTTTACGTTCGTTTCGAAGAACGTTTTGAGATCGATCGATGTGTATATGTCCAGACTGCCCGAAAGACTTACTATGTTTGTTTCTCCTGACTTTCTGTGATTGATTTCCATACCGATCCTTTCCTTCCCTTTTCCTAGAATTTGACGATAAGTTCAATCTATTTTTGATAAAATTAAGGGGAAAATCCGAGAACCGCCGAAACTATTAGAGGACGTCGTCCGGAAACTGACATGAAAGGCACATTACTTTATTTCCTCATTTTAATTTGCGCATTTGGCGGTATTTCGGGCCAGGAGTTCGAGCCGGACGGAAAAGTAAAAATTCTTCCTTACGAACCGGGTCAAGTAAAAGACCTGGAACTCTTAGGAAAGGATATCGCCGAGTTTCACAAAAGGATCGAAAGTCGTCTTGCGTTCTTAAATCGCAGGAAACAGATCCAAGACAATCTCTACAGTCAATTTATTCCCGCATACGAGGATCAAATTCCTCAAACCAGAAATCGTTATATGCTCGATCTTCGTTTTGTTTTGAAGGTTTCGGGCGCGGGCGCGCAGAATTCTCCGATTAAATTGGAATCGATCATTTTTTGGAGTAGGAAATCATTAATTTCCAAGATGCGCCCTCAATACGAGGAAATCAGCATTCTTAAAAACGATAAGGTAAACACGGAAGGTTCGGATTCCATCGAATTGGTAGTGAAGAAAAAAACGGACGCAGGAACCAAAGAAGCGGTGTATAATGTCGCTACGATTCGGGAACCCGCGCAAAGAGTAAAACTCGTTCGTATTTACAGAACGAACCTCATCGAAATTATTCGTAGAATCGATAAGTATGTGGAAGGAAATATCAAGACCAGCGCGGAAGACGTGGAAACCACCCTTCGAGAAGTCGAGAACGGTGGGCCGTATCAGGAGAATCTTCCAAAGGATTGAACTCCTTTCATGAATGATCCGGGGTTTCAAAACGGTTTCCCGGATCATTATAAAAATCTGGGGCTATCTCCTCTTGCTTCCGTAGAAAAGGTCAAAATACGTTATCGGGAATTGGCTAAAATTTTTCATCCCGATAACAGAGAAACCGGTTCCTCCGATCTCTTTCAGAAATTCGCTCATTCCTATCAAATTCTTACGCACCCGACTCGGAGAAAAGAATACGATCTTCAGTATCTCACGAGACATCCGGAAATTCTTTTTCGTTTTCGATCCGCGAGCGAAGGGAAGAATGGAACCGGAGAAGTTTCTTTTCGACCCAGAGAAATTCCCGCGTCGAGAATTTTATACGCGGGTCAAGCCGTTGAACTCGCGAGAAAAGGACTTCTTCGTGCGGGGATGCGGAACAAAGAAAGAAAAAAGTATTCCGGCATCTTTTACGATATTAGAATTCTCTTAACTTCCGAAGAGTTGAACGTTCCGATCTTTGCCAAGATTCCTCTGGTGGTTAGGGTTCTTTGTCCGGATTGCAGAGGGTCTAACGTGTTCTGCGATTCCTGCGGCGGAAAAGGAACTTATAAGAGTTTTCGAAATCTCAATCTGGAAGCCGAAGCCGGTAAACTTCTTCCCGGAAAAGTTTATGAATTGGATCTCACCGGACTTAAACCGGACGGTTTTGTTCATTTTAAGAAAAATCGTCTCAAAGTAAAAATTGAACTCCTGGAAGGGAGTAAAAAATAGGTCTTATGCAAAAGTTGATCCGATTTTATCCGATCTACAAAGAAAGAATTTGGGGTGGAAGAAAACTCGGAAATTATCCTGGAAGATCCATCCCCGAAGGAAACATCGGAGAATCCTGGGAAATTTCGGACTACGGGAACGACGTTTCCGTGATCAGCAACGGCTTCTTAAAAGGAAAATCCTTTCGAGAAGCGTATCAAGAAAATACAAATGCAATTTTAGGTAAATCATTTCAAGGAAAACCGTTCCCTCTTCTTATCAAACTCATAGACGCGAAGGAAAAACTTTCGGTGCAAGTTCATCCCGACGACGCCTACGCGGAAAAATACGATCCGCAAAACGCGGGTAAAAAAGAGGCGTGGACCGTTTTACAAGCGGAACCCGGTTCCAAACTCGTATGCGGTTTTTCGAATACAACAAGCAGAGAAGAATTTCAATCCCTCGTGGAAGCGAATCGCGCTGAGGAAATTCTCAGAGAAATTACCGTGAAAGAAGGGGATTCTTTTCTTCTCAATCCGGGAAGGATCCACGCGATCGGAGCCGGAATTCTTTTGATGGAAGTGCAACAATCCTCGGATTCCACTTACAGGGTCTATGACTACGGAAGACCGAGAGAACTTCATCTCAAAAAGGCTTTGGACGTTCTGGACTACGACGGCCCTTCGGAAAAAGACATTCTTAAACCCGAAGCCAAATCCTGGGAAGACGGAAAGAGATTTCGTCTAACGGCAAACGATAAATTCTTAATGGAAACTTTGGAAGTTTCCGGAGAAGGAAAAACTTTTCAAATCCCGAACTTGTACAAAGAATCCGTCTTTCAGATTTTGATCGTCCTTCAGGGAAAAATCAAAATCGAAGGAGAGGAACTTTCCGAAGGAGATACTGCGTTTTTGACGGCTTCCGGTTTGGAAGAAGGAATTTCCGCAATCAATTTGGGAGCTTTCGCAAAACTCTCAGTCTCCGGTCCCGGTTCCGATTGGGGAATCTACAAAGATTAGATTTTTTGAATGGACCCTGAAGAACCCATCATTTGGATCAGCGAGGAAGAACTTTCCAAACAGAGAAAGATAGCGAAGGATCTTCGTAAAACTCCTTGGTGGAAAAAGAAAAAGGCCGACGGAATCTGTCACTACTGCGGAAAAAAATTTCCTCCGGAGGAATTGACGATGGATCATCTGATTCCTCTTGCAAAAGGTGGAAAGTCGATCAAGGCCAATCTGGTTCCCGCATGCAAAGAATGTAATTTCGCTAAAAAAAATAAACTTCCTTTTGAATTCGATTCCGGGAACTAAAGGGAGTTAAAACGTGCAAGATCTTTCTCAAGACGACGAATTTCAAGAACACGAAGAATCCGGTCAAGAAACGGTTCAGCTTTTGGATGAAGATGGAAATTCTCATTCTTTCATCATCGCGGAAGCTCTCGAGATCGATGAAAATCAATATCTTCTTCTGACTCCGGTCTTGGAAGAAGATTTCGATCTGGTCAATCTGGACGTGAGTTTTTTGAGAGGAGAAGACGACGCGGGTTACTTTGCGGTTCGTCTCGAGTCCGACGAATTCGGAGAAGACTGTTTGATCGAAGTAAAAGACAAACGCGAACTCGAAGACATTCTCGCCGAGTTGAACGTCGATATCGTTTAATGACGATATATAATAATTAAAGAATATTCTAAAAAATAAACCTACCCGTATGGAATTCGTGTAGGTTTATTTGATTTTGATTTTGATTTTCGATTCTTCGCCTTATAAAAAAAATAAGAAAGAAACTAAAATTCTTAAAAATCCGTATCTCCTCGAGAAAGCGGAGCTTCTTCCTTTTCCGGAGCGAGAGAGGAATGAGGAATTCTTCTCAGATCAAAACCCTTACTTCCGAAATACAAAAGGAAAGAAAGAGTCAATCCTCCCTGAAGAATAAGGAATAAAAACGTATTATAAACAGCTAATGTGATAAAGCAAACAAAACTCAAGACGAGGGAAAACGCCGGAAGAAAAGGATAAAAAGGAGCGCGATAGGGTTTCTTTTGTTCCGGGTTTTGAATTCTCAAGACAAAAAAGGAAATCATACTGACGCAGTACATTCCGCAGGCGCCAAAAGCGGAGAGCGTGATCAATTCTCCCGTATTACCAAATTGAAGAGAAACAAGACCGACCAATCCTCCGCAGAGAATTGCAAAACTCGGAGCCTTTGTCTTTGAACTCAGACGAGAGAAAATCTTAGGAAGAAAACCTTCCTTTGAGAGCGCGTAGATTTGTCTGGAATAGCCGAGGATGATTCCGAGCAAGGACGCGATGAGACCGAAAAGCCCGATTCCGGTAAAGAACAAGGTCGTCCAGGAAGAAGATCCATAAAGATTTCCTAATGTAAAAGAAAGAGGATAATCCAACTTAGAAACTTCGTTCGTTGAGATCACACCCGCGGTTCCGAATAAAACTCCAAATGCCAAAAGGACCAGGGTTCCGATTCCGGAGAGATAACCTCTGGGAATATCCCTTTCCGGATTCTTCACTTCCTCCGCGGCCATTGCAACTCCTTCCACCGCGAGAAAAAACCAGATCGCATAGGGAAGCGCCGGAAAAAGATTCCAAAAAGAAAAAGAAGAATTTGCGGTGATCTTTGCTAAATCGAAATGAGGAAAGATAAGAATAAAATAAAAAAGAAGCCCGAAGACCGCGGTTAAAGTCACGAAGAGCTCGAATCTCGCGGTCTGTTTGATTCCTAAGAGATTGATCCCGAGGAGAACGAGAAAAAAACCGTTGGATGCCCATCCTTCGCTGATAAGGGGAAATAAAAAATGAAAGTAACCTCCGAGCGCGGAGGCGATGGCCGGAGGAGCCAAGACAAATTCTACGAGAGTAAAAAATCCGGCGACTAGGCCGCCCACCGGACCGAGCGCGACGTGTGCGTAAGCGGAAGGTCCTCCCGCGTGAGGAATCGAAGTCGCGAGTTCCGTAAAACAAAGCGAGAAAGTAGAATAGAAAATCGCGATGATGGAAACCGCAGTCAAAAATTCCCAGAAATTCGCGTGAGCCCAACCCAGATTCCATCCAAAATAATCGCCCGAAATGACGAGCCCGACAGAAATTCCCCAGAGGTGAAAAGGTCCGAGAACTTTTTGCAAAGAAGAAGACATGGGGAAAGAATCCATTCTTTCTTTCGAAAAAGGAAAGAAGTTTTTAAGAATGGAGATTCAATTTTTATAAAGAATTCTTTGAACTCGTCGAGGATTGTTTTCCATTTCTGCAGAAACCTTTTTAGAGCTCGGTAAAATGGAGGAACTCCCCCAAACTCGGAGAAGAGAAACCTTTTAGAGCTCAGTAAAATGTAGGAACTCCTCCAAACTCGGAGAAGGGAAATCCTTTAGAACTCGGTAAAATGTGGGAACTCCTCCAAACTCGGAGAAAAGAAATCCTTTAGAACTCGGTAAAATGTGGGAACTCCTCCAAACTCGGAGAAAAGAAATCTTTTAGAACTCGACGGAGCGAACTTGAAGTCGTTCGTAAGCTTTTTCAAAAAGAGATACTTTGTCGGAAGAATCGAAAAAGAAATGAGATCGAACCTAAGACCTTGAAAAAAGGAGGAGTTCCTACTTTTTTAAAAAAAAAGAACTTTAGAAGATTCTAAAATTCTCAACCGATAAAAGGCATCATTCTTTCCATAAGAATTCGGCGGTTGTCCCCGCTCTGAAGAGCAATGACTCCTCGGATGATCGCTTGTCTTCTGTCCGATTGTTCTTTGGACCAAGCCTTGATACGATTTGCGAGAGGAAAGAAGATGAGGTTGGCAAAAGCGATTCCATAGAAGGTCGCGATAAAAGCGGTTGCGATTCCTTCTCCAAGAGCGCGGGTCCCGCCGCCTAAATTCTCAAGAACCCCGACGAGTCCCATGACGGTTCCGATGATTCCTACCGTAGGAGAAAAACCGCCTGCGGTTTCTAAGATCTTCGCGGAGTTTGCTTCCTTGTCTTCCATAGCGATTGCGGATTCAAAAAGAATTTCTTCCACGGCGCGAGGGTCGGTTCCGTCCACGATGAGTTGAACTCCTCTCTGGAGAAAAGGATCTTGGATGGACTTGAGATTGTCTTCCAGAGAGAGGAGCCCGTTCTTACGAGCGCGTTCCGCAAAATCAAGAAAGAGTTCTCCGAGAGGAAGTTTGCGTCTTGGGAAAACGGCCGCCTGGAGATTTAAGAGGAGGTCCTTCATTTGCTCCAAGGAAAAACTCGCGAAGGTCGCGCCCGCAGTGCCGCCGATGATCAAGAGGAGCGCGGAGATTTTGAGAAAAGAGAGGAAGTGCGCACCTTCCAGAAGAATCGCTATCAGGACGGATAAGAATGCGACGGAGAGACCAACGAGAGTAGGATTCATTTCCGCAAGAGTTCCCGCAAACCGACGTTTTTACAAGAAGATTCTGTCTCATAGGAAAATGAATTCGGGCGCATGCTCGGGCGAAATTTTTTGGAAAGAAGGAGTTCCTACTTTTGAAACGCCGATCACCAGGCTCTCGGCTACAATCCATTCCCAGAAGGGAATGGATTCCGCCTCGATCCTTTGCGCGGGGCTTTTTGGAAAAAGGGGAAAGTCTTTTCTGAGAGTGTGAGATCCTACTTTAATACCGCTCTAAAAGTAGGAACTCACACTTTGAAAAAGAAACTCGGGGACTTCACTGAAGAATCCAAAAATTATAGGGGAGTTCCCGCAAAAATGGGAGAGGGAAAACAATCGAAGAGGGGGATTTTTAAGAAAAATGTGGGAACTCTCACAAAAAGAGAATCGCTCGGGGGTACAAAAAAAGGGGACGGTACAACTTTCGTCCCCCGTCCGTTTCAAAATGAAAATTCGCAGTGGAGGAACTTCAACCAGGGAGGTTGTTGTCCATCCATTCCCAAATATCGGCTTTGGGAGTTCCTACATTAGGCCTTCAGACAAAAAATGACCTTACATTTTAAAAAACTAAAAAATTGATGCACTGCAAAACCCTTTGACTTTTAACCCAGAGAATTTTTCCTGGCTACATCATGCTGACCGTCGTAACTGTACTGTTTTTGGCCATTTATGGGATCGACATTGTCGCTCTCTTTTTCTTCGGGATTCATACCTATATCATGGTATATCTCTACAAAAAGAACCATGCATACTGCGAATCGGAACCGGATAGAATCCTCGACATAAACGATCCGAATCTTCCTGTCGTAACGGTTCAGCTTCCGATCTTCAACGAATTCTACGTTGTGGATCGTTTACTGGAAACCACCGTCGCACTCAAATATCCAAAAGATAAACTCGAGATTCAACTCCTCGATGATTCTACGGACGAGACGGTCGAAAAATCCAGAAAACTCATAGCGCACTATAAATCACTCGGCTTCGACATTCATCACCTCCACAGAACCGGAGCAGAACGTACCGGTTATAAGGCGGGAGCGCTCGAAGCGGGAATGAAAGTGGCTCGCGGTCAGTACATCGCTATCTTCGACGCCGACTTCATGCCGGACCCTGACTTCTTAATCAAAACCGTTCCTTATTTCGAAGATCCTCAAATCGGGATGGTTCAAGTTCGTTGGGGACATGTCAACGCGGACTACAACGTTCTTACCAAAGCTCAGTCTTTTGGAATCGACGGTCACTTCATGATCGAGCAGGTAGCTCGGAATGGTTCTCACCTTTGGATGAACTTCAATGGAACTGCGGGAATCTGGAAAAAAGATTGTATTATCGATTCCGGCGGATGGGAGCACGACACTCTCACGGAAGATTTTGATCTTTCTTACCGTGCAGAAATGAAAGGCTGGAAATTCCGTTATTTTAAAGATATCGAATGTAAGGCCGAAATCCCAGCGATGATCTCCGCTTACAAATCCCAACAGTTCCGTTGGTGTAAAGGATCGATTCAGACTGCGGTAAAACTTCTTCCAAGAATTCTCCGTGCGGACCTTCCTTGGAGAATCAAATCCGAGGCCATCGTTCACTTAATCAATTATTCGGTTCACCCTTTGATGGTGATCAATATTCTCTTTAGCGCACCGTTGCTTTTGATGGACTATTGGTCCGGATTCAGCTTCTACGATCTACCGATCGAGATTCTTATGGGAACCGCGGCGATTCTTTCCGTTGGATCGATCGGCCCGATGATCTTCTACGCATACTCTCAAAAAACTCTTCACAAAGATTGGAAGAGAAGAATGGTTTATCTCCCGATTCTCATCATGATCGGAACCGGAATTGCAATCGTAAACACCAGAGCTTGGCTCGAAGCCATTCTCGGGATTCAATCTTCTTTCAAACGCACTCCAAAACTCAAAATTGAGAAGAGCACCGACGTTCTGAAAGACAGACTGAAATACACAGTTCCTCTTGATTTTCACGTCGTTCTTGAATTCATGATGGGCTTTTACTGTTTAGGAACCGTAATCCTCTCCTTTATGCTCGGAAAACCGCAAATCGTGGGATTCCTGGTCATTTACGCGATTGGATTCTTCTACGTAGGATATCTCTCCTTGAAAGAAGCGCTCTGGAACTTGGGCGCTTCCAAAGAGAAATCCGCCGAAGAACTTCCGGCTCAAGCTTAATCCGGTCTAACTAGCAGGGTAGGGATCTCTATCCTGCGGTTTTCTGTCGGAGCTTCTGCTTGACTTCGCACTTTTTTCTGAAAACTTGACAAAATACCGCTACTATTATAGGAACCCCGATGAGTGAGAAAGTTTACTGCGCCAATTGCCTACACTGCGTTACTGTAAGACAGTATGAATCCGAGGCAGACAAATACATTCTCCGCGTAAAATGTACAAAGAAAAAATGGTCCAAAAGATCCGGAGAAGAAAAACTCTATAAATACTTTACAGTTGCTCGTCGTATGCAAGTGAACTGCGAGTTTTATGAGCCGATGGGTGAAATTCTTCCTTATATCAAAAATCTTAAGAAAGAACTTCCAATCAAAGACGAAATCTACATGGTGAAAACTCTCACCTAAAGAGTTTTGAAGCCATCCGCTTTTACCCTCAAACCAGGATTGGTCCACGGAAAATTTTCCCGTAAGACCGTCCTGGAAGAACCCTTTACGCTTTTTCCCGAACCGGGAGCCCTCTATCTCAAAGAATTCCCCACCCGTGTACGCGCAGGCGAACCTCTTTTAAAACAATCCGTAGGAACCTTACTTTCTCCGGTGGACGGAATCGCGAGTTTGATCCAAGGCGAACATTCCACAAAGATCAAGATCGTACAAGACGGAAGTTTTCAGCTTTCAAACGAAACACAGATCGATCCTTCCCTCAAGTTGGAGCAGGCTCTCGAAAGAATGGACGAGCTTGGTTTGGTTTCTCTGGATTTTGCCGACCTCACTCTCTCTTCTCTTTTTAAAACGTTTAGTTCTTCTCTGATTGTCCTTTCTCCTTATACAAAAACACAATCTGTGGATTTTCGAAAAATTCTTCTGGAAGAATTCAAAGAATTGCATATTCAGTTTTTAGAATATCTTGGCGCTTGGTTTCCCGGCGCGGTCGTCAAGGACTTTGTCGTCAGCCCGGTTCCGTTTCGAAAATACGAATATCCGATGGGATTTCCTCAGTATTTTTTAAAAAAGGCCCTTTCTCAAAAAACATTCCAAAAAGAGAATACTCTCTATCTCGGTCCGGAAACCTTATATCACTTATACCGCGCCCTTTTTAAAAAGATTCCGTTTATTGAAAGACATATCAGCATCTACTACGTCGGCAAAAACGGCGGACTCAAAAAAGAAGAATCTCCGATCAAGTTCAGAGACGGACAGAGTCTTAGTTTTCTTCTTTTGGAAAAAAAGAAAGAATACCCGAACTTTACGTTCAATTCTTTCTTTGACGGGGGAGAATTTCATTCTTCCTCCGAGGAATATTATTTAGATATTTATAAACATCATTCGATTCTTTTTGTGGCCGGAAAGATCAGAGAACAAAAAGAACTTCCCTGTACGGAATGCGGAGAATGCACATACAACTGTCCTCTCGAATGTAACCCGATCGCTCTCGTTACGGGGCAGGGAAAGTTTTCGTCTAACGCGTGTATCGAATGTGGTATCTGCACATTCTTATGTCCTTCGGGGATTTCTCTTCGGGATAAAATTCAAAAAGTAAAAACGGATTTGAAGGAGACGGCAAATGTCTGAATATCTCCTCGTAACAAAATCCGGATTCTTTCGAAAATCGGATCCGTTTTTTCCGGATCTTCTGATCTCGATTCTTTCCCTTTTAGGGATCGTTTTTTTTGGAACGATTCCATTATGGATTTGTTATGGACTTCTTCTTGCGTCTTGTTTCGTTTATCAATTCGTCGTCGTAAAACGATTTGTATATCCTTTGAAATGGGTCGTCCACACCGGCATCTTTGTGATCCTTTTGCCCCTTCATCCGGGAACGGTCCTTTGGGCGATCCTCGCCGGAATTTTAGGAATCGTTTTGTATTCTCCCTTGGAAAACCGTCTGAGAATTCAAGTTCCTCTTTCACTCATTCAACTTTTGATTTTTCTTTTTTTCTATCTTCTTCTTCCGGCGGTGGATCTTTTTTCCGGACTTTCCGGCGAATCCTTGTTTTCCTATCGAGACGGCAATATCTCCGATATATATAGCGTTCTTTCTTATTCTCAGGATGGGAATTCTCCATGGAGATTTTCTTCTTTGGAAACGATGGGAGCGTATTCGATTCTTTTTCTCATTCCCGTTTTTTTAAAACGCCCCTTTGCGTTTCAGATTCCTGCGCTTTTCGGTCTCGGATTGATTTTGGGAGCGGGGAGTCTGGCTCAAGAATTTTCACCGGTTCTTCTTTCCACCTGGATTTCTTTTGCGATTCTATTTGCTTCTCCCGGAAGAAATTTATATACCGCTTGGATTTATTCTTTGATCGGAGTTTTAGCAACGGGCGTCCTATTTTATGTCATCCAAGTCCTAATTGCCTTCTACTTACCGCTTTTCACGTATTCCGTTTTCTATTTTTTCATTGAAGCCAGTTTGATCCGTATATTTCTGGGAAGCAGAGTCGATAATTTCGGGCAATTAGAGTGACCGAGATTTGTGGTTAGAATGATGATCTCGTATCGTAGCAAACATAAGAATATGAATAAAAAACAAAAAGAGTCAGAGGAGATTCTATGAATCAATTGTTGACTCTTCTTCATCCAGAGACCGTCATTTTCAATTTAGAAGCCGGCAATAAAGAAGAGGTCATCTCCAGACTCTTACAAAAAGCCGTAGACACACATCAGATCGATTCCGAAAACAAAGAAGAAATTTTAGAATCCCTTTTGGCCCGAGAAAAGTCGATGTCGACCGGAATCGGAAGCGGCGTCGCGATTCCTCATTGTTCCGTCAATCTTGTCGACGAACTCAAATGTGTAATGGGCCTCAATCAAGAAGGTGTCGATTTTGATTCCATCGATCATCAACCGGTTCATATCTTTATTCTATTGATCGTTCCCAAGACGAAATTTCAAGAACACATCAAGACCCTCGCTCAAATCGCAAAAGCCCTAAACGTAAAAGAAGACAGAGAAAAATTGATTCGTTCTAGATCCTTTGAGGAAATTCAAAAAGCTTTTTCTCGGAATGTTTAATCGTGCAGGGAGAAATCTCTAGGTTCTTTTTATTTCTTGTCGCTCTGATTTTTTTTTCCGTTCTTTTCGGTCATCTTCGTTCCCTCAATAAAGAATACCTTTATGCTGATTCTTCTTTTTCTAAAGAAGAATCGTTCCTGGAACAGAAAACTTTTCCTTCCCAGATCCTTTCTTTTGTGAAAGGAATTCTTACCTTACAATCCGGAAAGACCGCTTCGGGAGAATCCGTTTGGAAACATATTTCTTCTCGAGTACTTCCGACCTTGCATCTCGCGATCTTTTCCGTCGGTTGGGGAAGTTTTTTTGCGATCGCTCTTGCTCTTTGGGGCGGAAGAACGGAAGAGAATTCATCGAAGAAGTTCTTTCTGTTTTTGAGTAATCTTATCTTATCCACGCCGGTCTTTGTCGTCGGCGTGGTTTTACTTTTGATCTTTTTTGTTCAATTAGAATGGCTTCCTCCCGGCGGCTACGAGTCTTGGAACACGACCTATGTGATTCTTCCGGGAATCGCGTTGGGTTCCAGAGTTTGGGCCCGAATTTATCAATTCGCGTTGAATCTCACCGAATCCGAATTAAAATCACCTTACGCCAAGGTTTTGCGTGCGAGAGGATATTCTAAAAATAGAATATTATGGAATCATATTTTATTAAAGATTCTTCCGTTTTTGGTCGTTTTAATTTTACTCGACTTTAGCTCCCTTCTCTCGGGGGCGATGATCGTGGAAGAGATCTTTTTCTTTCCCGGGATCGGAAAATCTATGTACTACGCGATTCAGACGATGGACGCCGAACTTTTGAGCGCACTCCTGTTTTACAGCGGTCTTACGTTTTATATTTTCAGTAGAATCTCTCTTCGGTTTCAAGAGAATCTCACCGGAAAGGAAAGTCTCTCTTGAATTCCACGGGCAATCCTCTGAGACTTTTGTTTGGAGTTCTCGTTCTCACGGGGATTCTTTGGAAAAACCCTCCGACCGAAGTTTTTTTAGAGGATAGTTTTTGTTCCGTCGGCTGGAATCATCCGTTTGGTTGTGATCGGTTGGGAAGGGATGTTTTTAGTCTTTTTTCCTATGGAACGTTTTCGACACTTTTGTTTTCTCTTCCTTCCCGGATTCTTACTTTAGCGTTTAGTTCCTTAGTCTGTTTGTTTCAATACTCGATTCCGTTTACCGGGAAGTGGTTTTTTTCGCCGATCTCTTCCGTTTTTGTTTCCGTGCCTTCTCTTCTCATTGCGTTACTCACGGTTCATGCTTTGGGGAACGGGCCTTTGGTTCTGGTCGTCGCGATTCTTCTGGGAGATTGGGCTTTGTCTTACGAGACTCTTCAGAGTAAAATCCGTGAGACGGATGGAAGCACTTACGTTTTAGCTTCCACTTTTTTCGGGGCTTCGAGGGCGAACGTGTTTCGAAATCATATTTTTCCTTCGGCTATTCCTGTGTTGAAAGTTCTGTTTACGACAGGATTACCCGGAGTAGTTATGACACTGGCGCTTTTCAGTTATCTCGGTGTAAGCGCGGGAAGCGATTGGTTTGGTCCGGGATTGGGAGAACAGATTTCTTTCGCAAGGGATTACGCGTATTCCGCACCTCTTGCTTTGGTGATTCCCATATTCGGAATCGTGGGTTTGGTAACCACCTTAAACGTGGACAGAAGATGAGTAGAGTATTTGCATTTATTTTAATATTAGCGATTTTGAGTGTTTCTATTTCGGCTCAAGGGATCGATGACTATTATCGATTTCCGGAAGCCGGGATGAGAGAAAGAATCACGTTTGAAACCGAAAGAAAACTCTGCATATTCCCTCTCAAAAATCAAAACGCGGACGCAAATCTGGACTATCTGAGTAAAGGTTACGCAAGCGTATTATACTCCGGTCTCAAAGGTTTATTTCAAATCTATGATCCGGATATGATTCCTAAGAGCATTCAACACGGCTTTGGAAAACCTACCGGAAAAGAAAGACTCAGAAAGGGAGAATGGGACGCAGAGATACTTGAAAAAGTTAAGAATGCGAAAGAAATCTCTCCGGACAAAGATCCTAGATTCTTAACTTTAAAAATCGATTATATTTCTAACGAGGCTCCGCCCGAAGACAGCACTCTCTTTATATCCGGAAACAAACAAGGTTGTTTTTATCATCTCGCAGGTTCGTATGAGAAAAAGAACGAATCTCAGATGGAACTTAAACTCGTTCTGAGATCCTCCAAAGACGCTTCCAAAAAAGAATTCAGGGCTAAAACCAGCGTTAGACGTTCTTATCAAGAACTGGAAGGATTGATAAGCGAAATCAAAAAGGAACTTTTGGGAAAGAGCACGATTTCATTCTCCTTTAAGTCCGGCGATATGGACGGGGTTCTTGTTTTTTTAGACGGACAGTTCCTCGGTAAAACTCCTCTTCAGAAAAACGATATTCTTCCGGGAAATCATGTGATCAAATATTACATGGACGGATTCCAGAGTCAGGAAAAAAGAGTTTCCGTTCAGGACGGAGGGAACTTTGAAATGATTCTTTCTCGAACTCCGAAAGAAGGTCTCATCTCAGTCACTTCCAATCCGGAAGGTGCGAACGTTTATCTTGGCTCCGAGTTTTTGGGTAAAACTCCTTTGGTTCGTGTTCCGGTGAAAACGGGATACAATCGTCTTCGTGTATCTATGGAAGGGCACGTGGATATTTTAAAAGGAGTGGAAGTCAAAAAGGAAGAAGAGTTCAAGTTGGACGTCTCATTGAAGCCGGGGGATAGCGTTACGTATTATAAGAATAAACAAAACGTTTTCTTAGATCATTCTTATAACGACTTTTCGATCTATTCTATGTATGGGACCCTTTTGTTTTACGCAGGTTATTATTATTTTAATTTGAAGGCGAACGCCTTGTATGATAGAGCCGAAAGTCGTGTGAGTCTGACTCGTTTGTATCTTGCGGCGAACGTGGTTCCTCAAGATCAGTTTATTGGAATGTATTTATACGAAGAGAGAATCATTCGGGAAGCGAATTCGGATGCCGGGAAGTATCAGAAACTTGCGGGGAATTTTGGAAGGCATCAAGGCGTGACCGGAGGAGTGATGGTCTACGGAATGGCGTTGATGTTGATTTTATCCGCGACGTTTTACTTTCTTGGTTTGGATGAGGAAACCTTGGACGTGGGAGTGGTTCCTACGAGGGTCAACAATCCGTTCGCGATTCCCGGTCAGACGATGGAAATGGATTCGTATGCTAAATTCAATCTGAAGTTTTAGCGATTTAGTTTCAATTTTTGTCGGCTGATTCTTCCTTTTTTTGTTTTTTGTTTAAGAATTTTATTCTTATAGAAGTTATTTTTTTAGAATTCCCGCGTTTTTGAAGAAGCTTTGGAAACGTATCTAGTATGGGAATTTTACTTTTAAATTCAGATCAAGAACTGAAATCCAATCTTCGTGAAAACAATTCCGATGTTGTTACCCTTTTGATTCCGAAAAAGACTTTGTATGGTTTGAGCGAATCGGAAATGAGAAAGCTTCCGAAACGAATTCCGGGCCTCTTGAGTAAATATGGAAAATATCTGACCTCTTCGAGAAGACTGGGGAAAAAAGCGGGAAAGATTCTTTATCAGCCAAGTGCGGGTAAGGAGAATATGCTGAGGATCAATGTTCGGATCGGGACAGGGAGTTGGGCCTTGTTAGGCGCGCTGGCTCAGGCACACGGTGTATCGCGCTGTTATCTTTTTAATTATCTCCTTTGGTTGGATGAGATCGGAATGGATTCTTTTCTCGTGAGAACCATGAATGAGGGAGCTCCCACATTTCACAGAAACTACAGATTTATTCTCCATCTCGATTTGTTGAACAACAAGATAACACGAAGATTAGAATGCGATCCGGCTAATCTTTTTAGCATTTTAGATTATAGAGACTGGTTTGATTCTTAGAAAACCCCTCTATTTTAGATCAGTCCCGAAACGATAGGGAACAGACGGAAGCTCCCCAGAACTAAAATCGGTTCGAAAAGATTAGAACTCGATTTTAGAAGGTCGTTCATTTCTCTTAACGATATCATTTCATTCTCTCTACAATCTTCGGGAAGATGGAAGCCTTCTTCTTTTAAAAAATAAAAACCCGCAATAGAACCGCGTTCCTTCGCGTTTCTTAAAAATTCTAAAATGCCGGATCCGTCCTTGTCTCTTAACAAACCCGTAAAAACTCGAAATTTTTTATCAGGGTAGAGAGAATCTAAACTTCGAAACGTTTCCGAAAATGCATCGGGATTGTGAGCAGGATCAAAGACGAGCAACGGAGAATTTCTCAAAACGGTGAGTCTTCCCGGCGGCGGAGAAACTCTGTTTTTCACTTCTGCAAGATTCAAACTATTAAATTCAAATTTAGAATTTCCGATCTTTCTAAGGTCTGTAATTTTTCCCCAAACTCTCAAGGAAAAAGATCGATTACGAGTCAGATAATCGGCTCCTAACGGTTCTTCTTTTAAAGTTTCGCAAACAATCTTGTGTTGATCGCAGAATTTTTGGATTCTAAGATTGAGTTCCGATTCTTTTTGTTCCATCGCAAAAAGAAATTTTGTATTTTTAGAACAGATCCCTAATTTTTCTTCTAAAATTTCTAATTTAGAATTCCCTAATATTTCTTTATGATCGAGACCTATCGATCCTAAAACGACGACGTCCGGATTGGCCAGCTTGGTTGCGTCCAATCTGCCTCCCAGCCCGGCCTCGTAGATCTGAATTTCAACCGAGTTCTTTTCAAAAAAACGAAACGCCGCGCAGGTAAATAGTTCAAAAAAAGAAAAAGTCTTGAGGTCGGCTTCGGCTCCCTGAGCTTCCATTTCGCTTAACAAAACATCCAATTCTTCTTTTAGAATTTGTCGAAATGGTTCCGTTTGGGATCCGATTCGAATTCTTTCCAATGGAGATAGAAGATGTGGAGAAGTGTAAAGCCCCGTTTTGAAGCCGGAAAGCCGGAAGAATTCCCCTAAAAAATGGGTGATCGAACCCTTCGCATTTGTTCCCACAACCGAAATTCTACAAAGAGTCTCCTTTCTCCTTCGATTCCATTCGTATTTTTTCAAAACATTCTCAAACGGTTCCAAAGAATAACCCGAGAACACGTTGAAATTTCTAGTTTTCTCTAAATTGGAAAGTTGAGATATGAATTCGAAAAAATCTGAATTCATCGATTTGCTAATGCGACAGACAAACGTTCTCTCGTTTTTTGGATGTCCGTCGAATCCGGAATCACGCCCGTAAAAAGTTCGAACTGTTTCATCGCCTGATAGAGAAGCATCTCGGAACCCGGAATGATTTTCGCGCCGGCATTTTGAGCGGCTTTTACTAAAGGTGTTTCCAAAGGATTGTAGACGATATCAAAAACGGTCATCGAAGAATCGAAAAATTCTTCCTCAATAAAAGGGCCGGGTGCCTGACCTTTCATTCCGAGCGGAGTTGTATGTACGATCAAAGAGATTTCCTCGCAATAGCTAAATATTTCCTTGGGATCGACAAACACCGCTTTTGTGGAAGAATTTTCAGAGATTAAAGAACAAATTTCTTTTCCAGTATTCTCATTGCGAGAACAAAGAATTAATTCAGAAATGTTTCCGGAGGTCGCGAGGCTATAGGCGATTCCACGGGCGCTTCCGCCGCTTCCAAGGATGAGAGTTTTTCCGCGTCGAAAAGATTCAGGAGACCATTCCAAAATGGAGCGATAGGCTCCTTCTCCGTCCGTATTATACGCGTTAATCGAATCTTTCTTCAAGACCAAAGTATTGGAGGCCTTCATAATCTGCGACGGTTCGTCCGCTTGGTCTGCGAGCGCGAATGCTCTTTCCTTATGCGGAATCGTGATCGATAGTCCGGATACCCCGGATTTTTGAAGTTCCCAAACGATAGAACGATCAAATTCACGGGTTTCAAAAACTTGGTAGAAGGCATTCATTCCCTTGTCTTTATAAAGTGAATTATGAATAAGAGGGGAAAGGGAATGGGAAAGTGGAAAACCGACTATACCAAAAGTCGTAGTTGGTTGGTTCGTTTCGTTGTTCAAACTTGAAATTCTCTTTTTGATGCGCTCGTTTCTAAAATCAATTCTTTCGGCGGCTTCCGGATTCCGTCTAGGGAAACTTATAAAATAGAACAGTGACTACGGGGAGTTGGACTTTTTTGCTCCGGAAGAAGCAAGTTTTGGAGCGAGTCGTAAAATGAGTCGACTAAAAGACAATTCCCGAAAATGCTGTATTGGAATGAGCCTATTGAATTTACCTGATTCTTTTTTACACGGACTGGGTGCACAACTCTTTTTGGCGCCGCTTGCTTCTTTTTCAGGCTCACCGTGGTGGACAACCATTCTCGATGTTCTCTTCGTTGTGGGAATTTCCGGCGGACTTTCTTGGTATTACTACTACTATAAACGTAAAGATCTACTCGGCGGGTTTTGGGGAGCTTTGATCGTAGCGCTTCTCGGTTCTCTGATCATTCTTTCGCTCCTACAAGATTTTATTCGCTCCGTAGTTCTCTGGTTAATTTCTCCAAAATTCGGTATCTATCAAATCTCAAACGTAAATTTACTCGCGGTTCTCTTGGGCGGCTTACTCGCTCTCTACATCATGAACCGTATCAATCACAACAAAGAAAGAAGGGATTAACAGCTAACTGTGTTTCCCTTCGATCGGATTGACTGGGCAGTCCTCTGGGTAGAATCCTTCCGTTATCGGAAAAAAGTAAATCTCAGATTGGAAACAGAAAGTCGTTTCCTAAAGAACCAATCAGTTCTTTTTCTTATCCTTCAGATTCAATTCATACAACTTGATATACTTTAAAAAATTATAATAGAATCCGAAGATCGCTAGTACGAAGCCTTGTTTTCCGTCTAAAAAGCCGAAACGGATCGTGTACATCCAAAACGCTTTGTAAAATCCTTCCATAAAAGCGTGGAAAAGACCGCTCGTTTTACCGGCTCTGAATTTTTCCTGAGCACCTAAGTCCGAATAGGCGTTGATATATCGTATATGATCGCTTATATTTTTATAAGAATAGTGATAAACCGGAGCATTCAGTTTTTCGCATGTTCCAGTGAGATGAACCGTCTCGTGGACGAGACCTCCGCCGAACGTTCCCTTTACTTTTTCAAAGAGTCGAATTCTACGATTGGGATACCAGCCGCCGTGACGAATCCATTTTCCCAAATACCAGGTAAGTCTTGGAGTGGAATAACCGTCTGCCTTTGGCAGACCATTCTTAAATAAGTTTAAAATTTCCTCTTTTAGATCGGGAGAAACTTCTTCGTCTGCGTCTAGAGTGAGAACCCAGTCGTTCGTCACGAGAGAAAGAGCAAAATTCTTCTGACTTACATAGTCGTCGAACTTTCTTTCCTGAACCTTAGCGTTGTACTTCTTTGCAATTTCAACCGTCTTGTCCTTGGATCCGGAATCTACGACGATGATCTCGGAAACGAAGTCCAGAGGTTTGAGACAACGCTCTAAATTGTCTTCTTCGTTGAGAGTGATGATACAAACCGAAAGGGGAAGTCGCATTTAATTCTTAGGATTTAATTTTCGGACGCTCTGAAAGTCGGGAGTCAGCGGTATTTCCAATCTTGCGATCGTAACGTCTTCACGGATGATGATTCTAAAATAAGAAGGATCGATTCCTTCTCCCTTCAACATGATGAGAATGAGCGCCAGTCCGATGCCGGCGCCTTCTGTGTTGTCCGCGTTGTCCAAATAAAACTGAGCAATGTCGTTGTAGCGCATTCCCTTTTCTAATTTTTCTCGGAGAGACTTTTCTTCTTGTTGAGTAACGGGCGCGTTGTTGATGACTTCGATTCGAATTCCATCAAAAGAATAGTGAAAACTGATCAGACAGTAGTAACCTTCTTTCTTCGCTTTTTGTCCGTAGAGTTCGGACATCGCTTCACTGAAAATATTCTTATATTCTCGAACACCTTTTACGTAATCGGCGGCGTCGTTGAGATCGAGACCTTTTTCTTCGAAAAAAATCCTTTTTTGGTTTGCTTTGCAGGCGTTGATTGCCAACTCTTTTATTATAGTATAAACCGTAGGAACCAGAGTAGGATGAGTTACCTTATCCAGAATCAGACCGACTGCCTCTTGGATATGCTCTTCGACAGAATGAGTCATCCTGTGGGTTTTAAGAGACAGGATTTTTCCGTTCTCAATTGTTAGCCGGATATTGTCGGATATATCTCGGATTTCCTGCCCCATCATCCATGAACATTCCTGAATCTGTTTTGTTTGTCAAGAGAGTGATTGTTAGAAAGGGAAAAAAGGAGCATCTTTTAGAAACAAAGACGCGACGCTTTCTTTTTAAGCTGACTGCATTTTCTTTGATGCTATTGTCTATCTCTCCGTCGCTCTTTGCAGAGTCTTTTACTTTAAGCGGAGTGCGTTATCTGCTTCCCGGAAAAAAAGAATACTCGGATGTATCCGAGATCCGAATTGAAAACGGAAAAGTTATCTCGATCAAAAAGATAAATTCTTTTTCCGGAAAAATTTCTTATGCGCTTCCGGGTTTTTGTGATTCGAATGTAACTCTTTCCACGGATTCTCTCGGAGGACAAAAAGATAGAGCGGGAGTTTTTCTTTCTCTCCAATCTCTTTTAGCTCACGGTTTTACCGGAGTTTTTTCCGTGGGAGATCCTACTTGGGTTGAAACACTTTCCAAAGACGCGCTCAGGTCCGGCAAGTATGTTCCCTGGGTTCGAAAGTCAGATTCTCCTTGGATCGCGGAAAGCGCGGAAACTAAGAATTTAGGAAACCTCCCAGGTTATACAGTGATACGTTCTTCCGGAGACGCGGTTGCGAGAATGAAGAAAAGACCGAATTCTCCCGTGCATCTTTTCTATCGTTATCAGGAAGGCGAAACGTTTGCCTTTGACGGTCCGTTTTTATATCAGTTAAAAAAAGTCGCCGACGCCGAAGGAATGAAACTAGCGTTATCCGCCTTTGGCGACGAGTTCAGCATTTTGGAAGGAATCAACGCGGGAATTCCTACACTCTTTCATCCGGTTCCCGATGGAATTGCGGGAAGAATTTCTCCCGGTGTGTTTCGAAATCTGAACTGGGGCCCTATGTTTTCCGTTTACTACTATCAAAAACTCGCGGGAACTCCCGAGTGGGAAACGGATCTCAATTCTCTGAAAGAATGGAGCCCTTTCTTTGCAAAGAATCTTTCTCCGGAACCGGAATTTGCCGGTAAACTCACCAATCTAAAAGACGAAGAAAGGGAGAATGCGGAAAGAGAATACAAATCCTATCTTGCTTTTTTAGTCAGACAAAAAAATCTGAGTCAAGGGATGCTTCTCGCATCGGGCACCGGTTATCTTCACGTTCATCCGGGAATAGGCGGTTGGAAGGAGATGGAAATTCTGTCTTCCGTTTTAGGAAACGAAGAAACGATTCGGATCGCAACCGAGTCCACGTGTTCCTTCTTAGAAGCTCCGCACGAAGGAAAGATACGAGAAGGAAAGCCCGCTTATATCAACGTATTTACGGAAGACCCGATGATCAGTTTAAAGAATTTGAAATCTCTTCGTAAAACGATCGCCGGTGAAATTTCCTATCCGCCTGAAAAAAAGGAATCCACTTCCAGTCAAAAAAAGAGAGGGAAAAAATGAAAGAATCTGAAAAAGAACTCTTTGAGAAAATGTTAGACGCTTCCTTTAAAAAGAAAAGAGCGATGGAAGCAGGCACGAAAGTCACAGCAGTTGTGAACTCCGCCAAAAAAGATTTTATATTCGTTACCGCAAAGGATTCGAAAACTCAAGGGATCATTTCTTCCGAAGAATTTCTCGAGACCGGTTTGCCCACTCCGGGAGAAGAGATCGAAGCTTATTTCTTGCGAGAAGACCACGGAGATATTCACTTCACTACTTGTTTGAGCGGAGAATCGCTCAACAAAGATCTATTAGAAATCGCTAAAAGAGCTGAGATCCCAGTCTTAGGTCAATTTATTTCAGAGGGAGAATCCGGAGCCGAAGTCAAGATCGGAGAGTTTACCGCATTCTGTCCTTTCTCTCAAATTGATCCCGAATTTAAGAAGTCGGGTTTGGTTGGGAAACGACTCAAGTTTTTGATTCAGGATATCGGAACCAGAGGCAAACTCATCGTCTCTCAGAAAAAAATTTCCGATCGAGCGAAGGAAGCCAAACTCGGAGTTCTCAAACAAGAATTAAAAGAAGGAATGTTCGTCACCTGCAAGGTGAAGACGATCCAGAACTTCGGACTCATCGTGGAGATGGACGGATTGAACGCCCTCATTCCTATTTCCGAAGCTACTTATAAAAAGAATCCGGAACTCGAAAAAGAATTTCAAGTCGGACAAACGTTACGCGCTAGAGTTCTCCGAATAGATTGGGAAACTCAGAAGATCGCTCTTACCGTAAAAGACTTTTTAAAAGATCCTTGGTCGCAGACGGTTCCTTTCAAAGAAGGCGACATCGTAAAAGGAACCGTCGATTCTCTGAAGACATTCGGACTTTTTGTAAAGTTAGACGATCATTTCAACGGTCTCGTTCCCGGAAGAGAAACCGGAATTCCGAGCCGTGTTCCTTTGACTCAGAGTTTTAAACCCGGAGACGTAGTTGACGTTTTTGTAATGGAAGTAAACCCGGAGAGAAAACAGATTTCTCTTTCGATTCAGAAGGCTAAGGAGATTCAGGATAGAATGGATTACAGCGGTTACTTGAGTACGGACACAAGCGGATCCACGAGTTCATTCGGAGCGATTCTTCAGAATTCTCTGAATAAGAATAAGAAAAAATGATTCTATGTCTCTGCATATAGGTCTCTACAGACCGGAAATCCCTCCCAACACAGGAAATATCGCGAGGCTCTGTGTCGCGTTGGGAGCGGATCTTCACATCATCGGACAAGCTTCCTTCGATCTTTCCGAAAAGGCCGCGCGTCGCGCGGGCTTGGATTATTGGGATAAGGTAAAAATTTCACTCCATTCTTCTTTAGAAGAATATAAAGAGGTTCTTCCTCCTGAATCAAATTTGTATTTGGTCTCGGTGCACGGTAAACGCTCTTATACGTCAGTCGAATATAAGTCGGGAGACGCTTTTCTCTTCGGAAATGAAACTTCGGGAGTTCCCGAAGAAATGAAAAAATCTTGGAATGAGGAAAAGATCTTAAAAATTCCGATGGAAGATTCATCCCGATGTTTGAATCTAAGCAATTCAGTCGCCGTGATTTCTTATGAAGCGATGCGCCAAATTAAGTCCTGGTAAAAACGGATTTACACTTTCAGAATTCTGCATCTAAATGGATAAAGTATGAGCTTTCACCTCACAAGAGAAGAAATCGAAAAGCAAATTCAGTCGATGCTTTCTCAGGGGTTGACCGGAACCGTAAACGATTTTTACGCTTGGATCCGGATGGAAACTCTCCGCAAATTTAAAGACGAACCTGATACGGAAAATTCAGTTGTCGCTACGATCTTAGAATCCTTGGTGAATTCCGGTTTCGCAAAACTCAACAAGTTCAATCAAAAAGAATTTCATATTCACCCAGATCACACTCAGGGAAAAAAAAGTCCGTCTAAGGACAGTTATGTTCTTCTTGGGAAGATCGCTTTTCAACCGATGCAATACGTTCGAAGCCGTTTCGAATTCTTTCTAAAAAGTCAAGGCACTCAGGAAGACATCGTTATGGATCTTTGTATCGGCGCTCTCGAAGCCGTCGAGAATGCGGTAAAATACGGAGACGGAACCGAGGTGGAAGTGGAATATTCCATAGATCGTTCCCAGACATTATTCATTAAAATTGTAAACAATCTCAAAGAGCTGAACTTAGAACAGGATATTGAAAGAGGAAAGTTTTCTTCCACTGCCACGCTCATGCGCGGTATGATGGTGATGCAAAAACTTTTTGACGAACTCGATCTTGAAATCTTGGAAGGAAGAAAACAAGCTCAGTTCAACGCCAAGAAAAAATTATCTTAACAAAGATGTCCGCAATTTTTAAAATTCATTCCGCATATCAACCCGCCGGAGATCAGATCAAGGCGATCGAAACGATCGGAACCGCTTTTCAAAAAGGGGAACAAAAGATCACTCTGGTCGGCGTCACCGGATCCGGAAAAACGTTTACGATGGCGCAGGTGATTCAGACTCTCGGATTGCCAACCTTGGTCCTCTCGCATAACAAAACTTTGGCGGCTCAGTTGTTCCGCGAATTCAAGGAATTCTTTCCCGAAAACGCGGTGGAGTATTTTGTTTCTTATTACGATTACTACCAACCGGAAGCCTATGTTCCTTCTTCGGATACGTTTATCGAAAAAGACAGCTCGATCAACGAAGAAATCGATAAGCTCAGATTGAGAGCGACTTCTTCCTTATTGGAAAGAGACGACGTAGTGATCGTGAGTTCGGTTTCCTGTATCTACGGTTTGGGTTCTCCGGAAGAATATACAAACTCCGTGGTTTCTCTCAAGGTCGGAGATACGATCGAAAGAGACGCGGTCATTCGAAAACTTCTTCACATTCAATACAATCGAAACGACATCGACTTCTCTCGAGGGAACTTTCGAGTTCGCGGAGATTCTATCGAAATTTATCCCGCGTATCATACGGACGGAATTAGAATCGAATTTTTCGGAGACGAGATAGATTCCATCAGCAGAATCAATCCTACCACCGCACAGACGATTATTAAATTAGAAAAAGCTTATATTTATCCCGCAAAACACTTCATCACTTCCGGTCCTAAGGTAAAGGAAGCCGTTGAAAACATAAAAGCGGAAGTGGACGCGCAGGCCGAATTCTTCCGTAAAAACGGAAAACTTTTGGAAGCGGAAAGAATCGTCTCCCGCACCAACTACGATATGGAAATGCTCCAAGAGATGGGTTATTGTAACGGGATCGAAAATTATTCCAGACATCTCACTGGAAGAAAGGCAGGAGAAAGACCCGCTTGTTTGATCGATTATTTCAGAGGGGATTTTCTTCTGATCGTCGACGAGTCCCACGTTACGATTCCTCAGATCGGAGGAATGTTCGCCGGGGATAAGGCGAGAAAACAAACGTTAGTCGACTTTGGCTTTCGTCTCCCGAGCGCTCTCGACAACAGACCTCTCAACTTCGATGAGTTTGAAAAGCTGACCCCGAAAACTCTTTATGTTTCCGCGACTCCTTCTGAATACGAATTGGCAAAGAGTTCGAAAGCAGTGGAGCAGATCATTCGTCCTACGGGGCTTTTGGATCCGGTTGTTGAAGTTAGATCCACTAAAAATCAGATCGAAGACCTCCTTGTCGAAATTCGAAAACGAATTGACGCCGGAGAACGCGTCCTGGTAACCACTCTTACCAAAAAAATGTCGGAAGATTTAACCGACTACTACGAAGAGATCGGTTTAAAAGTCGCCTATCTTCATTCCGAAGTGGAAACTCTGGATCGTGTCGCGATCATTCGAGATTTGAGAAAAGGAATCTATGACGTTTTGATAGGAATCAATCTTTTGAGAGAAGGATTGGACATTCCCGAAGTTTCTTTGGTCGCGATTTTGGACGCGGATAAGGAAGGTTTTTTAAGAAATTATAAATCTCTAATACAGACGATCGGACGTGCGGCGAGAAACGTTAACGGAACCGCCATTCTTTACGCCGATAGGATCACCGATTCGATGGCGAAAGCGATCGACGAAACAAAAAGACGTAGAAAAATCCAGGAAGATCATAATACCAAGTTTGGAATCACTCCTCTTACGATCAAAAAGGACGTCGGCGATATTATCGAAAGGGAAGAAAAAGAACAAACTTCCGAAGATCTGATTCTCGAAGACATCGAGAAAAAATTCAATCCTAAGAAGTTCCCGGACCGAGCCGTGTTTAAAGAAAAACTTCACGAGGAAATGATGAAGGCCGCCAAGGATCTGGATTTTGAAAGAGCGGCGATTTTAAGAGATAAAATGCTTTCCATTCATATAGAAGATCCCTCGATCGAAAAATAGAAACCACAGGAATTTATCTTGATTACAATATTGATTTGTGTCGTCACTTTCGCCGTCAGCGCTTGGTGTTTCTCTTCCGAAACACAACTTCGGAAATTTATTTTAACTCCGTATCGGCTCGAAAGAGATAAGAATTATTATACTCTCTTAACATCCGGATTTATTCACGCGGATTGGATGCATTTGATTTTTAACATGGTTTCCTTTTATTCTTTTGGAAAGAATTTGGAACAGACGGTCGGTCCGGTAAAATACGTTCTCTTTTATCTCGGGACGATTTTGATCACGAGCGTTATTTCCTGGAGAAAGAATTTAGACAATCCTCTTTATGCTACGTTAGGCGCTTCGGGTGGGGTCTGCGGAGTATTGTTCGCGACCGTTCTGTTTTATCCGGGCCTTTCTCTTTATATGATGTTTATTCCGATCCCGATTCCGGGAGCGATCTACGCGGTATTGTATTTGGCCTATACTTATTATTCTTCTAAGAGTTCTCAGTCGGACGGAATCAATCACGACGCGCATCTCTGGGGTGCGTTGTGCGGAATCGCTTTCGCACTTTTACTCGATCCTCAGATTATAGGAAGAGTAATGCGGAATTTGTTAGGAAGCGGAGATTAACCCGCTTTTTCTATCTTTGTTTTGATAAACTTTCTGTAATTTTCCGATCCGAAACTTACGTCCATCCGAATGATTTCGGGAGCAAGATACGGATGTTGTTTCATGATGTATTCCTCGATTTTGGAATACTGATCGGCTCTCGCTTTGATCATAATCTTATTTTCCGTATCCATCGCAATCTTTCCGTCCCACTGATACATCAGCGTTACGTCTGGAAAAATGGTTCCGGAAATGATAATCCCTTCTTGGAGCATTTCTGAGATTTGGATCTCTGCGAGGTCTCTATCACTGAGAGTGGTAAATACAATGATTTCATTTGAATCAGCCATGGTTTCTCCGGAGGGAAAGATTGATTCATTTTCTTCCCTTGGCAAGAAGTTTTCATTCTATAAGATGAATTGATGGGATAAAATTCAGGACTCAGGTCATCGAGTGCGGGGTTGTGCTGATCGTGGGCCTCTGCTTCTTCTGCGACTTTCCTCAAAATACTCGCTACAATTGGAAGTGCAATTCCGGACACATTCGGCTAACAGATCCGAGTTGGAAGTCCGGACATATTGGCTCGTTAGATTCAAACTTCGTTTACATCCTTTCGTACAATCCGGGTGAAGAAAGATACAAGAGTATTTCCAAGCTTCTTGAGAATTTCGATCTTGTGTTTCTTTCGCGGATCCGTTCGGTTTTTTTTCTTTGGATTCTTCGCTTTCATCCGTTTCTTCCAATTCGATTCCAAGGAGAGCAGGGTCCGGATCGAATTCTCTGGAAGTCGCGATTACCTCGCGCCCGTCTTTGTAAACTGGTTTGCCCGATTCCGAATCTTTGGAACCGGATTGAATTTGAGTGACTTTCATCTCGGAACGAAAATCTGTCTGAGCCTTGGTCGGTTTAGAAGTTTCAAAGGCGCGCGTATTTCGAATACAATCGGTCAACAGGAATAGTAATGAAGTAAAAATATAAATTCTTAAAATGATTCTGAAACATCGACTTGTTTTGTCTTTGTTGAATTTCATTGGGGTTGTGGTCCGGGGTTTGTCGGAAAGGTTCTCGTTTCTCCCGAAAGAATTCTTGTAGGTAAGGGAAGATTGCAGAATTGATTACATCTTTCCATACACTGACGTTGTTTCGCGCTTCGATAGCCGATGATCGGTAAGAATATGGAAGTGAAAGGATACCATTCTTCCATACAATTCCCTTGGCACTTGGAAAGAAGTTGTGTACAAGATTTTTCGTAAGAAAAATTAGGATCTCCTCCGTGAACCAATTCCATTCCTTCGGGACCCAAGGTGGTTCTTTTTCCTTCTTTGATCAATCTGGCTCGTTCGGCTTGCGTAAGATTTGCTTCTTCGGCGGTGGGAAAGGCGTCGGGGGAGGGAGGTTTTTTCAGATTCTTATCATTTCCGTCCCAGTCGATCCGCATAAGACAAGAGACGCTCGCGATCTGAATCAGGATTAGGAATATCAGAAAAGAATGTTGAATGCATCTTGAATTCATCTGATTTGTCGAATGATCCGTTCCATCTTGATTGTTTCAAAAGATTGTAAAAAAGCTACACAAATTCAAAAGGGAGAACTCGGATGAATCTATAATTCTTTTTGTGAAAAATGCAAAAGACTTAGCCTTCGAGTATTCCAACGAGAAGCTGATGATTTTAACGTTTGGAACTGAAATGGAACAAAGTCTTTCATTTTTCGAAGTTAGATGCTCTCGCGTAAAAAAGAATCCATAGAATGCGCACCAACTACCGTAAATTAGGAAAGAAATTTCAAAAAAGTAGAATTCAAAAGAAAAAGAATCGATTTGAAAGTCTATTATTCAAGACTGAATTAAAATATGAGAATTTGGCTTATTCTGATTTGGATCGGATTGATTCTTTCCTGCGCTTCCGCTCAACCGGAAGGCGAGCTTCATTTAAAAAGCGCCTCGCGTTCTTTTCCTCCGAAACAACTGGATCGAACTCCCTTTGAAGGATTTCCAGTCGCGTTTCCCGAAGAGGTTTCCTTAGATTCGATTCCTCTGATTCGTTTATCAAAATCCATTCGAGAAGAAGGAATCGAAGTCCGATCTTTACTGATTGTTAAGGACGGAAAACTCGTAATGGAACGTTATGCCGGCGGTGTTACACGCAATCACAATCATAGCGTATATTCCGTGACGAAAACCGTCACGTCTACTCTATTAGGAATTCTTAATTTAGAAGGAGTTCTAAAAAATGTAGACGAACCCGTTATGAACTCACTTCGTTCTCTTGGAAATTTACCTTTTCCTCTTTTAGAGGGAAAAGAATCTCTTCGTTTGAGAGACGTTTTACACATGGCTTCCGGAATGCGTTGGTCCGAGTTTCCGGAAAGGGATGATATCCGAACTGCGGAGGATCCTCTCGTCATCGCGCTGTTACCCGAAGTCAAAGATAAGCCGGGAACCAAGTTCGATTATAGCAACGGAGATTCTCAATTGGCTGCGGCCGTTCTTGAAAATAAATCGGGTATGACTCTTTTACAATTTGCCGAAAAGACTCTTTTCTCTTGGCTCGATTTCAAAGGTTATGAATGGTATACGTCTCCTTCCGGAAGACAGACCGCAGGTTTTGGTCTTCGATTGAAATCCATCGATATGGCTAAATTAGGAATGTTGTATCTAGACAATGGAACTTTCCGTGGTAAGAAAATTCTTAAACCGGAATGGGTCAAACAAGCGATTCAACCCGGAGCGGCGCAGAACTACGGATATCAACTCTGGACTCATCAGTTCGAAGGGAAAAAAACATTTATGGCGAACGGGAAGGGAAGCCAGTTTGTGTATGTGATCCCACATCGGAGAATTGTGATCGTTACGACGTCTGCGATTTGGGATAAGCCGATCAATTTTTTGTTGGATAAGATTCTTGCGAGCCTGAAAGAATCCTTGGATTCGAAGGATAAGAAAAAAGATCCGGGAAAAGAAGAGGAGTTCCTACACGAAATTCATGAGGCTTCGATTACGATTGGGAATTCCGCGCTCTGGAAAGATTTAGACGAGCCTCATCTACTACATCCTCATCAGTCGCATTGAATTGTCTAATTGTTACGACAAAGGATTCAAATCGTAAAATAGCTTGAAAGAGGAGTTCCTACTTTTTCGATACTTCAGGGGACTTCGTTTTCAAACCGGAGAGTAGAGTTTCCAGAAGAGCTTCCAAGAGAGGAGTTCTTTCTTCCTCGATCGATTCTAAAACGAGTCTCGGGTGATGAAACGCAGCAGTTCCTTCAAAAAGAATTCTCGCACCTTCCTTCGGACTGGAACAATGAAACATTCCGGATTTCATTCCCTTCGAAATCAGATCTTCTAAAAGTCTGGACATCGTAGAAAGATGAGAAACGACAAAGGGTCTTGTTTTTTCCGCTGAGAGATTGAAGGCAGTGAAAAGTCTTGGATCCACGAGAATTTTTTCCCGTTTCATAGAATGAAGTTTGAGAAACCATTCTCTTAGAATTCCATCGACCGGTTCTTCTTTTGCGGAAATTCTTTCCAGTTCCCGATCGATTCTATCCAACCATCTCTTGGAAACTTCGTCCAAGAGAGATTGTTTATCTGAAAAAAATTTGTATAAGGCCGCGTGACTGACTTTAAGATCCCTCGCGATGTCGGTCAGTTTCAAACGCTCGACCCCATTCTTACGAATTTCCGTCTCCGTGGAATCGAGCGCTTTGTTATAGAGTTCTTCCGGCGTTAAGCCTGTTCTGGGCATATTTCATTTTGCTACCGTCTGCATCTGAGGAGCTGGATAACGTTCTCCTTGAAAAGATCCTTCCGGAAAAGAATCTCCGATTCTTCTCAATTCTTCAGGACTCAATTCGATCGAGAGGGCTCCTAAGTTTTCTTTCAGACTGCTTGTTCTTGTGGATCCCAACAAAGGAACGATATCGTTTCCTTGATGAAGGACCCAAGCAATTGCAAGTTGTGCAGGCGTGCAGTTCTTTTCCTTTGCGAGTTCTTGAAGCACATTGACCCGCTCCAGATTGGATTCAAGGTTTTTTCCCATAAAGCGAGGAGAATGGGATCTAAAATCTCCTTCTTGCAGATTTCCGGAAATTTTTCCGGAGAGCAAACCGCGAGAAAGAATTCCATACGGAACGATTCCGATTCCGAGTTCTCTTGCAGTGGAAAGAATCTCCTTTTCAATGAGTCTCGTCGCCAAAGAATATTCTATCTCGAGCGCGGTCACAGGATGAATCTTATGCGCCCTTCTTATATTTTCCGGAGAAGCTTCCGAAAGACCTAAGTAACGAACCTTTCCTTCTTTTATCAGTTCTGAGATCGCACCTACGGTTTCTTCGATCGGAACGTTCGGATCCACTCGAGAAGGTTGATAGATATCGATTACATCGACGCCCAGGCGAACCAAAGAATAGGCCGCGAAGTTTTTCACCGCGGCAGGTCTTGCGTCATATCCCGTAAAACCGCCCTGAGGAGTTCTCATCGCTCCGAACTTCACGCTTAGGAGAGGTTTTGCGGAAGTCGTTTTGAGAGCTTCCGAGATCAAGAGCTCGTTGTGTCCGATTCCGTAAAAATCTCCGGTGTTGAGAAGATTGATTCCCGCGTCCAAGGCTGCGTGAATCGCCCGAATGCTTTCCGAACGATCTCGGGTTTCTTTGTTCCCGTAAAAATCCGACATTCCCATACATCCAAGGCCGACTTCCGAAACTTGAGGACCGTTGTTGCCCAATTTCTTTTGTTTCATCTGCGTTTTCTCCTTTAGTTACAAATAACTAAATATGTAACTTGTAACTAAAGGTCAAGACTTTCTCAAGAGATAGGAAAAGTGTCAGTTCCTACTTTTCAATTTTAAGTGGAGAATTATGTCTCTTTAGCAAAGAATCGACGTTTTCTTAAAGAATTTGGAGGTGAGAGGAGGGAAGAAAAAAAGACCCAAAATTTTCCTCACGGAGGAATTCTTCTGAGATCTCCGAAAAAAAAGGGGAGTTCCTACATTTCCCCTTTTACAGAAGAATCTAAAAGCTCAGGTTTTAGAACGAGATTCTAATACTCGAATCGCCGCGGCCTTTCTTCGATTTTGAGCGGTCTCCCGACTTCCTTTTACCTTGTCCACAAGGTGGGAGCTCGCGGTGGTCGGATGACCGGATGTAAAGGGAGGGGCGGGATTGTATTCTATCATCAATTGAATTTCTTCCGCGAGTTCGGACCCGAAAAATTCCGCAGTCAGAAAAAGGGCAAAATCAATTCCCGCGGTAACTCCTCCGCCCGTGATTCGATTGCGATCTTTTACAAACCGTTCACTCGAAATTTGAACCGGAAATAATTTTAAGACATCCAAGGAAAGCCAGTGGGTCGTCGCTTTGTAACCGTCGAGAAGTCCCGCGGCCGCAAGCACCAAAGATCCTGTGCAAACCGAAGTTATAAACTTAGAATTTTCGGCCTTCTTCTTTAGGAATTCTAAAACCTCGTAGTCTTCCATCAGATGAGTCGTTCCGGACCCGCCAGGAACGAGAAGAATATCTAAGTCCGGACAATTTGAAAAGTCATAGTCGGGAATAAATTTCATTCCCGATTCCGTAGTAATCGTTCCCTTTGATTGGGCGAACAAGAATACCTTTGCGTTCGGAATTCTTGAGAACACTTCGAAGGGACCGGTGAAGTCAAGTTGTGTGACGCCCGGAAAGATAAAGATCCCAATGGAAAAATTTGCACCTGACATAGATTCTTAGAATGAACTTTAGAATTACTCTTACAAGCCATTTTTGATTTTAGAGGAATCGCTTTCGAAACCTGGATGCAAAAACAAAAGGGTTTCCGAAACTCAGTCTTGTGAGTCATAATCGTTATTTATTTTTGGATGTGGGAGACACCATTCTTCACTTAAAGAAAGCCGCGGGAGAAACGTATCTTGAGATCCTTTTGGACGCGGGCTTGAAAAAAGAAAAGAATGCGGGTGAAATTTTTCGAAAAGCTTTCTCCGAAGCCTGGCATAAGATGAATGAGAACGCTCCTCCCGATCACCGAGATAAGTATCAATTTCATCCAGGCGGAACTCCGGGGTGGTGGAAAGAATTGTTAAACGACTTTCTCTCAAGAATTCCGGAAAGTGTTCCTTTGGAAAAAGCGTTTCCGATCATCTACAATCGATTTGCGGATCCGGAACTCTGGGAAGTGGATCCCGGTTTTTGGGAGCTCAAAGATTTTTGCAAAACTCAAGGCTGGGGTCTGGGCGCGATTTCCAATTGGGATCATCGTCTGAGAGATTTGCTCGATGCGAAAGGAATATTAGAACATTTGAATCCTGTGATTGTAAGTGCGGAATTCGGATACGAAAAACCGTCTCCGAAAATTTTCGAAGAAGCGATGCGTCTTGTAAATCTTCCTTCGGAAGCCTTGGTCTATTGCGGAGATAAATTCGATCTCGACGTAGTTGTTCCGAAATCACTCGGTTGGAGGTCTTATTTAAAAAGAGAAGACGGAGACATTCAAACTCTTTCGGAGTTGATCCGACATTTGTCCGAAACGAACGGACTCTGAGTTCGCTCTTGAAAATTTTAAATTCATCCCGACACTTTTTATCGACTTAAGAATTTGAATTTATCATATTATATAGAACTCACCGGGGTCGGTTTTTTTGCAATCTCCGGCGCTTTGGCCGCCGCTGAAAAAAAGGGTCATCACAACGATATCTTCAGCGCCTTCTTTACCGGATTTATAACTGCGATCGGAGGAGGGACTCTCCGCGACATCACTCTCGGGAATTATCCAGTCGCTTGGGTTCGAGACGCAAACGTTCTCTGGGCAATTTTTTTCGGATTTGTTTTGACGATTCTTTTTGCGCGTTATTGGGTTCGTTTCCGCAGAGAAATCTTTCTTTTTGATTCCATTGGAATCGGAATTTATACCGTAATCGGAACCAAAATTTCACTCAGTGCAGGAGTCAATCCATTCGGCGCGGTCATTTTAGGAATGATCTCTGCGATCTTTGGAGGTGTGATCCGCGATACTCTGATTAACGAAGTTCCTTTGATCTTTAGAAAAGAAATTTATGCGACCGCTTGTCTTGCGGGTGCTACGCTTTATATCGCATTAAATTATTTGAATGTAGACGGAGATTGGAATACGGGCTTTTCCGTCCTTCTTGTGGTTCTGATTCGTATCGTTGCGGTCCGTTACAACCTTTCTCTTCCAACATTCAAACTACCTGAATAAATTTCCAATTTAAGAATTCAATCTTTTCAGGTTTCACTTTTTCTTTTTAACCTTCTTTGAGTTGATTTACGATTCCTGGGGCTGCAAGAGAAGTAAACCAGTTTGAAATCGTTTCCGAATCCCAGTCCAAATCCTTCCGCAAAAGATGGGATAATAAGCCTAACACCGCGCCGGAAAGATAATGCGAAATGTATTGGTAGGGAAAGGAAGGATTCTCATATTTTTCTCTAAGACTTGAATGGGTTCGATACGATTCTTCGGATAAAAAATCGGAAAGTTTAATATGAAATTCATACGGTACGGATTCCTGAAAAATCCGTTTATAGAACTCGCGGTTCTTTTTTACGTTTTCAAAAAGATAGAATGTAAGCGGCTTTCCCTCGGATAATAAAGTATTCGCATTTAATTCTTTCACCTTTTCGCTATTTTCTAAAAAAACATATTTAAAAGTCTTCCAGAGGAGTTCTTCTTTGCCGGTAAAATAGCTGTAAAAGTTGGCTCTTGTCATTCCTGCGTCCTCGGCGATATCCGCGACCGTAATCTTAGAATATTCCGTTTTAAGAAAACGATCCAGGAACGTTTGGATGATCGTGTTGTATTGTTTCTCTATTTTTTCAGACATAAAAATTGACACCTGTATAGTTTTGAAAGTAAGACGATCGTTTTCCAAATATACAAAAAGAAACTTTTTCGGAAAACCTGGAAAAGTATGAAATTAAAAATCATTCTTATCGGTGTTTTGGCTCTTTCTCATTGCGGAACTTTTCCTCCGGAAAGGGGAGGAAGTTATTTGAACACGACTCACTGGCAGAGATATCAGAAATTTTTACCGGAAAGTTTAAAACTCAAGGACGGTAAACTTCCAAAGGAAGAATATTGGGTCTGGAAGAAGCTAAGAGTTCATTTGGATCGATATGAAAATCCGAACTCCGATTGTAAGGTATTATTGATTCACGGAGGCGGTGGAAATGGAAGAGTTCTCGGTTCGATGGCAAAGTTAGTCTTTGATCTCGGGTGTGAGGTAATTGCGCCGGATCTTCCCGGCTTCGGACTAACTTTGACGGATGAAAATTTCAAGATGGACTATAATGACTGGGTCCAATTGTTAAACGACTTGATAGAAGCTGAGAGGAAGTCCGATAAAAAGATGATTCTTTTCGGATTGAGCATAGGCGGTATGCTCGCTTATCATGTCGCTGCGGAAAACGGAAATGTGCAAGGTCTAATTGTGACGACTCTCGCCGATCTCCGGCGAACCGAGGTCCAGGATGCGGTTGCCCGAAACCGTTTTTTAAGAATCTTAGGGATTCCCTTGACATCTTGGCTGAGTTGGATCACCGACGATCTATACGTTCCGATTCGATGGTTGAGCAAGATGGAGCTCATTACAAACGACCCTGATTTTTCGAAAGTGTTTTCGGGGGATCCTTACGCGGGCGGAGCTAAGGTGAGCTTTCGTTGGATGCGTACGATATCCGAATTCCAAGCAAAGATAGAACCCGATTCCTTTCGTATATGTCCGATTCTTTTGGTCCATCCTGAGCTGGATCCTTGGACTCCATTGTCTATTAGTAGACCTTTTTTTGATCGGATTCCCGGAGAAAAGAAATTTATAATTTTGGAAGGCGCGGGACATTTTCCTTACGAAGAACCCGGATTGTTTCAGCTAAAAAACGCGGTCTCTATTTTTATACATTCTATACTTTGAATATAAAAAAAATGGAGAATATAGAATTCCACAAGGTCAGGATTCTTTATTCTCCGATCTTCGTTTCTTAGTATAAGATCTACTGCAATACAAATTCTCTGGAAATTCCAGTGAACTTTTTATACGTCCAGAAAAATACCCAGAACTGTTTCGCCAATCCGTTGTAGACGATTCGATAGGTTCCGGGTTCTTGGTTTCGAATCAACCAAGTAATCGTGACCTCGGAAGTCATCGAAAGATCGCCTCCGGTTCTCGCCCAATCATACGCCGTATAAGGGTTGTTATCCGTTGCGATCGTCGTCCATTGATTCCCATTTTTCTTTTGCACTTCCAAGTAAGAATAAAGATTCGGATCGTAGAAAGAAGAAAGGCTTCCGTCCAACTTTTTATCCTGAACGACTCTTGGATGTGCGCCTTGAAATTTTACCGCGACCTTATCCTTTGTTCTTTGATACGAAACATTGGCGTCGGCTAAAACTTTACCAAAATCGCCTCCGTCGTTAACAACGCCATTTTGAGAAAGCCAGGTTTGGATAAATTGTTGATTGGAGAGATCGGGAGGATTCGACCCTGCGTTAGTGGATCTTCCTGCTACGATGTCCTTTGCGATTCGATCAAACTCTTGTTGAAGCGCGGCGTTTGCCCAAGGACCGTAAGCGGTAAATCCGCCCTCAAAGTTCTGAGCCGAGTATTCTTCTCTGGTTGTGAGATACTGAGCATAGGCATTTGCCATAGCCGCGACGACTACGTTCGTATAACCGGCGTTAGATAGAGTCGAGCTGACTTTTGATTTGAGTCTTCTTCCCGCGTTAGTCGTAATTTCAAAAGGAGAAGCAAGAATCGCCGTGTTCCCGATCGTGATTACTTGCAAAGGAAGAACAACCGGAACAAAAGGAACGTTCGGATTGGGAAACCAGAAGTTATCCACTTCTCCTACAGGGAGAAGGGTAAATTTTTCTTTGTCACAACCTTCGTATTTCGTAGAATTCAGAGCCAATTGTGCGAGAGGCCAGAGATAACCCAATATCTGAGCGGCGCCGCTCAAGTTTGTGAGGCTGTAATTTTTTTTAACCCAAGTTCCGTTTTCGAAAACGAAGTTGTTTCGGATTTCTCCTTCTTTTGCAAATTCTACCGGCGCTCCTTCTTCGTCCCCTGCTAAAAAGCCCCCGCCGATCGTCGCCACACACGTTGTTGGATTGGTGATCGAATCCCAAGGCATTTTGTTTTCTCCGATATAATTCGGATCGATCGCAATTTTTTGATTCCAGGTTACGTGAGAATGTCGAAATCCTACGTTACCCGTAATCGCAGTTGTCGAATTGTTGTAGAGTTCGAGCGCCTTGTTTCCCTGCAAACTTCCGTGAACGATCGGATTCTCGAGCGCATCGAGACTTGGATCTAAGTCGTTCGGACGAAGAAACGGTTTTGTAATATCGGAAGGATTCGGATGATTGGGACTGGAATCTCCCATCGGTCCTTGAGGAAACGCCGCCACAAAATTTCCACCCATCGTTGTTTCTACGAGGTAGGCCGCATAACCCTTGTTATCTCCGTGCGCTCTTCGGTTTGTAATTCCCAGAGAAGTTCCGTGTACCGCAAACCAGTTTACCAGCCCGATAGGACTTCCGTCCGTGGCCTCGAAGCGTAAGAGAGACATCGTCTCCTCTATGTTTTTTGGATAATTCGCCTTATCGATGTTCCACTCATACGCCGCGGAAGAACGATTGAAGGAGCCGCCGACAAGGGGCCCGGACGCAAATTTGATTCTGGCTTCGCGTCTCTGATTGTATGCCGCTTTGATCGCTTCTGCGGTTCCGTTTACGATGAGATTGTAGTGAACCTTATCAAAGCCGACAACTCCATTAAAAAGATTGAATAAAGTATACCAGGAAACGTTGGAAGGCGCCGAATGCGTATGTGTGGCGAATAAAACCACATTATCGTTGTTAAACGCAGATCCGTATCCGTCCGCCTGAAGTTTTTGAATCACTCCCATCTTAATACTCTGATACATGTGGATCATATCGTTCGTAACGATTGCCACCCTTGCACCGCCCGGCCTTTCGATCACGAAGGCGCGAGAAAATAATCTCATCGCAAGACCTGACATTTCGTCTCCGGGGCTATTGTATCCCGTGCTCGATTGAACAAAGGGTCCGGTTATATCGGCTTTTCCCGCGCCTACAAGAAAAACGTCCGGGGCCGATGAGGTTACGAGGTTCAAAACTCCAGCAGTTTTACTTCCTACATTGAGGTCCTGATTTGTATTTAACAAACCTAAGAGAGCTTCCGTTTCGTTTTTCCTATCCGCGCAATTTGCGAAGATAAGATATGCGACTAACACGCAGATGATTTTCCATTTTTCCTTTTTCATTTCGATTCCCTCTCACTCACCGAAGGGGTATCCGAAAAATAAGGAAGGTCAAACAAAATTTAAAACGAACGTAAGAAAGAAGCTTCTTGGATAAAAGACATTCAAAGTTTTGAATTTATTTATAACAGGTGAAAATAAATTTTCTTATATTTATAATTCAAATATAAGTGAGAGTTAACGAAAATGAAGTCGCTTCGACCTCTTTCATCCTAAGGATTCTTTCAAAATAGAATTTAGAATTAGGACGATTGAAATTCGTTTTCTAAACGGAAGCGGCGATCGGATTCGGAGGCTCTAAATTCTTAAAATCAAAGTGATTTTCATCCAAATACAAGCAAGGGGAAGGATCAAAAATTCGATTTCGATGCGAATACTTTCAATCACGAAGACAAAAATAGAGAAAAAAATTCGATCCGAAAAGAGGAATTCTTCTTGAGGGTTGGGGGCTTTCCTTTAATAAGAACCGGGCTTCCTTCTTGTTGGGAAGTTCGCAAAAAATTCTTATATAGAAATCTTAAAAAGAGTTAGAGGAAAGAGGCGCTATGAGCGGAATCGTATCCAATTTCAATTACACAAGGTTTAAGCCGAACGATCCGAGAGGGCACTACGAAAGCTGGTTTGTAAGGGCGAATCATCCTTCTTTAGCAAAGGCCGTCTGGATCCGTTATACGATCTTTTCGCCAAAAGATCATCCGGAAAAAGCGATGGGTGAACTTTGGGCGATCTATTTTGACGGAGAAAAAAATTCTCATTTTGTTTCCAAGTCGGAGTTTCCGATTGCCTCTTGTTCCTTTCAATCCTCGCCGCTCTTGATTTCGATAGGAGGTTCCGAGTTAACGGATTCGTATCTCATTGGAAAGGCTGGAAATAAAAAAGGTCCCGAAAACTTTTTCTGGGATCTTAAGATTGCGGGAGGTAGTCCTCCACTTTTTCTTTTTCCTGAAAATTTATACGAAGGAGGTTTTCCCAAAGCGAAGGTGTTAGTCGGAAATCCTTGGATCAAAATATCAGGAACCCTCAAACTCGGAACCGAGGAGATACGACTTCAAGATTGGATCGGGAGCCACAATCATAACTGGGGATCCAAACATACGGATCGTTACGCTTGGGGACAGGTTGTCGGATTTGAAGAAGAGGCAGATTCTTTTTTAGAGCTTGCGACTGCGAAGTTAAAGATCGGACCTTTTTGGACGCCCGCGATCACTCCGATCGTATTTCGATTTCGAGGAAAGGATTATAAACTCAATCATCCCCTTCGAAGTTTTGGGAGGGCAAAGTATCGTTACTTTGATTGGCATTTTGCTGCGAGTTCGAGTGAAATTTCAATCAAAGGGAGAATCTTCGCCGATCGTAAAGACTTTGCCTGTCTTCAGTATTGGAATCCACCCGGAGGATGGAAATACTGCCTCAATAGTAAGATCGCAAACGCGGAAATTTTTGTAAAACGAAAAGAAGACGTTTCTTACTTTAAGCTGACTTCAAAAAGAAAAGCCGCGTTTGAAATTTTAACCGAAGATTCTTCTCATGGAATGGAAACAGAAGTTTAAAAAATTAGAATATACTAAAATTATGATTTCACCTGCGGTTCCGGAAGAATCCTTTTACTTTTGAAACGGATTCTCCCGAGAAAATGGAGAGCGCGACCAAGAGCTAACTTTCCTCCTTCGGCGTATCCGACGGCCGCGGAGAGAACCGCTAAGAAAAGAAAGAGATCTCCGAAACGAAGCGATACTTCCTGATTCCAGAGAAAATAGAAAATTACGATTGAGGAACCGAAAAGACTCGATATCCAAAATAGAATCGTCTGAGATTCTTTCGCGAGAATCGTTCCCGCGACCGCGGTTGCGAGAGGAAGAAGTTGAGTCTTTGTGATTTTTAATGCGAAGACGGCGAGAATTCCCGCAAGGACCGCTCTTCCCAATCCGACAAAAAGAGGATCGAAATGTTCTATGGTCAACTTGGTCGTGGGGAGAGTGAGACTAAAAATAAAAACTTCGATAAAACCCCAAAACAATCCCATATCAAATCCTCTTTTCTACGATTTCTAATTTGTTTTGAAATGTGATTACTCTTTTTTAATCGATTTTCCGGAAGAGGAAATAAATTTTAGAAAATGATTCTGCTTGGTTTATTCTAAAATTGAGTTATGATTTGGAGGCTCGGAAGAAGGAGTCTAAAAATGGAAATCGTCAAAGGAAAAGAATCAAACATACTTTTCGATGGAAAAAAATGTATTCATTCTAGAAATTGTGTTCTTAGTAGACCCGATGTTTTTGTTCCGAATGTAGAAGGAGATTGGATCTATCCTGATAAGGCGAACATCGGAGAAATTCAAAACTTAGCGCTGAATTGTCCTTCCGGTGCGATTCGATACGAGGCAGTTGCCGAGTCTGAAAATGAAAAGGCGCCGATCGTCAATTTGCTTCGAGTTCGCGAGAACGGTCCTCTTGCATTTCACGCGGATCTGGAAATCACAGGTCAAGAAGATCCAGGGTTTCGCGTAACGTTATGCAGATGTGGGGCCTCCAAAAATAAACCCTTTTGTGATTCGAGTCATAATCAAATCGATTTTCATGCGACTGGAGAACCGACAACTCAGGATTCGACTCCGCTTCCCGTGAGAAACGGAAAATTGATCGTCAAGCCGACTCGGAACGGCCCTCTGAAAATTACCGGAAGTTTGGAGCTCTGTTCCGGAACGGGAAGAACAATCAATCGAGTTACGGAAGCTTATCTCTGTCGATGCGGAGGTTCTGCGAATAAGCCTTATTGCGATGGAACCCATAAGACAAACGGATTCCAGGCTTGAATATAAATGTAATATTAGATAATTAAATTATTCTTAAATATTTCTATGAAAATCGCGCGTCGTTGCGTGAATGTATATGTCTAAAGGGGATCTGTCGGCTCTTGCTAAAACAGAATATAGAGTTCTTTTTCAGAGGAATCTAAAATCAAAAAATCGTGTCCGATAAACCTTCTCAAAAAAATATTTTGAAATGTAAGATTATATTTTCGGAGAATCTTCATTCTTTCCAAAGAAATGAAGAAAGGCCAACTTCCAATAGAGATATTGATGAAGTAGCGTGATCTTCCACCAACCTTTTTTTCGATACTTCCGATCGCTCGTCCTCAGGAAAGAATTGATTCTGTGTAAACGAATTCCATTCTCTTGAGACGTCCAAACAAAAAGAAGATCTTCTCCATAGGGAGTTTTTTCATCAAATCCGCCGAGGCGAAGAAACGTTTCTTTGCGGATGCAAAGCCCCTGGTCTCCAAAAGGAGAGTTTAAAAGCCAAGAACGAAAATTTGCGCCGTTCGAGTTGATTTTCATTCGTAAACTTTCAGGATAGAACTGAAGTTTATAATAATGTAATGCATTTGGAAAAGTCGCAATTGCGTTTTGAAGAAAAGAGATTGTTTCCGAGGTGATTTGACTGTCTCCATGGAGAAACCAAAGAAATTCTCCTTGAGATTTTCCAACTCCCTCGTTCAGCGTTTGTGCGCGATTGCCTTTTTCGGGAGATGTGGAAATGACGATTTCCCAATCTTTAGGAATTAAATGTGGGAGCTCCCTTAAAAGAGACTCGGATTCTGAATCCCCTTCTTGAACCGGGATGATTACCGATAAGGTCTTCATTCAGATTCTCAATTTAGAATTTTAGAATGTCCTTTGCCATCTAAATTTTGTCGTCTCTTCCGGGGATTCTCTCTTTCCGTTTGTATTGGGTCGTTTGAAGATCAAGAAAAATTGCGGGTTTCGTCGGTCGGAATTGAATTCCGCTCGGGAGTGCATGATCGCTTATTTTAGAATTTTCTAAAGAAGGAGTTCCTACTTTTTCTTTTCGGGAAAGTTTCAGAAAAGGAGTTCCTCTTTCGAAGAGCTTGTGTTGTAAAAATTCTCTTAAAAAAATTTTGAAAACGATCTGATGCCGTTTTGGAGAATCCTTTTCTTTTTTTAGGCTTTTTTCTCTAACTCTTCTCTTATGTGCTCATAATAAGAT